>JAUYQQ010000023.1 GCA_030697165.1 Acidobacteriota bacterium
CGGTCACCATCTCGCCTTCGACCACCGGTACCTCCGCACTCGGAGATACCAGAACTCCTTGCTCCTGCTCCATTCGAACCCTCCTCCTGGAGGGGGTCAGAATTAGTGTCGCAAGGGGGTCAATATCACTGTCGCTCTACAGGGACATCCAATCGTGCGTCGGTGGCACGCCGATTGGATGTTGTGGGTGGCATGAACACTCCACAACCCGGATACGACGAGCGAACATTCGCAATCATTGGTGCGGCGATGGAGGTCCACCGGGTCCTGCGCAGGGGGTTTCTCGAAGCGATCTACTACGAAGCCTTAGGCCTTGAGTTCACGCGCAGGAAGATTCCCTATGTGACCCAGGTGCCTTGCTCGGTCGAGTACAAAGGGCAACGACTCCACGGCTTCTACAAGCTGGACTTCGTTTGTTTCGGCAGCGTGATCGTGGAAGTCAAGGCCAGTTCAGCCACGGCGCCAGCCGATTACGCGCAGGTCCTGAACTATCTGGCACTCAGCGGCCACCAGATCGCGTTGTTGCTTAACTTCGGACGTCCATCTCTGGAGTACCGCCGCTTCGCGCTGAGCGAGGAGGCCTGAATCGGCGTCTATCGCATGCGGGATTTGCGGCTGGCGTGATCGGCAAATCTGCGGCTGCCGTAGTCGGTAATCTGTGGCTATCGTGATGGACAAATCTGCGGCTGCCGTGATCGGTAATCTGCGGCTGTGGTGATCTTAAATCTGCGGCTGTTGCCACCCGCATCGCCGGCTCTAGTCGATCGTCCACAGCGTCAGCGCCGTCAGCGCCTTCACGAACAGCCGGTTACCAGAAATCGACGGCGCGGCCCAGGTCGCCGAGTCTGACAGTTGATACCGGCCCAGCGGCGTGAACGCCTTCGGATTGCTCCCATCCGCCACCACCAACTCGCCATCGTCTTTCAGCGCGAACAGGATGTTGCCGGCGCGGGCGATCGCCGCGTTCTCGGCGGTGCGGGGCTCGCCCTTCCACAGCACCTCGCCGGTCTTCGCATCGAGATACATGAACATCCCGCCGCTCTTGCCTGACAGCGCGAAGTACGCATCGCCGACGATGACCGCGTTGCTGAACCGGCTGTACTGCTCGTCGTTTTTCCAGGCGTTGTCGGTGCCCCACTTGCCATCGCGCTTGTTCACCCGGATGGCGGTGATCCCGCTCTCGAAGGCCGTGACGATGATGGTGTCGTGGTAGACGAGTGGCGTGATGGCCTGCACGTCGCGGGCGGAGTGAAATGGGCGGCTCCACAGCAGCTCGCCCGTCGCGGCCGACACTCCCACCAGCATGTTTTCGGTAAAGGTGATCACCTGCCGGGTCCCCGCCAACTCCACGACGATGGGCGAGCCGTAAGCGGGACCATCGCCGGTCCACTCCCAGTTCACCGCGCCGGTGGCCGGGTTGAACGAGGTCAGGGCGCCCTTGCCGTATCCGCCGACGTGCACGATCACCTGGCCGTTCTCGAACAATGGCGATTGCGAGGTGCTGTAGGTCGGCGCCGCCGGCGGTGCCGGCTTGTGCCACAGCCGTCGCCCGGTCTCGGCCGCGAACGCCGACAGGATGCCGCTGATGCCGAGCGTGAAGATGCGGCCCTCCACGAACAGCGGTGTCGACTTGGGACCCTGTCCATGGTCGATGGCCAGGCGATTCGGCGTGTACGGCGCCGGGTATCCCGTGGCCCACAGTTCCTCGCCGGTGGCCGCGTCGAAAGCGGCGAGCACCTCGTTGTCGCCGCGGCGGCTGAACATGAAGATGCGATTGCCCACCAGGAGCGGTGTCGCATGGCCGGTGCCGACCTCGGCCGTCCATCGGCGCGTCAGTTGCTCCGGCCACTTCGCGGGCGCCACGAAGTGCGGGACGACCCCGTCTCGTTTGGGACCGCGCCACTGCGTCCAGTCGCCGGACCGCACCTGCGCCTCCGCCACGGCCGCCGCGGTCAGCAGAATGGCGGCGATGACTCCTCTCAGCACCTTTGGCACCTTTGGCACTTTCATTTCTTGGGATCCACCAGTGCCTCGTATACCAGTCGGCGTGAGAGCGGTCGCACCTGAGGCGAGCCGCCAGTGGGTGTGCTACCGGCCAGGTTCTGCATCATGCCCACCGCGATCAGATCGTTGACCGGATCGATCCAGAACCACGTACCGAATGCACCACCCCAGTAGAACGAGTTCTTGCCTTCCGGGGTGTTCGCCTTGGCCGGATCCAGGATGATCGCGAAGTCGAGGCCGAAGCCGATGCCCCCAACGTTGACATTCGGGCCATAGAGATCGACCGTCACGCCGTCGGCCAGCACGTTGGTCCGCATCAACTCGACGGTGGACGCCTTCAGCAGGCGTTTGCCGTTGCCCTGGCCGCCGTCGAGCAGCATCTGCGCAAATCTCCGATAGTCGTCCGTCGTCGACAGCAACCCCCCACTGCCGGATAGAAACACCGGCTTCGAGGTGGGATCACCCTGTGTCGGCGCGGTCATGATTCGTTTGTCCGGACCGTAGGTGAATATCTTCGTCACCCGATCCGCCTTGGAGGGCTCGACCCAGAACCCGGTGTCCTTCATGCCGAGCGGCTCGAAGAGCTTCGTCCGCAGGAACACGTCCAGTGGCTGGCCCGACAGCTTCTCGACGAGGTAGCCCTGGATGTCGACGCTCGGACCGTAACGCCAATCGGTGCCGGGCTGCGCGGCAAGCGGCAGCTTGGCCAGCTTGTCGATCATGGCCTGCAGCGGTTGACTGCGATCGCTAATCGGGCGCTTGCTGTATCCGCCACTCACGTCGAAGCCCGCTGTGTGGCTCATCAACTGGCGCATCGTCATCGGCGTCGCTTGCGCGACCTCACCGGCTGGGGTGGCCACCTTCAGGTTGGCAAACTCGGGAATGTGCTTCGCGACCGGGTCCTCGAGCGACCACTTGCCTTCTTCCCACAGCATCATCATGGCGACGCCGGCGATGGGCTTGGTCATCGAGGCAATTCGGAAGATGGTGTCCTTGGTGACAGGCTTCTTCGTTTCCAGATCCTGCACACCATACGCGTCGAACTGGACCACCTTGCCGTGACGGGCCACCAGCGTGGTGACACCGGCGAGCTTGCCCTCGTCCACCAGAGCACGCATGGCCTGCTGGTAGGCCTTCAGCCCGTTGGCCGAGAAGCCAACCGACTCGGGGGACGTCAATGGATCGTCCGCGCGCAGTCCTACGAGGCCGGCCACCGCGACCGCCGCCACCGCCAGAACTGCCTGTCGAGTAATCACGCGCATAGGACCTCCCAGGTCGCGCCGAGCATAACCGATGTCCGGCACCCCGTTACGGGGCGCTACCTACTTCTTTACGTGCCGTTCCAGCATGCGTCGCCGGACGACCCCGCCGTAGACGTGGCCGGCGGCATCGACACCGACGCCTTCGGCGCCCGCGTGATCCGCTGCGGTCGACTCCTGATCTTCGATGAACGCTGTGACCTGGCCATCGCGCGCGCTGCCGATGCGGATGCCCTTCTTGACGCCGGGCAGTTCGCGCGCGCCGGTGTCGGTGCCCCACGACTCGGAATCGGCGACATAGATGGTGTCGTCGCTCGTGATCACGATCCCGCTCGGCCGGCCGAACTGCCGCCACTCGTCCAGCACCTGTCCGTCCTGGTTGTAGATGACAATGCGGTTGTTCTCGCGATCGCCGACGAACAAGCGACCTCGGGAGTCCATGGCAATGGTGTGGGGTTCGCTCAGTTCGCCACGGCCCTGCCCCTTGCGCCCCCACTGCTTGATGAACTTGCCGTCCCTGGTGAAGTGCATCACGCGGTTGTTCTTGCCGTTGCGATGGCTGTCAGTGATGAAGAGATCGCCGTTCGGCGCCACCACTACGTCGGTCGGCTGGTCGAACAGGTCTGGGCCCGAGCCGCTGACGCCGGCCTTGCCGAGCGTCATCAGGATCTTCCCGTCGGGACTGAACTTTATGGCTTGATGGCCCTTGCCGGGCGCGCTGCCGGCGTCGGTCATCCACAAGTTGCCCTCGCGATCGACGGTGCCGCCGTGCGGAAAGATCAGTTGCCCCTGGCCGAAGCTGGCCAGCAGCTTGCCGGCGGCGTTGTACTTGAGGATGGGCGCCTCGGTTCGTCCCGCGCACGAGTTTTCGAAACACCGGTGGACGACGTAGATCGTGCCATCGGGCGCGGGTTCGATCGCGGTCACCGCGGCCCATTTCACGCCAGGCGGCAACTCACCCCACGTACGAGTGGTGGTGTAGGGCTGCGGCAGATCGTTGCGCGGCTGGCCGCCCTGCTGTGCAAGGAGTGGCGCCGAGAGCAACGCCGCAGTGGCGAAGGCAAGCATTCGAAGTGGCTGCATGATGGCTCCTTTATACTGGAAGCGCCTTCCCGATGCCGTTGCTCACTGACAAGACAGCGATCCGCGCGATTCTGCGCCGCGACCCGGTCTGGGGGGTCTACGCCCTGGGCGATTTGGCGCCGCGGATGTTTCCGAAGACACAGTGGTTTTCTCCGGGGTTTTCTCCGGGATTCGGGCCGGACCTCGCGCTCGTGCTGCACGACTTCGACACCAGCATTCTCTTCGCCATCGGCACGGGCGCCGTGCGCGAGGCCCTCGGCCATGTGCGGTGGCCAGTCCATCTGCAGGTGCAGCAGGACGCTCTGGACGAGGTGGCGCGATACGCCGTGATCGAGAGCCAGTGCCACATGTGGCGCATGGGGTGGAATGGTCCGCCTGAAGGCGGACGCCACATTGACCAGGGACAAAACCGGACCGCAACGTCCGCGCGACGTCTCGGTGCGGCTGATGTGCCCGCGTTACTGAAGCTGTATGCGGATGGCGAGGCGACCGGAGAGTCGCCCGACTTCTTCTATCCGTCGATGGTGACCGATGGTGTGTTCTTCGGTGTCTACGACGGCGGCGTGCTGGTCGCGGCCGCCGGCACGCACCTGTTTGCTCCTGAAGAACACGCTGTGGCAATTGGCAACATCTATACGATGCGCGATCGCCGCGGCCGTGGACTGGGCGCCACGGTCACTCGCGCCGTGCTCGACGAGGTGAAGGATGGCGGCACCGTCGGCCTGAATGTCCGGGCCGGCAACCACGCAGCCCTCCACCTCTACGAATCGCTGGGCTTCGTCCGCCACTGCCTGTTTGTCGAGGGGCTAGCCACGGTCCGGAAGTAACGGAGCAAACAGCTTCGCGAGCGGCAGTTCGAACCCGGGCAGCAACGGCGTCGCCAGCACCGACCCATCGACGGCTTTCAAGGACCCAAGCGGCACCAGGCGGCTGGCGGCGTCACGGCGATAAATCGCCACGTCTTCGGCCTTAGAATCCACCACCCAGTACTCACGAACGCCGCCACGCTCGAACAGCGCTCGCTTGATGCCCAGGTCGCGCTTGCGCGTGCCGGGCGAGAGAATCTCGACGACCAGGGCCGGCGCACCTTGCACGTTGGCGTGGGTCAGGATCTCAAGCTGATCCGCAGCGATGAACAGCAGGTCAGGCTCGACGACATCCCACCGGGAGAAAATGACGTCGAACGGCGCATAGAACACGTGACCGGCTTCGGGATGCGCTTCAAGATAGATCCCGATGGCCAGGTGCAGCCGGCCCGACAACTGCTGGTGCCGCGTGGCCGGAGACGGGGTCACGTAGTGCACCCCATCGATGAGCTCGTGCCGCAGCCCATCGTCCGGGAACCGAACGAAGTCGTCGTACGTAAGTCGCGTCTCGCGCTCGGTTGTGGGCATCGCCTTTTCCCCGTCCACGATCGGATATTACACCCGGCCATGCGGATCGATCCTGCGAAGGGTGTGCCGTACGAAAACACGCCCGAATCGTCAGATTGACGATCCGGGCGTTAAAGAAACTGCCGCGACATTCGCGTGGCGGTATCGAAGAAAGTGCGTACTCGGTTGGACTACGAGCGGGCGCCGAAGCGTCCCGCTCGAGCCGACGGACGGCGTCCGGGTCCACCGGACCCCTGACGCGCCCCCGAACGGGGTCCATTGCTGGACCCACGGTTGTTCCGGCTACCCTGGTGACGCCGGCCTGCTTCGGGCAGTGCCTCGTGCGACCCCGCGGTAGTCGGGAAGGCTTCCACCACCACGTGCTCGACGGGAGTGGGCAGCAAGCGCTGGATATCGCGCAGCAGATCGCGATCCGCCGGCGACACCAGTGAAATGGCGCGGCCGGACAGGCCGGCGCGGCCGGTCCGGCCGGCGCGGTGGATGTAGTCCTCGGCCACCATCGGCAGGTCGAAGTTCACCACCAGCGGCAACTGGACGATGTCGAGCCCGCGCGCGGCGATGTCGGTGGCCACGAGCACGTTGACGTGCCCGGCCTTGAAGTCGCTGAGTGCCTTGGTGCGCGCGCCCTGGCTCTTGTTGCCGTGGATCACGGCGGCCTTGACGCCGGCGCGCTCGAGGTACTGGCCCACGCGGTTCGAGCCGTGCTTGGTCCTGCAGAACACCAGGGCCTGGCCCGTCGGCTTCTGCACCAGGATGTGCGTGAGCAAGTCACCCTTCCGCTGATCCGACACCGGATGCACCACGTGCGTCACCGTCTGCGCCATCACCTGGCCCTCGGACACGTCCACGCGCTGCGGGTCGCGGGTGAAGTCGGCGGACAGGCGAACGACTTCCGGCGAGATCGTCGCCGAAAACAGCAGCGTCTGGCGATCACGCGGCAGCACCTTGAGAATGCGCTTCAGCGGCGGCAGAAAGCCCATGTCGAGCATGCGGTCGGCCTCGTCCAGGCAGAGAATCTCCACGCCCGACAGGTCAACGGTGCGCTGCTCCATGTGATCGAGCAGGCGGCCGGGCGTCGCGACAATGATGTCGACGCCGCGCTGCAGGTCGCGCTTCTGCGGGACGATCGAGACGCCGCCGAAGATCGCGGTGACGCGCATGTTCGCGGGCACGCCGTAGGTGCTGAGCGACTTGTGCACCTGGAGCGCGAGCTCACGGGTGGGCACCAGGACCAGCGCCCTCGGCTTGCGCGTGCCGGCAGGTGCGCCGCCGGGAATCTGCAGCCGCTGGATCATCGGCAGGCCGAACGCGGCGGTCTTGCCGGTGCCGGTCTGCGCGCGAGCGAGCAGGTCCTTGCCCGTGAGGACGACCGGGATGGACTTGAGCTGCACCGGCGTGGGCGAGGTATAGCCCAGCTTGGCCAGCGGATTACAAAGAGCGGGCGTGAGCCCGAGAGACACGAACGGCATAGCGAAGCGCTCCTGATAGTGCCTGAGCGTTCCCTAACCGCACGCAGCAAGCCGACAATTTCTAGCGAAACGGCGCCGGATTGGCGCGCTCGGTAGGACGCCCCTCAGCGGGACGCTGTACATCTGAGCTAACAAATACCGAAGGGTGGTAGTCCCGAGGAGTTCTGAGGACGGAAGCGCAGTGACTCAGGCAGTATAGCACAGGGATCAGGGATCAGGGATCAGGGATCAGGGATCAGGGATCAGGGATCAGGGATCAGGGATCAGGGATCAGGGATCGGGGATCAGGGACGGCGCGGTTCGACGATGGCAAACCCTGCATCAAACCGGTCGAGTAACTCAAAGAGCATTGTCGCGGCAGCGAGGTCGCCCTCGACCCTGGCCGCTCCCAGCTTCACTACCTCAGCTAGCGACCGTCGTCCAAGCACGATGGCGTCGAACGTCTCGCGCGACAGCGTTACTGAGGCGCCGGCGTTTGCCGCCCGCGCACCCGCCACATAGGTAAGGGCACCGTTGCGCAAGGTAACCGCCACCTCTTCCGCCCGGCCGGTCAGGGTCCAGTTGACAACCACCTCACGCGACCACGCGCGCGGGCCGTTCACGTGGGTACCCAGCACGTCGAAGACCTCGGTGGCCCGCATCGCCCGCACCATCTCGGGATCCAAGACCGCGGTCCGCGGCGCCAGCGGACCCTGGCGCAGCTCCTGGGCCCCCACCAGATACGCGTTCCGCCAGGTCGCCGCTTCCGAGGCGTAGCCCAGTTGCTCGAACGCATCGGCCGCCAGGTGACGCGCCTCAGTGTTCGAGGGGTCGGCATACACCACGTGGCGCATGACCTCGACTACCCAGCGATACTCCCCTTTCGCATAGTCGGATCGCGCCTTCCCCATCACGGACGCGACACTACCGAAATACTCGACGTACTTCTTGGACGCCTCCCGTTCCGGCAGTGGATTCAAGTTGGCGGGATTCGCGTCGTACCAGCCGAGATACTTCTGATACACCGCCTTGGCGTTGTGCGACAGCGTGCCGTAGTAGCCACGCGCGGCCCAGTCGTTGGCCAGGCCCGGCGGCAACACGAGCTCCTCGGAGATCTCTGCCGGCGTATAGCCGTGGTTCATCAGCCGCACGCTCTGATCGTGGATGTACTTGTAGAGGTCCCGCTGGTTCGCAAGGGCGCGCGCGACCCGCTCTTTCCCCCACGTCGGCCAGTGGTGCTGCGCGATCAGGATGTCGGTGTCGGGACCGAACCGGTCGAGCGCGGCGCCCAGGTACTTCGACCAGGCGCTGGAATCCCTGACCTCGGTGCCGCGAAACGGCAGCAGGTTGTGCATGGTCTTAGTGGCGTTCTCGGCCAGGTTCAGGACGCGATGCCTGGGGAAGAACAGGTGCATCTCGGCCGGCGCTTCGGTCGCCGGCGTCAGCTGGAACACGATCGGCACGCCGTCGATCGTGTGCGTCTCGATCGGCTGCACGATCGACATCGTCGGCGCCATGACCGACCGTCCCACTGCGCCGACGCCGTCGATCTTGCCCAGTCCCGCATCCACCGATCCGCGCTCACCGCGCGGCAAAGACGTGCCGAACTGATAGGTCGCGCGCCGGGCCATGGCGTTGCCGGCGACCACGCTCTCGGCGATCACCGCGTTCATGAAACCCGCCGGGGCAACGATCGCCGTGCGTCCCGCCGTCACCTCGGCTTCGTCCGCCACGCCGCGGACACCGCCGTAGTGATCGCTGTGGCTGTGGGTGTAGATCACAGCGGCGATGGGCCGCGTGGGCCGGTGGGCGAAATACAAGTCGAGCGAGGCGCGGGCCGCACCCACCGAGCCCAGCGGATCGACGATGATCACGCCCGTCGCGCCTTCGATGAAGGTGACGTTCGCGAGCGCGAGCCCGCGCACCTGGTAGATGCCCGGCACGACCTCAAACAGGCCGTTGATGGCGTTCAGCCGCGCCAGCCGCCACAGGCTGGGGTGCACGGTGTCGGGGACCTTCTCGTCGGCGAGGAAGCCGTAGCGGCGCGTGTCCTGCCCCGCCGGCAGCGTGGCGATGAACCCGCGACGCGCGTCAGCGAAGTCCTGCTGATCGGTGAAAGGCAGATCGCGAAGCGCCGCCTCATAGACCGCTCGCACCGCGGGCGCGGCGGCGTTGGGCGTCGGGGGCGGCGAGGGCGATTGCGCGTGAGCCGATCCGCCACCGACCGCGATGACGACACCTACCAGAACCGCACGAACTCCAATGCTCGACACGCCCATGCCCACCTCGGGGCGCAGCATAGCATTCGGGGATCAGGGATCGGGGATCAGGGATCAGGGATCAGGGATCAGGGGGGTTGCAGAAAGCGAGTCCCCAGTGTCCTCGGACGTGTGCACTTTTTGCGCGTTTGGCATGCCTCACAACGCATTTGGGCCCGGATCTTCGGGGATCGATTCATGCTCCAGACACGGGCATGTCCATCGAATCACACCGAGACTTGCTGGTCTGGCAACTGGCCATGCGGCTAGCGGCGGACGTCGAGACCATCGCCGCCCGTCTTCCCGTTCACGAGCGCTACGGCCTCGCGTCTCAACTTCGCCGGGCCGCCACTTCTATTCCCTTAAACATCGCCGAGGGCTGGGCACGCCCCACGCGCGTGTACATCAACCACCTCAGCATCGCCCTTGGGTCAGAAGCTGAACTGAAGACCCAACTGGAACTTGCGGTGAAGATGAAACTGCTGTCGGCCAGCGAAGCCGAACCACTGCTGGCAACGGCGAGCGAAGTCGGTCGAATGCTGAATGGATTGACGAAGGGTCTCCGAGCTCACCTTTCGCGACCGCACCCCTGATCCCCGATCCCCGATCCCCGATCCCTGATCCCTGATCCCTGATCCCTGATCCCTGATCCCTGATCCCTGATCCCTGAATCCCTGCTAAGGCCGCTTCGCGCAGTACGCCGAGCCGCGGCAGTGTGTGGGCACGAACAGCTCGGCCTGGATCAGCCAGACGCCATCCACCCTGCGCCATTGGGCCAGGTAGGTACCGCCGATCTCAACAACACCATCCGGCTCAGTCCAGCGGCCCGTCCACTCCCCTCGTTCCGACGCCACAGTCCAGGGTGCGAACACGTCTACCGTCGCTGGCGTGCGAACCCAGACGGTGTCGGGCCGTCGCGCGAAGGTTTCCGCCATCCGCTTCGCGTAGGCCTCGCGGCCAGAGGCCTGGGCGCTCGTCGAGGTCACAACGTGGAAGTCCAGCATCCAGTGCGCGGCAATCGCGGCGACATCGTGCTTGGCAATGGCCGCGTTCGATCGCTCTCGCGCGGCACGAATCCTGGTCTCGTCGTCCGACACCTGGCTAGCCTTCGCACCAGCACCAATACACATCAGCACCAACATGGCACCGGCACGCATCCCCCAAGGCACCTTAGGCACCTTAGGCACCCTATTCCTCCCCACCCGGCCGCCGCCCCCACGTCGGAGGCTCGGGCTCCGTCGTCCGGCGATCAACCGGCTTCTCCTTGAGCAACCGCAGCGCTTCGTCCACTGCCCGTTCGAGCTGCGGATCGCGGCCGGCGATCACATCCTTGGGCCAGTTCTCGACGTCGATGTCGGGGCCGGTGCCTTCGTTCTCCACCGCCCACTTGCCCTCGCGGGTGAAGAAGCCGCCGCGCGGCGCGATCATCGTTCCGCCGTCGATGAGGCCCGGGGTGTCGGCGGTGTGGACGAGGCCGCCCCACGTGCGCTTGCCGACCAGCGGGCCGATCTTGCGGTGACGGAACATCCACGGCATCAGGTCGCCGCCCGACCCGGCCATCTCGTTGATGATCATCACCTTGGGTCCCCAGATGCCGGCTGACGGGCTGGTGAACGGACGGCGATCGCCGGCGACGTTGTTGAAGTAGCCGTCGAAGTCGCGCTGCAGCACGTCGATGATGTAGTCGGCCGCGGAACCGCCGCCGTTGTAGCGTTCGTCGATCACCGCGCCCTGCTTGTCCTGCTGCGCGAAGTAGTAGCGGTTGAAGCTCTCGTAACCGCCCTGCCCGGTGTTCGGCACGTAGACGTAGGCGAGCTGGCCGTTGGAACGCCGGTCAACGAAGCGCCGATTCTCTTCCACCCACGCGCGCGTGCGCAGGCCCTGCTCGTTGGCCACGGGCACGACAGTGACCTGGCGCGCGCCTTGCGGCGTCGGCTGTGCGTTCACCGTCAGTACGGTCTGTCGATTGGCCGAACCATCGAGCAGGCGATAGATGTTGTCTGGCGCCAGGAGGTCGATGCCATCAATCGCGATGACGTAGTCACCGGCCGACACGTTGATGCCCGGTTCGGCGAGCGGCGCCCGCAACTCGGGATTCCAGCTTTCGCCGTCGTAGATCTTCGTGATCCGGTAGCGGCCATTCTCAATCGCGAAGTCGGCGCCGAGCAGGCCGCCAGGCGAGGCGGGCACTTCGGGCATGGCGCCGCCGCGGACGTACGAGTGGCCGATCGCGATCTCGGCGCCCATGTTGTCGAGCAGGTAGTTGAGATCGGCGCGGTGCGCGATGTGCGGGAGCATGGCGCCGTACATCTCCTTCATGCGCGGCCAGTTCGTGCCCTGCATGTTCGGCACATAGAGATAGTCGCGCTGCAGGCGCCAGCCCTCGTTGAAGATCTGCGCGAACTCCGCCTTCGGGTCGAGATGCATGCGCAGGTTCACGTCGATGCGGCCCTGCCCCGCCGCCGGCACAGCCTTGTCGGCATCCAGGAGATACACCGGCTGACTCTGACCAGTGGCGGCAGGCGCAGCGGGCCCGCCACCGGGGGCCGGCGTTCGGTAGACCAGCTTCTTACCGTCGGCGCTCACGGCGTAGCCGGCCACGCTCGACCGGAAGACCTCGGCCTTGCGGTCGCTCAAGCGGTAGCGATGCAGCGTGTTGCCGCGCCCGCCAGGGCCGGCGGGCGCTTCGAGGAAGAACACCGTGCCGGTGGTGCCGGCCTTCACATCCAGGTACGGGCGCGACGGCACGCCGGGCACGGCCAGGATGCGCTGCTGGATGCGGTCGAAGTCGATCTGCACGGTGACCGCCGGCACTGCCCCACCCGCCCCACCCGCCCCACCAGCCCCACCCGGCTCTTCATCACTTTCCGCCAGCAGGGGGCTCGAGTCCGTGTTCTTCAGGACCGCGACATACAGCGCGAACGTCGGCTGCCGCCCGTACGACGTCATGTCGAGCCACTGCGACGAGAGGCCAAAGTCGGTCGAGGCGAGGAACCACAGGTACTTGCCGTTCGCGTCCCAGACGGGATACATCGCGTCGGCCAGGCCATCGGTGACCTGGGTCTTCACGCCGGTTTCGACGTTGGCGACGACGATGGCGCGGTAGAGGGTGTTGAGGCGCGACGCGAAGGCGACCCATTTCGAGTCGGGGCTCCACGTCGGCGCCAGCGTGCGCTGAGGCACCATCCACGGATCGTTACCGACAATTTTTGCCTGCCCGGTCGCGATGTCCATGACCCACACGTTCAGGTTGGTGTCGGTGTACAGGAGCCTTTTCGAATCGGGCGACCACACTGGCGTGTAGTAGAACGCGGGCTTCTCGAAGGCGATCTCGCGCGGCGGCGCGATGCCATCCTGCGCTTCGATCACCAGCTGGTACTCGCCCGACTTGTCGCTGAAGTACGAGATCCACTTGCCGTCGGGCGACCACGCCGGCTGGCGCTCGGCCGAGCCGCTGGAGTTGGTGATGTTGCGGACGTCGCCCTTCTCGGCGGGAATGGTGAAGATCTCGCCGCGGGCCTCGACCACCACGCGCTTGCCGGTGGCCGAGATGCCCAGGTTGGTCATCCGGCTCGTGACGTCCTCGAACCGCGGCATCATCCACGGGAAGTCGCCGGCCGCGGTGATGGTCAACTGCTTCGCCTGGCCGCTCTTCGGGTCGAGCGTGTGGAGGTACCCGGCCTGCTCGAAGACCACGGCGCCGCCGCCGGCGTCGAGGGTCTTCACGTCGTAGTCGATAAACTTGGTGCGCTGCGTCAGCGCCTTGCTGGCCGTGTCGTACGACCAGACGTTGGCCATGCCGTCACGATCGGAGATGAAGAACACGGTGTCGCCGAGCCACACCGGATCGACGTCCTTGGAATCGGTCCAGGGTGGGGAGACCAGGTCGAACGTCTTGAGGTCCACGATCCAGACGGGCCGGTTCTGGCCGCCGCGATAGTTGCGGCGCTCTTCATCCCACGAGTTGTTCATGCGGTAGGCGACGCGCCTGCCATCCGCGGAGATCTTGCCCTGGTAGGCGCGCGGCAGCGGTAATGGCACTTCGACGCCGCCCTTGGCCGGTACCGTCCAGAAGCGCGGGGTGGCATTTGGCGCGGAGGTCGCCCGTGCCGACGCGAACAGCACGCTCGCACCATCGGCGGTCCAGCCTTGCACGGTGTCGGCTCCGGGATGCCAGGTGAGCCGCTTCGGCTCGCCGCCTTCGGCGGGCACGGTGTAGACGTCAACGTTGCCGCCGTAGTCGCCACTGAAGGCGATGGTCGTGCCGTCGGGCGAAAACTTGGGGTTGATGGTCTGGCCCTGGAAGCTGGTGAGACGCCGCGCGCTGCCGCCGGCGCGCTCGACCACCCAGATGTTGTTGGCGTAGACGAACGCGACCTGTGTCGCGCTAATCGACGGCGACCGCAGCATCCGGGTGGGACTACTGGCGGCCAACTCCACCGAAACTGGGACGAACAGCAGGATCAGCAGCGCACAGCCCAGCAATCGCTTCATAAGCGGGATGCTAGCACGCGCGCCCGGCGCCGGCCCGGCTGCGCGGTGCTACGATGGATGAATTCGTTCTCTTTCCTGGAGGACCGCCATGGTCTCAATTACTCGCGGCGTCATCGCCGCTTTCATACTGTTTGCTTTGCTCGGCTCGGCTTTTGCCCAGGGTAATCCCACGGGCGGGGTCGACGGCCGTGTCACCGACCAGGACGGCCTGGCGCTGCCGGGTGTGCTCGTGACCGTCGCCTCTCCGGCCCTGCAGGGTGTGCGCACGGCCATCACGGCCGCCAACGGCGACTACATCATCCCGTTTCTGCCGCCGGGCGCCTACGCGGTCACCTTCGAGTTAGCGGGGTTCCGGGTGGCGCGCCGCGAGAACGTGGCGGTGGTGATTGCCGAAACGCTCCGGGTGGATATGTCACTCGGCGTGGCGGGTGTCAGCGAAACCGTCGTCGTCAGCGCCAGTTCGGGTTCTGCGGAGATCGCGCCCAACCTGACGGTCGCCAGTACCTACAAGTCGGCGACCCTCGAACTGCTGCCGATCGGCCGGACGCTCAACTCGGCCGTGCTGCTGGCCCCCAACGTCACCGACAACGGCCCGGGCGGGAACATCATGATCGCCGGCGCGATGTCGTATGAAAATCTGTTCCTGATCAACGGCGTCGTCGTCAACGAGAACCTGCGCGGCCAGGCGCGCAACGTGTTCATTGAAGACGCCATCCAGGAAACCAAGGTTTCCACCGGCAGCATCTCGGCCGAGTACGGCCGCTTCCAGGGCGGCGTGGTCAACATGGTGACCAAGTCGGGCAGCAACGACTTCGCGGGCACCTTCCGCACTTCGTTCGTCAACGACGCGTGGGGCGCGCTCACGCCGTTCCCGGGCGACGAGAACATCGACCAGGTGGTGCCGACCTATGAGGTCACGGCCGGCGGACCGATCCTGCGCAACAAGCTGTGGTACTTCGGCGCCGGCCGTTTCGAGAAGAACACCGACAACCGCACCACCGATTACACCGCCTTCAACTACGAGCGCATCGACGACGAGAAACGCTACGAGGCCAAGGGCACCTGGACCCTGAACCCCAAGAACACGTTCCGGGGCGCCTACACCAAGCGGCACGCCGACATCTTCAACAACAACTTCGGCACCATCATGGACGCGCGCTCGCTCTATGACAGCGCCAACGACGAGGACTTGTATTCCGCGAACTTCACCAGCGTGTTGACCAACACGTGGTTCGTCGAAGCGCAGTATTCGCGGCGCGAGCTGGACTTCATCGGCACCGGCGGCTCGAAGACCGACCTGCCCAACGGCACGCCGATCTGGGATCGCTCGCGCGGCCAGGCGCGCTTCAACGCGCCGACGTTCTGCCGCGTCTGCGGCAGTGGCCTCGAGATCCGGAACAATTGGAACAGCGCGGTGAAAGCCAACTACTACCTGTCCACCGACCGCACCGGCTCGCACAACATCGTGGCGGGGCTCGATTTCTACCAGGAAACGCGGAAGAACGACAACTTCCAGTCGGGCAGTTCGTACCGCATCCAGGCCACGCGCTCGGTGATTCAGGGCCTGGACATCTACCCGGTGTTCCTGGGCGACAACACCACCTACGTTGAGTACCTCCCGCTCGTGGCACCGAGCGTGGGCAACGACATTCGAACGCAGTCGTTCTTTGCCAACGACACCTGGCGGCTGAACGACACGCTCAGCCTCAGCCTCGGCCTGCGCTACGACCGGAATCGGTCGAAAGACCAGGCCGGCGCCCAGGTCGTCGAGGACAGCGCGTGGAGCCCGCGACTCGGGGCCACCTGGGATCTGTTCGGTGACGGCAAGTGGATCGCCAATGCCGGATACGCCCGTTACGTCACCGGCATCAGTACCGCGATTGTCGATGCCGGCTCCGCCGGTGGACGGACCGCCACGTTCAGCTATTTCTATCAGGGCCCGGCCGTGAACAGCGACCCGACGCGGCCGTTGCTGACCGCCGAACAGGCGTTGCCGATCTTGTTTGATTGGTTCTTCGCCAACGGCGGCACGTCGCGCGCGACGCGAAATGCGCCGAGCATCCCCGGGGTCACGGTGAGTGTCGGCGAGGGCTTGAAGGCCCCCAACTCGAACGAATGGATGGCCGGCCTGTCGCGGCAAATCGGCAACGTCGGCAGCGTGCGGCTCGACTACGTGCACCGGTCGTACGCCGATTTCTACGGCGACTTCCGTGACCCCTCCACCGGCAAGGTCACCGACCCGACCGGGCGGGTCTACGACCTGACCATCGTGCGCAACACCGACCTCGCCAACCGCACCTACAGGGGTGTCGTGACCCAGGCCAACTACCGCCTGGGCACCGATTGGCAGTTCGGCGGCAACTACACGCTGTCGTGGCAACGCGGTAACTTCACCGGCGAAGACGCGGGCAGCGGGCCGATCCGGTTCGGCGGCAACGACCAGCCCGAGTACAAGCAGGAGTCCTGGAGCTTCCCGACCGGCTACAACCCTGGCGATCAGCGGCACAAGATGCGCGGCTGGATCCAGTACCGCCTGCCCGCGCCGGCGGCGGCCGGGCGCTTCGACCTCGGCGTGCTCGAGCGTTGGGATTCCTCGGACGCGTCGAGCGCCGATGGCACCATCGACCCGCGCAGCTTCGTCACTAACCCCGGCTATCAGTCGGTCCCGTCCACCGTGACCTACTACTTCGAGCCCCGTGGCGACCAGCGCTACGACGACCTGTGGCGGACCGACCTGTCGCTGTCGTGGACGCTGCGCGCCGCCGGGCGCGTGGATGTGTTCTTCCGTGGCGTGTTGCTCAACCTGTTCAACCAGTCCGCCCAGCTGGCCGGCAACGAGACCATCCTGACGCGCACCAACAACACGCAGTACGCACTGTTCAACCCGTTCACCACCACGCCGACACTGGGCACCCACTACGCGTTCGGGCCCAACTACGGCCAGCCGACCGGCACCGGCGATTACCAGGCGCCGCGCGAGTTCAACTTCTCGGTCGGTATCAGGTTCTAGCTGCTTAGCGCGCGGCGGTGGCTCCCAGCTGCCGCCGCAGCGCGTCGAGCCAGTGCTGCACCACGACGATGCGCTGGCGGGTGGCGGTGGGAGCGCCGGTACTGCTCGCGGTCGTCACGATCAGGAATCGGCCGTCAGGGGCCACGTCGTACCCACGCACACTTGACGACATCTGGCCAATCGGGACGGCGGTTCCGGTAGTGAAGGACGTGCCGGCGATGACCGGCACAGCCGTAAGGGTCGCTCGCAGCGTCGCGCCAGCCGACTCCACAGCCAGGAAATACAGCTCACGGCCATCTCTCGACCAGCGTGGCACCGCGCCGCCAGATGCCGATACTTGCCACCGGGCTTGAGCGACCTCCGGAAACGGGCGGACGTAGATCTCGTCACCGCCCGATTCGTTGGATTGGTACGCCAGCCATCGTCCGTCTGGCGACAACACCGCCAGGCCTTCATCAGCTGACGTCGCCAACAGCGGCTTCGGCTCGAACGGCGACCGGTTCGGAGTGGCCCAGATGTCGAAGCCCCCGGTCTGTCCGCTCATGCTCAGCAGAAGCCAATCGCCCTTGCGCGAGAACTCGGCGACGGTGCTCAGCCGGTCGAGCTGAAACAGGCTCGCGGACGGAGCACTGCCGTCGGAGGGCTGGCAGCGCACATCATAGGGACTTTCCCGGTAACACACCCGGCTGCCATCGGCGGTCCATTGCGGATCGGTCGCCGTGCCGCTGGACGTCAACCGCGTGAACGTGCCACGCCCGATGTCGCCGATCCAGACGTCGGTCTGCGATCGAGACGTACCCATCAGGCGGATGGCCACCCGTTTGCCATCCGGGGATAGGGCGAACGAGCGCTGCCCCTGAAACTGCGGCCGCGCCGGTAATGCGGTTGGCTCGAGGCCGCCCTGCCGTGTCATCCACGTCAACGTGCTGTCTGCCGCCATGTCGTCCACGGCATAGGCCAGGCTGCCGGACGGCGACCAGGTCATTTGTGAGGCGCCGGTGAATCCGCCCACCGACGGGAGTACGCCACGCTCCAGCGGTACCGTCGGGCCTGACGTTTCGCGTTTGCGCGAATCGAACGCGACGGCAAACAGCGCATTCTCGCGCGCGTAGATCAGCAGCCCGCCGGGCAGTGCGCGGCCGTCGGTGCCCCCTTGGACCAGCGTCGTAAGCGTCCCGCTCGCCAGGTCCTGCACCACGATGTTCGATCCGCTCCAGTCGCGCTCGTTAATCCGCTGCGTGAACAGAACCGCGCGACCGTCATCCACCAGTTGCGGGGTCTGGATCCATTCGCCGGCGGTCTTGTCGATCGTCATCAGCGTCCGGACCGTGCCGCCGTCGGCCGGCACCTGGAGGACGGCACGCGCCTGGCCGACCACGATCTGGTCGCCGGTCCACGTCAGTCCGAGCGGATTGTCGATCTCGGCGAGTTGGATGGCGCTGCCGCCGCTGACCGGGATCTTCTTCAGCGCGCCATTCGACCAGAAGGCAATCCAGGCGCCGTCGGGCGAGAACACGGGTTCTGAAGGGTCCGCATTCGCGGTACCGCCGATCAGCGCCGGCGTCAATTCGCTGAACGAATGCAGGTACAGCGCGCGATTGGCGACATAGACCAGGTGCGTGCCGTCGGGCGACAGCGCCAGCACGTGGCGACCGGCGCGGGTGAACACCTGATCGGCCGGCAGATCGATCGCAAACCTGGTGCTCGGCGGCGCGACCGGTGGGGCTGGCCACCAGCCCCAGGCGACCAGGCCAGCCACTAGCGCTCCGACGACCGCGCCAGCCAGCACCGGCCCTGGTCCTCGCGACTTCTGCAACGGCGCCGGTGCGACTACCGTCTCGCGTGGCGGGTCGATCGCGTCGTCACATTCCAGGCGTGCCACCGCCGCATCGGGCATCCGCTTGCGACGGTCCTTTTCCAAGCACCGCCGCAACAGCTTCCGGACCGGTGCCGGCGTGTCAGGGGGCAGCGCCGACCAATCAGGCTCGTCCTTCAACACCGACGCGATCACGTGCGACACGGTCTCGCCGTCGAATACGCGCTTGCCGGTCAGCATCTCCAGCAGGACAACTCCAAACGCCCACATGTCCGTGCGCCGATCGACAGGCTTGCCGGCCGCCTGCTCCGGGCTCATGTAGGCGGCGGTGCCGAGGATCATTCCGGCACCGGTCATCAGCGTTGGTGAGGTGATCGTTGGAGAATGGTCGGCGGGACTAAAGTCCCCTCCTGACGCGGGATCCATGGCCTTGGCGAGGCCGAAGTCGAGGACCTTGACCGTCCCGTCCGGGCGCAGCTTGATGTTCGCCGGCTTCAAGTCACGGTGGATGATGTTCTGGTCGTGCGCCGCTTCGAGCGCCTCGGCAATCTGCCGCGCAACCGCCAGTGCTTCATCGAGGGGCACCGGTCCTTGCGCAATGCGGTCGGCCAGCGTGGGACCTTCGACCAGTTCCATGACCAGCGCCTTCACGCCGCCACTTTCTTCGAGTCCGTAGATCCCCGCGATGTTCGGGTGATTGAGCGAGGCGAGCACTTCCGCCTCGCGCTGGAAGCGCGCCAGGCGATCAGGATCGGCCGTCACTGCCACCGGCAATACCTTGAGGGCCACCTGTCGCTTCAGGCGCGAGTCGGTGGCTCGATACACCTCGCCCATCCCGCCTTCGCCAATGGAACCAAGAACGTCGTAGGGACCGAGACGGGTGCCTGAGGTGAGCGCTGGCATCGGGAGAGTTCGGTGAGTATAGCCGAAGGGTTCAGGTAGAATCCCGACACCATGATCCGCCAGCGACCGCTCCTGCTCCTGACCATTGCCGCCTTCGGCGTCATGGCCCTGGCCTTCGGGCCGGTGGCCGCCCGGCAGGGCTCACCGGCCGAGACGCGCCCGCCCGGCACCAACTACAAGGGGACGGCGTGGACCATCAACAAGGTCACTGACGGCGTCTATCACGCCGTCGGCACCGGCAGCCTGGTGGTGATGTCCAACGCCACCATCATCGAAGGCGACCGGGACGTGCTGGTCGTTGACACGCAGGTATCGCCGGGCGGCGCGTGGGCGCTGCGCGAAGAGCTGAAGGCGATCACGCCCAAGCCCATTCGCTGGGTGGTCAACTCGCACTACCATTTCGATCACTCGCACGGGAACCAGATCTACGGCCCCGAGGTGCAGATCATCGGCCACGAGTTCGCGCGGCAGCAGATGGTCGCCGGCAAGTCGCAGGACTCCCCTGCCCGCGAGTTCTATGTCGGCGGCGTGCCGGCCGCGATCCAGGGACTCGAGGCGCGCCTGGCCGCCGCCACCGACGACAAGACGCGCGCCACCATCCAGAACCAGATCGACATCCAGCGGAATCATCTCGAAGGCACCAACGGGGTGAAGCCGACGCCGCCGACGTTGACACTGACCGAGACCATGACGCTGCACCTCGGCGCGCGCGAGGTCCGCATCATGTTCCTCGGCCGCGCCCACACCGCCGGCGACGTCGTCGTCTACCTGCCGAAGGAGCGCATGGTCGCCACCGGCGACCTGCTGGTCAATGGCACGTCGTACATGGGCGATGCGTTCATCCCGGAGTGGATCGACACGATCGAGGCCCTCAAGAAACTTGACCTCGGCACCGTGCTGCCGGGGCACGGCGCCGCGTTTACCGACATGGCGAAGCTGGATCACTGGCAGGCGTACATGCGCGACTTCTGGGCACAGGCGCAGAAATTTCACAAGGCGGGCACGCCGTGGGAAGAGGCGGCGAAGCAGGTGGACCTGCGCGGCAACGCCGTCAACTACCCGATGATCCGGACGACCGGCCTGACACCGAACCACGGGATGCGGCGGGCATACGAGATCCTCGAGGGCAAAGTCCGCTAGTGGCGCTGCATCCGCTGGTCCTGGCCGTCGTCCTCAGCGTGATCCTGCCGGCAGGCGGCACCGCCGGACAAGGGCTCCCGGCCATTCAGCCGCTCGATCGGCCCCTGCGGGTCTTCCTGGACTGCCGCGCCGGCGGTTGCGACCAGGAGTTCTTCCGGACCGAGCTGGCGTGGGTGGACCATGTCCGCGACCAGAAAGACGCTGACGTGCATGTGCTGGTCACCGGGCAGGGCACCGGCGGCGGCGGCACGGAGTACACGGTCCGGTTCATCGGCCATGGTCAATGGGTGGGACAGGAAGACACCCTGCGGCGCCACAGCGAGGCGGCCGAGACCGACGATGGCCGCCGACGCATCCTGACGCAGGTTTTTGCGTTGGGCCTGGCACGGTTTGCGGCCGCGACACCGATCGGGACGACCCTGAGCGTGGCCGCGGCCTCAGCCGCGTTACCGGGGCGTCAGACCACCCCCGCCGCCGACCCGTGGAACTACTGGGTCTTCCGCACCAACTTCAACCTCAACCTGAACGGCGAAGCCACCAGCGATTTCCAGAACCTCAACGCCCACCAATCGGCGAACCGCACCACCGCGGAGTGGAAACTCAACTTCAACGCGGGTGTCAGCTACAACGAAAGCTCGTACGAGCTGAGCGACGGCGAGACGTTTCGCTCGTTTCGCCGCGGGTGGAACGTCAATGGCCTGGCTGTGAGGAGCCTGGGGGATCACTGGTCGGTTGCCGGCAAGCTCGGCACATCACGCAGCAGCTTCAACAACCAGAAGCTGAACCTGCGGGCGGCGCCTGGTGTCGAGTACAACGTCTTTCCTTACAGCGACTCCACCAATCGTCAACTGACCGTGCAGTGGACCACCGGTCTCAACCGTTTTGTCTACGACGAGGTCACGATTTACGGCAAGACCGAGGAGACCAAGTGGGACCAGACGGTGATGACGTATTTGAACCTCAGGCAGCCCTTCGGCACGGTCAGCGTCACGGTCGAGGGCGCCTACTACGTCGGCGATGCCGACAAGTATCGCCTGGCCCTGTTTGCCGACAACGAATTGCGAATTACACGCGGACTCTCGCTGCGTCTTGATGGCAGTTACCAGATCCTGCACGACCAGTTCTACTTGAGACGCAACGAAGCCACCGACGAGGAAATCATCGCGCGCCAGCGCCAGCTCGCGACGTCGTATCGCTTCTTCATGTCGGTGGGCTTCACCTACCGCTTCGGGTCGATCAACAACAACGTCGTCAACCCACGTTTCGGCGGTGGCGGAGGATAGAATTGGCTATGCCCATTTTGCGTCAGGTCTGGCTCGTGCTGGTCGCCACCCTCCTTGCCGGTTGCGCCGGCCCCCAATCGGCACCCGCACCGGCCGCGGCCGCGGCGACGCCCGCGGCGGCCGAGTTCCTGGCGCGCCTCGCGACCGTGTGCGGTCAGGCGTACGCCGGGCGGGTGGTGACGAATCAGCCACCGCAGCCCAACGATGCCTTCGAGGGCCGCAACCTCATCATGCACGTGCGCACCTGCGAGCCGGGCCGGGTGCTGGTGCCGTTTCATGTCGGCGAGGATCGCTCGCGGACGTTTGTCCTGACGCTCGTCGGCGACCGGCTTCGCCTGAAGCACGACCACCGGCACGAGGACGGCACGAGCGATGTGCTGACGATGTACGGCGGACAGTCCACCGCTCCCGGCACGGCGACCCGCCAGGAGTTTCCGGTGGACGAAGACTCGCAGGCGCTGTTCACGCGTGAGAAGCGTGAGGTGTCGAACACCAACACGTGGGCCATGGAGCTGCACCCGGGCCAGCTGTTCGCCTACGAGCTGACGCGCCCGGGCGGCCGCAAGTTCCGCGTCGAGTTCGACCTGACCACGGCCGTGCCAACGCCGCCGCCGGCCTGGGGACAGTAGCGCGCCTCCGAGATCCTGGACGGCAAGATCACTCAGGCGCGGGATACGGCTAGTTGCTGGTGTCGAACTCCGGATCTTCCGACCACTGGATGGGCGGCGACGCAGCGTTATTGGACGCGACAAACGTCACCTCGTAGCTACCCGGCAACCCGCCGCCGTACACCATGGGCGGAAAGGCATACACCGTGAGGTCGCCAAGCACGGCGCCGGTCGCTTCCTGCGACGACAGGCAGAGGAAATTGCCGTTCGCCCCACCTCTCACGAATGGCGTTGCGGTGGTCTGGTTCGTCAAGGCTAGTTGCGACTCGGTAAACACGGTCGTACCTGTCAGCGTCAGCGGCGACCCGCTCGCGGCCGGATACGCAACCGTGATCGCGATGCTATCGCCGCTCTGAAGGACCGGTGCACGACCATTGTCGAATCCGCCATCCAGCTTGCCACCGGTTGCGACCGATCCCGCGGGAATGGTGAAGTTGCAAGAGTATTGCTGTGGCATGTTCGTCACTCCTCAGGGGGCTAGTTACTGGTGTCGAACTCGGGATCCGCGGACCATTGCGTCGGTGTTGGCGTGTTGGTCCCGGCCTCGGCAACGAAGGTCAGCTCGTACTTGCCCGCCTGGCCACCGAAGTAAATCAGTCCGGCAAAGTTGTAGGTCGCGCCGCCATTACCGGGCGACGAGTTCGCCACCTGGGTCAAGAGGCAGCGATAATTGTTGCCGTCCTTGAACGGCGACGGCGCGGACTGACCGGGATCGGCGCCCGCCGCCGGCGAGATCACGAAGTACCCCGTGAGGCTTGCGGGCGCGCTGCTGGGCGTGCCGGCCCACCGGAGTGACACCTGCAGGACATCCCTGGCACCCAGAACGGGCGCCGAAGCCCCGAGGCCGTTGCCGGTCAATCGCCCGCCGCGGCCGGCGCCGGGAATGACGTACGAGCACGTGTAAGTGGCCATGCCTCTCCTTGTAGAATGCAACGCGCCGGGAACGCTGGCGTGTCGAACCCGCAGAGTCTACACTCAGCTCAGCCGTAGGGGGAAGCGAAAGGCGTCCCGAGACTTCACACAGCATGATCGGCAGAACCCTCCGCCAGTACCTCATTACAGGCCGCCTTGGGCAGGGCGGCATGGGAGAGGTCTGGCTGGCGCGGGACACCATCCTCGAGCGCGACGTGGCGCTCAAGGTGTTGCCGGCCGGCGACACCGACGCGGTGCTGCGCAAGGAACGCTTCTTTCGCGAGGCCCGCGCGGCCTCGGCGCTGAACCACCCGAACATCATCACCATTTACGAAATCAATTCCGACCAGGGCATCGACTTCATCGCCATGGAGTACGTCGAGGGCCGCACCCTCGGCGGACTGCTCCAGCAACGCACGATGGCAATCGACCTGGTGCAACGCTACGCGTTGCAGATCGCCGAAGCGGTTGGGCGGGCGCACCGCGCCGGCATCGTTCACCGCGACCTCAAACCCGGCAACATCATGGTCACCAACGATGGCCTGGTGAAGGTCCTCGACTTTGGCCTGGCCAAGGTCAGCCATCCGTCGGATGCCTCGGCCGCCACCGACATGGCGACCCAGATGGCGCTGACGCGCGCGGGCACCACGCTGGGCACGCTCGGCTACATGTCGCCCGAGCAGGCCATCGGCGACCATGTCGATGCGCGGTCGGACGTCTTTTCGTTCGGCGTCATCCTGTACGAGATGCTCTCGGGAAGGTTGCCGTTCGCGGGCAAGACGCTGTCTGAGGTCCTGCACCAGCTGCATTTCTCGGAACCGCCGCAACTCGAGGCGCTGCGACCCGATACCCCGCCGGCGCTGCGGGCGATTTCCGCGCGGGCGCTCGAAAAGAAACCGGAGAACCGGTTTCCCAACATGACCGAGGTTGCCATAGTGCTCGCTGGCGGCACAGCCGACAGCGCGGCGACGGTGGCCAACTCGTCACCACCGGCGCCGATCGCTCCGGCAGGACGCAGCCGGCGCTGGCTGGCCATCGCCGTCCTCGTGACCGCGACGATTGCGGGCGGCGCGGTGGCCTGGCGATCGCGTGCGGCCGGGAGCGCCGGCAGCGCCACCTCGGCAACGGAGGTCGCCAATGAACCCGTCGGCGCCGTCGAGCTCACGCGGAGCGCCGGTGCCTTGCTGGCGCGACCCGATCGTGATGGCAACGCCGATCGCGCGATCACGCAACTGGAGCGAGTGCTCACCGAAGACCCCACGTCGGCAATCGCGCATGCACACCTGGCCTCCGCGTATCTCCGCAAGCAACAGACCAATCCCGATCCTCAGTGGATGAAGCTCGCGCGCGAGAACGCCCAGCGCGCCATCGCCTTGAATTCCGACCTCGCAGCCGGGCACGTCGCCATGGGCTTTGTCCTGCTCGAAGCCGCTGAGCGACCTGAAGCCGCGAACGCGTTCCGCCGGGCCGCCGACCTCGACCCGGTCAACCCGTTCCCGCATCTTGGGCTCGCACTGAACTCCGCGGCTCAAAATTTGGACCGGGAGGCCGAAGCGTCGTTCCTCCGGGCCATCCAACTCGGACCACAGGAGTGGCGTCCGCAAGGCGAGTTCGCGCAGTTTCATTTCAGGCGCGCGCGATACGCCGAGGCGGTCACGCATTGGGAGGCCGCGCTGAAACTGACGCCGGACAACGCGGTGGTGATGCGCAACCTGGGCGGTGCGTACTTCCTGACCGGCCGTCCTGACGAGGCTGCCTCAATTCTGCAACGGGCCCTCGAGATCCGTCCGGCGGCGGCGACCTACACCAATCTCGGCACCATTCGGTTCTTCCAGGGCCGTTACACCGACGCCGTGGCGGCCTTCGAAAAGGCCGTCGAGCTCAGCGCCAACAGCCACCTGTACTGGGGCAATCTTGGCGACGGCTATCGCTGGGCGCCAGGCCGGCGCCCCGACGCGCCGGCGGCCTATCGGCGCGCGAGCGAACTGATTCAGCAGCAGATGGCCAAGAAGCAAGGCGACGCTGACCTTGAAAGCCGGCACGCCGTCTATCTCGTGAAGTTGGGAGACACGTCAGGCGCACTCAAAACGGTCGCAGGAGTCGTCGCCCGACCGAACCTGACGGCGCAGGTGCTGTTTCGGACGACGGTGGTTTTTGAATTGGGGGGCGCGCGCGACCTCGCACTCACAAGCCTTCGCCGCGCGTTGGAGGCTGGTTACGCCGTGGCCGACGTCGCCAGCGACCCGGAATTGACGGCCCTCCGCACGGATGCGCGCTATCACCGCCTGATCGACTCGGTGGCCCACCCGCCCGCCAAGCCCTAACCTCGGCGCTTAGCCGAGCGCCTGCTCGAAGGCGCGGATCAGGTCCGCAGCCGGCAGGCGGTGCCACGTTTCGTTGACGGCGAACGTCAGCGTCGCGGGGCCCTGCGGCGCTGACATGGCGATGCCGCGTTCGGCCAGCCGCTTGGCCACGTCGGCGGCATTCACGTTCTTGAAGGTGACACGGGCCAGGTTGGTGCCGTTCGGGATGCGCTCGATGGCAAGGCGCGGATGGTTCGCCATCGCCGCATAAAACGCCTCGGAGGTCTGGACAGCGCTCCTCAAACGCCCGTCGAATCCGTCCATGAAATGCCGGCAGACCAACGCCGCATTCCATCCGACTGCCAGGTTGCCACCAAACATCCGGCGGACGTGAAACATCCCGTCGAGTACGCGTTTCGGACCGGCCAGGATCGCGCCAATCCCGCAGTTGAAATACTTCCACAGCGAGACGTACACGGTATCGAAGTGGGCGGCGTACTCGGCGGGCGAAATTCCCGTGTACGCGGACGCGATGAACAGCCGGGCGCCATCGAGGTGCATCCCGATACCCTTCTCGCGCGCAAATGCGGAGATGCGCTTCGCCTCCTCCCAGTCGAACATCTGTCCTGTCAGGCGGCGTATCGGGCTCTCGATCACAATCGCACCAACATCGGTGGCGACCCGGCCGCCGGCCGTGCGCGCGAGGACACCCTCGACATCAGCCCGCGTAAACGTGGCTTGGCCCACCGCGAGTGGCATGAGCGTCTGCCCCGACAAGGTCTGACACGCATCGCCCGTGTCGTTATAGATGTGGCTCACCTCGGGAACAATGACGCGGCGGTTCGGTCCGGCGAGCACCCGCAACGCCAGCTGATTGGCCAGGGTGCCCGAAGGCATGAACACGGCGGCTTCCTTGCCCAGCAGCGTCGCCCAGTGTTGCTCGAACGCGGCGACCTCACCGCCGAGCAGGTAGTTGTCGTCCACGACCTCCCTGGCCTGGCACAGTCGATCCAGCAGTGCGGCGTACTCGCGCGGCGAGATGCCAATGCCATCGCCAGAGGTATGAACCATGCGATCGGGTTGAACCGCGGGACTGGCGAAGACCGGGAGGTACGGCAGGCACCCGAGCCCGGCGGTGGCGCCTAGCGTGCCAACGAAGCTTCGTCGAGTCGGATTCATTCGCCGAATATACTTCAGCGTTGGCGATTTCCCTTCGCGTCGATCCCGAGCAACGCTTCTCCTGCGCGAGTTGCGCGCGTTGCTGCCGGCGGTGGGAGATCCTGGTCTCGCCCGCCGAAGTCGCCGCGTTCGCGGAGCGGAATGCGGCGCAGTGGTTTCGCCTCGACGCCGCGGAAGGCAGCGATGGCGATCCGTTCGAGCCGATCGCCGGCTGGCGCGGTTACCAGCGCATCCGCCGGCGCCCCGACGGAGCCTGTGGCTTCCTGTCCGAAGCCAACCGGTGCCGCTTGCACGAGGAACTGGGTGAGCGCCGCAAGCCGCTGACCTGCCGGATGTTCCCATTCGAATTCCACTCGGCACCGGAGGCCGTTGTCGTCACCACCAGCTTCGGGTGTCCGACCGTCGTAGCCAACCGGGGCGCCCGCATCGCCGACGCGGCTCCGCTCGCCACCATCAAGGCGCTCCGCACGGAATCGCTGATGCAGCATCACCAGGCCGCGCCTCCCCGAATGCTGGTCGCCGGGCGCGTGATCGAGGCCCGCTCGCTTGCGATCCTGCGCGAGGGGCTGTTGATGATCCTGGACCGGGAGGACGCAGGTGTGCGCGACCTGAGGCGCAACGTGCGACGCATGGCCGCGGTGCTGGACGACCTGACGCGCTCGCGCGTCACTCGTCTCGCCGACGCCGATTTCGCCGAGTACATCCGGCTGACGGTGCCCTACGCCGCCGCCGACCAGAAGGCCGTCGCGCCCAGACGGGCAAGCGCCATTGGCCGACTGCTGCAACGCGGGTTTCTATTCGTGGTCGCGGCCATGCGGCTCAAGCTCGACCACCCCGCGATGTCACGAATCACGCTCCGCCTGAAGACGTTCTGGCTGCTCGCTCACCTGCATGGGCTCGCGCCGAAGGTGGACCGCGTCGATGTCTCGGCGCTGGCGCTTCGGCCCGTGGATTTGAATGCACCTGGCGTACAGCCAATCGCCTACCACTACCTGCGGGCGAGCCTGGAATCCCTGGGCGCCCGTGAGCGGCTCGTGTTGGACGACCTTGCGATCGCGGTGTCCGCTCTCAATGCCGCCTGCGCGCTGGCGGCGATGAACGGCGAGGCCGGAACCTTCGCCGAGGCGCTGATGGAAGCAGTGGACGTGTCGCACGCCGGCGACCGCGGATTGCTCGGACGGGTCGTCGGGAGGCTGGCCGGCGGTACCGAGGCGCTGTACACTCTGACTAGCGCCGGTCCGTAAAGATGTATCGAATCCTCGAGGGCTGCCCCCGCTGCGGTCATTTCCCCGTCAACGGATCACACGTGCGCGGGCCCATCGAATGGCTGCGTCGCCGGTTGACGAAGAAGCGAGCGTTCCGGTGCCCGGTGTGCCAGTGGCGCGGTTGGGCCGACCAGAGTTGGGATCGCCGCCAGCGACTCGATCCGCATGGGGCGCGTCAGGGCCGCCGCGCCGAAGATCCGAAACCGCCTCATCCGACGGAGACAAACACTGACGATCGCCGCCGATTGCGCTAGACCCCACCTCATCCAGTGTGCCTAAGATGAGTTCAGAGGGCACCAATGAGCGAACGCTCGCCCGATCTCACGCGCCTCCCGGATCTCCATCGCAAGCCCGAGCACGGCCCCGTGCGCAGTCGGCGGCCGATCTACCAGGATCTCCTGCCCCCGTGTAACCACGCCTGCCCCGCAGGCGAGTCGATCCAGGGCTGGCTGGCACTGGCACGCGCGGGTCAACACCGGGAGGCGTGGGAACTGCTGGTCCAGGCCAACCCGTTCCCGGCGATCCACGGCCGCGTCTGCTATCACCCATGCGAATCGTCGTGTAATCGCGACCGCCTCGACGGGTCGGTCAGCATTCACTCCGTCGAGCGCTTCCTCGGCGACCTTGCCATCGGACAGGGCTGGCCCCTGCCGCCAGGGGCACCGGCATCGGGCCACCAGGTGCTGGTCATCGGTGCGGGGCCGAGCGGCCTGTCGGCGGCGTATCACCTGCGGCGCCTGGGGCACCAGGTGCTGGTCCGCGATGCCGGTCCCGTAGCCGGCGGCATGATGCACTTCGGCATCCCCGCCTATCGGCTGCCGCGCGCGATCCTCGACGCCGAGGTCGCGCGCCTGGTCACCATGGGCGTGGCGTTCGAGTTCAACCACCGGGTCGAGCAACTCGACGCCGAATGGCGCGACGGCGGTTTCGGCGCGGTGTTCGCGGCGGTCGGCGCGCATCTGTCGAAGCGGGCGGCCCTGCCGGCCTGTGATGCCGGCCGCATGCTCGACGCCGTGTCGTTCCTGCGGGACGTCGAAGCCGGGACGCCACCGCGTCTCGGCCGTCGCGTCGCGGTCTACGGCGGCGGCAACACGGCCATGGACGCGGCCCGCACCGCGCTCAGGCTCGGGCACGAACCGCTCATCATCTATCGGCGCGACCGCGAGCACATGCCCGCGCACGACTTCGAGGCCACCGAGGCCCTCGAGGAAGGCGTGCAGATCCACTGGCTCCGCTCGATCGCCGGTCTGTCCGACGGCACGGTCACCGTCGAGGTGATGGCGCTTGACGCGAGCGGCCGCGCCGTCGGCACCGGCGAGTTCGAGACCATTGACGCCGACCACCTGATCATGGCCCTGGGCCAGGACAGCGACACCGGCTTCCTCCGCGGCGTCGAAGGCGTGGTGTTCACGGACGAAGGCGCGGTGACGGTGGATGCCGGCATGATGACCGGCCGGCCCGGCCTGTTCGCCGGCGGCGACATGGTGCCGGCCGAGCGCAGCGTGACCTACGCGGTGGGTCACGGCGCCACCGCCGCCCGCCACATCGACGCGTTCCTGCGGCAACACACCGCCGTGGCCGCTGGCGCGCCGCCGCTCGCGACCTACGAGAAGCTCCACCTGTGGTTCTACACGGATGTCGCCCACCGGCCGCAGGGCCGCGCCCCGATCGATGAGCGCCGCAGCACGTTTGGCGAGGTGGTCCAGGGCTGGGATGAGCCGGCGGCCCGCTTCGAGGCGTCGCGCTGCCTGTCGTGCGGCACCTGCTTCGAGTGCGACGGTTGCTATGCTGCCTGCCCCGAAGACGCGGTGATCAAGCTTGGCCCCGGCCGCCGCTACGAGATCGACTACGGCAAGTGCACCGGCTGCGCGATCTGCTTCGAGCAGTGCCCCTGCCACGCCATTTCCATGGTGCGCGAACCGAGCGTCCCCTGAGGCCCGACATGCCGCTAGCATCCGATGCACCTGCTGCACCCGACGCACCTGACGCACCTGCTGCGCCCGCCCTGGCGACGGTTGACGGTAACGAAGCCTGCGCCAGCGTCGCCTATCGCCTGAACGAAGTCTGCGCGATCTACCCGATCACCCCCTCGTCCACCATGGCCGAACTGGCTGACCAGTGGTCGGGCGAGCGCCGCCCGAACATCTGGGGCGACGTCCCGACGGTGATCGAGATGCAGAGTGAAGGCGGCGCCGCCGGCGCGGCCCACGGCTCGCTGCAGGCCGGCGCCCTGACCACCACCTTCACGGCCTCGCAGGGCCTGCTGTTGATGATCCCCAACATGTACAAGATTGCCGGCGAACTGACGCCGGCGGTTTTTCATGTCGCGGCCCGGGCGATTGCCTCGCACGCACTGTCGATCTTCGGCGATCACCAGGATGTGATGGCCGTGAGGACCACCGGCTTCGCGCAACTGTCGTCGGCTTCGGTGCAGGAGGCCCACGACCTGGCCGCCATCGCGCAGATGGCGACGCTCGAGTCGCGCGTGCCGTTCATCCACTTCTTCGATGGCTTCCGCACGTCGCACGAGATCAACCGCATCCGCCTGCTGTCGGACGAAGACCTGCGCGCGCTCATCGACGAGCACCTGGTCGCGGCGCACCGGCAGCGATCGCTCAATCCCGATCGTCCGTTCATCCGCGGCACCGCCCAGAATCCCGACGTGTACTTCCAGATGCGCGAGGCCGCCAACCGCTACTACCAGCGCGTGCCGGAGGTGGTGGCGGCGGCGATGGCCCGCTTCGCCGCCCGCACCGGGCGCCACTACGGCCTGTTCGAGTACACCGGCGCGCCCGACGCCGAGCGCGTGATCGTGCTGATGGGCTCGGGCGCCGGCGCGGCCGGCGAGGTCGTGGACCACCTGGTGGCGCGTCACGAACGCGTCGGGCTGTTGCAGGTGCGGCTGTTCCGCCCCTTCTCGCCGTCCCACCTGCTGGCGGCGCTGCCGGCGTCGATACGGGCCGTGGCCGTGCTGGATCGCACCAAGGAGCCTGGTGCCACCGGCGAGCCGCTGTATCTCGACCTTGTGGCGGCGCTCGCCGAGCGCGCCGCGGCCGGCGGGCCGCCCGTGCCGCGCGTGGTGGGCGGGCGCTATGGCCTGTCGTCGAAAGAGTTCACGCCGGCCATGGCCAAGGCGGTCTTCGATGAACTGGCGTCGGCCGCCCCGCGCAACCACTTCACGGTCGGCATCACGGACGATGTCTCGGAGACGAGCCTTCCCGTGGACCGCTCGTTCGCCACCGAATCGGACCGCGTCTTCCGCGCGGTGTTCTACGGCCTCGGCTCCGACGGCACGGTCGGCGCCAACAAGAACAGCATCAAGATCATCGGCGACGACCCGGCCGTGCACGTGCAGGCGTATTTCGTCTACGACTCGAAGAAGTCGGGGTCGCAAACCGTCTCGCACCTGCGCTTTGGCCCCGATCCCATCCGCTCGACCTATCTCGTCAGCGCCGCGCAGTTCATCGGCTGCCACCAGTTCGCGTTCATCGAGAAGCTCGACCTGCTGGGCATCGCGGCCCAGGGCGCCACGCTGCTGCTCAACTGTCCATGGGCGCCGGCGGCAGTGTGGGACCGGCTGCCGCGAACCGCGCAGGACGCCATCATCGCCAAGGGCCTGAAGGTGTGGACGATTGACGCCGACCGCGTGGCCGGCGACGCCGGTCTCGGCTCGCGCGCCAACACGGTGCTGCAAACCTGCTTCTTCGCGGTCTCCGGCGTGCTGCCGCGCGAGGAGGCCATGGCCAAGATTAAGACGTCGATCAAGAAGACCTACCAGGCCAAGGGCACCGAGGTCGTGCGCAAGAACTTCGAGGCGGTCGACCGCACGCTGGCGGCCCTGGCCGCAGTGCCGGTGCCGACGACCGCGACCGGCACGCGCCGGCTCCTGCCGATCGTGGCCGCTGGCGCGCCCGCGTTCGTCCGCGACGTCGTCGCCGTGATGCTCGCCGGGCGCGGCGACGAGTTGCCGGTGAGCGCCTTCCCGGTGGACGGCACCTTCCCGAGCGCCACCTCGCGGTGGGAGAAGCGCGGCATCTCTGACGCAGTGCCGGCGTGGGATGCGGGCATCTGCATCCAGTGCGGGAACTGCTCGTTCGTGTGCCCGCATGCGGTGATTCGCGCCAAGGTCTATGGCGCACGCCACCTGGACCAGGCGCCCACGGGTTTTGCCTCGGCGCCGATCGAGGCGCGCGGATTTCCCGACACGCGCTACACGCTGCAGGTCTACGAGGAAGACTGCACCGGCTGCGGACTTTGCGTCGAGGTGTGCCCGGTCAGGCATCCGTCGGTCAGCGGCCAGCGGGCCATCAACATGACCACGCGCGACGCTGACCTCGCTCCGGTCCGCGCCCGTACCGCCTTCTTCGAGACGCTGCCACTCACCGAGCGCGGCCACGTGGATTTCTCCACGGTGCGTGGCACGCAACTGCTGGAACCGCTGTTCGAGTTCCCGGGCGCCTGCGCCGGCTGTGGCGAGACGCCCTACCTGAAGCTGGTCTCGCAGCTGTTCGGCGATCGCATGGTGGTGGCCAACGCCACGGGCTGTTCGTCGATCTATGGCGGCAACCTGCCGACGACACCGTGGGCGGTCAACCGCGAGGGCCGCGGCCCGGCGTGGGCCAACTCGCTGTTTGAAGACAACGCCGAGTTCGGCCTCGGCATGCGGCTCGCCGCCGACCACCAGCTGGCCGCCGCGCGGCGGCTGCTCGATCGGCTGCGCGGCGCCGTGGGCGACGAACTGGTCGCTGCGTTACAGTCGGCGCCGCAGCGCACGGAGTACGACATTCGCCAGCAACGCGCGCGGGTCGCCGCACTCGAGTCGCGGCTGGCCGCCATCGACGATCCGCTGGCGCGCCAACTGGCCGTCATCGCGGGCCAGCTGGTGCGGCGCAGCGTGTGGATCATCGGCGGCGACGGTTGGGCCTACGACATCGGATCAGGCGGCCTCGATCACGTCCTGGCCAGCGGCCGCGACGTCAATGTCCTGGTCCTCGATACCGAGGTCTACTCCAACACCGGCGGCCAGGCGTCCAAGGCCACGCCGCTTGGCGCGGTGGCCAAGTTTGCCAGCGCCGGCAAGACGACGGAAAAGAAGGACCTGGCCCTGCAGGCCATGGCCTACGGCAGTGTCTACGTGGCCCGCATCGCCATGGGCGCCAACCCGCAGCAGACGCTCGACGCGATCCGCGAAGCCGAAGCCTACGAGGGGCCGTCGCTGATCCTCGCCTACTCGCACTGCATCGCGCACGGCATCGACATGCGGCACGGCCTCGATCAGCAGTCACGCGCCGTGCACAGCGGCTACTGGCCGCTCGTTCGCTACAACCCGGAGCTGCGCGCCGGCGGCGAGCCGCCGTTCACGCTCGATTCGGTGCGCCCGACCATGCCGTTCCGCAGCTATGCCGAGCAGGAACTGCGCTACCGGATGCTGCTGCTGAGCGATCCGCCGCGCGGCGAAGCCCTGCTGCGATCGGCGCAAGCCGCGGTCGATCGCAAGTGGAAACAGTACGAAGATTTGGCTCACCTGAGGTAACCCCATGCCCGACTTGCGCACGACCTATCTTGGCTTGCCCCTCGCCCACCCCGTGGTGGCGTCGGCCGGGCCCTTGTCCCACGATCTCGACGGCATTCGCCGGCTCGAAGACGGCGGCGCGTCGGCGATTGTCTTGTTCTCGCTGTTCGAGGAGCAGATTGAACGGGAGAACACGGCGATCGAGCGGTTGACCGCCGCCGGCGCCGAGAGTACCGCCGAGGCGGAGTCGTACTTCCCGGCCATGGGCGACTTCGCGGCCGGTCCCGGGGCTTACTTCGACCTGGTCCGCCGCGCGCGGAAGGCGGTTGGCGTGCCGGTGATTGCCAGTCTCAATGGCCTGACCGATACCGGCTGGGTCGACTATGCCCAGTTGATGCACGAGGCCGGCGCCAGCGCCATCGAACTGAACCTCTTCCACATTCCCGCGGATCCGCTGGCCACGGGCCGCGACGTGGAACGGCGCTACGAAGAGACCGTGGCGGCCGTGTGCGGTGCCGTGCCGATTCCCGTCGCCGTGAAGTTGAGCCCGTTCTTCTCGGCCACGGGCGAGATGGCGCGCCGGTTCGTGGCAGCCGGCGCCCGCGGGCTGGTGCTGTTCAACCGCTTCTACCAGCCGGACTTCGATCTCGACCAGCTCGAGGTCATGCCCACCGCGGAACTGAGTTCGCCGGCCGAGATCCGGCTGCCCCTGTTGTGGCTGGCCATTCTGCACGGCCGCGTGGAGGCCTCACTGGCGGCGACCACCGGGGTGCACACGGCCACGGAAGTGGCGAAGTACCTGCTCGCCGGCGCCGACGTGACCATGACCACGTCGGCGCTGCTCAAGCACGGGCCGTCGCACGCCAGCACGCTCGTGGCCGGACTGGCCGCCTGGCTCGATCGCAAGGGCTTCACCTCGGTGGCGCAGATCAAAGGGTCGATGAGCCAGCAGCGGGTCGCCGATCCCGCCGCGTTCGAGCGGGCAAACTACATGAAGGTGCTCCAGAGCTGGGAGCCACAGCAGCGAGGACGCTGACTACTTCACTTCCAGGTTTGCCTGGATCGCAGCGAAGAACACGTCGGCCATGCGCTTGTAGCCCGCCTCGGTCGGGTGCAAGCCATCGGCGCCGATCACCGTATTGGCTTCAGGCAACAGGGTATTGTAAAGATCCACATACACGGCCTGCTCGGCGAGCGCCATTTGCTGCAACCTGGTGTTATAGACAACGAGTTCCGCGGGAAGCTTGGACCGCGGCCGGCCGGTAATCGTCGGCAGCGTCGAGGCGACGAATACGCGAGCGCCACCGGCCTTGGCAACGTGCACCATGCTCCGAATGAAGTCGGTCGAGAAGTCGGGCCCGGCTATGTCCAGCCCGTTTACACCCTCCATCAACAACACCGCCTCGGCCCGGCTCTCGGCAAAGACACCGGGAAACCGCACGGCGCCCTCCTGTGCCGTCTCGAGGGACTTGCCCGCGTTGATTACCGACAACGAAGCCGCTTGGAGGACGTAGCGTTCTTGCAGCAGCGAGAGCAAGCGCGAGGGATACGACGCGGCCGGCACCAGGACCATCGGGTGATGGGACGAGGTGCCACCGACGCCGCCAACGGGATTAGTCACCTCTCCGGACGTCATGCTGTCGCCGAACGCGAGGAATCGCGTTCGGGACAAAGTCGGCGAGGTCGACGGGCCGGTCGGGGTGGACCCGCCGCACGCGGTCAGCACCGCGCAGCAACAGGCCACCCACACCCACGGCTGTCTCATGGCTAGTAGCGGTAGTGCGCCGACTTGTAGGGGCCTTCGACCGCGACCCCGATGTAGTCGGCCTGTTCCTTGCTCAGCGTCGTGAGCTTGACGCCCAGCTTGCCGAGGTGCAGGCGCGCCACTTCTTCATCCAGCTTCTTCGGCAGGATGTAGACGCGGTTGGCGTCGTAGTGGGTGCCCGACAGCGTCGGCTTGCCGTTCATGCTCAGGTGCAGGTCGATCTGCGCCAACACCTGATTGGTGAATGACGAAGACATCACGAACGAGGGGTGGCCGGTGGCGCAGCCCAGGTTCAGCAGGCGGCCTTCGGCCAGCACCAGGATGCTGTGCTCGGGACGCTTGCCTTCGGCCGGGAAGATCCACTCGTCGTACTGCGGCTTGATCTGCACGCGCTTGGCGCCGCCCTTGGCGAGGCCGGCCATGTCGATCTCGTTGTCGAAGTGGCCGATGTTGCCGACGATGGCCTTGTCCTTCATGCGCTTCATCAGCTCAACGGTCAGGATGTTCTTGTTGCCCGTCGCCGTAATGAAGATGTCGGCGGTTTCGACCACCTCCTCGATGGTCGTGACCTGGTAGCCTTCCATCGCCGCCTGCAGCGCGCAGATCGGATCGATTTCGGTCACGATCACGCGGCAGCCCTGGCCCTTGAGCGCCTGGGCGCAGCCCTTGCCGACGTCGCCATAGCCGAACACCACCGCGACCTTCGCCGACAGCATCACGTCGCTGGCGCGGTTGAGGCCGTCGCTCAGCGAGTGGCGGCAGCCGTAGAGGTTGTCGAACTTGCTCTTGGTCGCCGAGTCGTTGACGTTGATGGCCGGGAACAACAGCGTGTTGGCGGCGGTCATCTCATACAGGCGGTGCACGCCGGTGGTGGTCTCTTCGCTGACACCCTTGATGCCGAGGGCGATCTTCGACCACACGCCCGGACGCGCCTTCAGTTCCTTGGTGAGCGTCTCGAGAATCACGCCCCACTCTTCGGGATCCTGGTCGGGATTGAACGCCGGGATCTTGCCGGCCTTCTCGTACTCGAGCGCCTTGTGCACGAACAGGGTCGCGTCGCCGCCGTCGTCGAGAATCATGGTCGGGCCGCTGCCATCGGGCCACATCAGGGCCTCGACCGTGCACCACCAGTATTCGGCGAGCGTCTCGCCCTTCCACGCAAACACCGGGGTGCCGCGCGGGTTGGCGACGCTGCCACCGGACTCGGGACGGCCGACGGCCACCGCGGCGGCGGCGCTGTCCTGCGTCGAGAAGATGTTGCAGCTCACCCAGCGCACGTCGGCGCCGAGCGCGGTCAGCGTTTCGATCAGCACGGCGGTCTGCACGGTCATGTGCAACGAGCCCATGATCTTGGCGCCGGCCAGCGGCGTCTGGCCGGCATAGCGCGTGCGCAGCGCCATCAGCCCGGGCATCTCGTGCTCGGCGAGGCGAATCTCGTTGCGGCCAAACTCGGCCAGGCCAAGGTCGCGCACCTTGAAGGGTTCACGGCCGGCCTTCTTGGCCAGGTCAAACGCGTGCATTTCGTTCACTGCAGTTGCCATAACTTCTGTCTCCTTGTTGCGTTCGTTACTCGCTATTCGTTCTTTGAAGTCTTCTTCGCCGTTGCGACAAACAAACTGGGGCCCTTGGCGGCCGCTTCGGTCGGCAGCAGCGCGATGACAGGCTTCTCGAAGCCGGCCGCTTCGAGATGTTTCTTGATGGTCTTCTCAGAGAAGCCGAGCCAGACGTGTCCCATCTGGTGCTGATATTCCTCGCGGTCGTGGGGCAGCATGTCGACAATCAGCACGCGCCCTCCCGGCTTGAGCACGCGGCTGACTTCGGCCAGGGCGCGGATGGGCTCGGGCACGTGATGCAGCACCAGCGCGAGGATTCCGACATCCAGCTGGCCATCATCGATCGGCAGCGCGGCCAGGTCGCCGCGGCGGACGTCAACATGGGTGGCGCCCTTCAAGCGCTTGCGGGCGGCCTGCACCATGTCGGTGGAGCCGTCGACGGCGATCACCTTCGCCACATGCGGCGCGACCAGCTCGCTCACCTGTCCGGTACCACAGCCCAGGTCGCCAACCGTCAGCGTCGGCTCAATCAGCGCCAGCATGGCGTAGAGGTGAAAGTTGTCGCCGAACAGCTCGGCGCGAAGGTGGTCCCACTGCCCTGAGGCCGAGGCAAAGAACTCCTCCGACTTCGTCCGGCGCCGCGACAACACGCTCTTCAGCCGCCGCTCGTCCTGCTCGGCGCCATTGGTGGCCGAGACCTGTTCACGAATGAGCGGCCACAGCCGCTGAGCGCCGGAGTCGAGGACCTCCAGCGTCATGCCATAGAAGCGGCTCGTGCCGTCACGGCGCGACACCACCCACCCATCGTCAGCCAGCGTTTTCAGGTGACGGCTGACGGTGGACTGGGGCAGCTGGAGCACCGAGCAGATCTCGTTGACCGTCAGTTCGTGCCGTTCGAGAGGCAGAAGCATCCGGCAGCGAATCGGGTCGGCCAGCGCGGCCATGTGGTCAAGGATTTGCGTCATTTATCCGTTAATCCGGATGAACGAGATAATACCCCGTGACGTAAGCGCTCGTCAAGCCATGGCAGTATTTCGCACCATGCGAACACGATTGGCCGTGCTGGCTGCCCTCCTCGCCCTCCCACTGGTAGTGCTTCACGGCTCGGCGAGCGACGAGCGGTATTGGGCGCAGTGGCGGGGGCCGTCGATGACGGGCGTCTCGAAGTCGGCGAAGCCGCCTGTGGAGTGGAGCGAAACCAAGAACATCAAGTGGAAGGTCGAAATTCCGGGCCGCGGTTCGGCGTCGCCGGTGGTGTGGGGCGACCGGCTCTACGTACTGACCGCGGTTCCCGCCGGCATCACCGGCCCGGCCCAGCACGAACCGCGTGGCGCCCTGCCGCAGCGCGGCGTCCATCAATACAAGGTGATGGCGATCGATCGCGCCACCGGCAAGACGGTGTGGGAGCGGATCGCTCGCGAAGAAGAGCCCCACGAGGCGGCGCACCAGGACAACGGGTCCTGGGCCTCCAGCTCCGCAGTGACCGACGGCACGCACCTCTTCGCCTACTTCGAGTCGCGCGGGCTCTATGCCTACGATCTGCAGGGCAAGCTCCTGTGGCAGACCGATTTCGGCGACAAGCAGATGCGCAACCAGTTCGGCGAGGGGTCGACGCCGGCGCTCCACGGCAAGTACCTGGTGGTCGTCTGGGATCACATTCCCGGCCCGTCGTTCATCGTCGCGCTCGACAAGGCCACCGGCAAGGAACTGTGGCGCACTTCGCGCGATGAAATGGACACGTGGGCGACACCGCTGGTCGTTGAGCACGCCGGCCGTCAGCAGGTGATCGTCAACGCGATGAACCGCGTGCGGAGTTACGACCTCGAGACCGGCAAGATCGTGTGGGAGGGTCCGGGCACGACGATGAACGTGATCCCGTCACCGGTCTTCGGCCACGGCATGGTGTTCGTCATGAGCGGCTTTCGCGGCAACAACCTCAAAGCCATCAAGCTGAACGACGCCAAAGGCGATATCAGCACGACCGGCGCGATCGCCTGGCAGTTGGATCGCGACACGCCGTACGTGCCATCGCCCTTGCTCTACGACAACATCCTGTACTTCCTGAAATCCAACAACGGCCTGCTGTCGGCGTTTGACGCGGTCAGCGGCAAGCCCCACTACCAGTCGCTGCGCATGGCGAAAGCGCCCGAAGTGTTTGCCTCGCCCGTCGGCGCTGATGGCCGCGTCTACATCGTCAGCCGCGACGGCGTGACCACGGTCATCAAGCACGGAACCACCTACGAGGTGCTTGCGGAGAATACGCTCGACGACGGGTTCGATGCGTCGCCGGCGCTGGTGGACCACGAGCTGTACCTCCGAGGATTTCGCTACCTGTACCGGATCGGCATGTAGGGGCCTGGCACGGTTACACGCTGTTTTGTTGCATTTGCTGCAACCCCTCAACTTCGAAACGCGCACTTTCTGCGCTTTGGTTGGGCTCCCTGTGGATGGCCTCGAGTTTGCGAGCGTCACGGCCGGAGGTCCCCATGCCGCGAGCCACTCGATACTCGCCACCCGGCAGTGTTCATCACGTCATCAATCGCGGTAACGATCGCCGCTGCTTGTTCGCATCGCCCAGCGACTTCGGCGAGTTCCTCGACCTGATTGCATGGGCGAAGGGCCAATGCCCCATCCGCGTCGTGTCCTACTGCCTGATGCCCAATCACTGGCATTTTGTGTTGTGGCCGGAGGAGCCCAACGCGATGGCCGCATTCCTCCATCGGCTTGGCACCACCCATTCCATCCGCTGGCGGAAGTCGACGGGTACGGTCGGGCAAGGCCACGTTTACCAACACCGGTACCACGCGTTTCTGATCGAGTCGGAAGCCTACTATTTTCGAGCCCTGAAGTACGTAGAGGCGAACCCGGCGCGCGCCGGCTTGGTCACCTCCGCTAGTCAGTGGGAATGGTCCAGTCTCGCCGAGCGGCTCGGGACCGAACGGGGAATCTTGGACCCGGGCCCCCTCCCGCTACCCGACAATTGGCTGGAGCAAGTCGACGAGGTCATGAAGCCGGCGGACCTTGAGGACATCCACAACCGACTCCGGAAATGGTCACCGATTGCGATCCGGCGAGAGCGGCGGCGCGCAGGAACCGCGTAAGAACGGGGCGTAACCGTGCCAGGCCCCGAGACAATTACGCGGATGTTCGTCCCTGCAACCTTATTGGCAGTTCGACCGTCTATGTGCTTTGAGCGTATAGTCTCAGAGCGTATGGACAAATTCAGGGCCGAAAGCTTTCTACCGCTAACTCCAGTCGCCTTCGAGATCCTGCTGGCCCTCGCCGATGGCGAGCGGCATGGCTACAGCATTCTGCAGGAAGTCGAGACCCGCTCGGGCGACGCGGTGTCGCTGCACGCCGGAACGCTCTACCGGGCGCTGGCGCGGCTGCTCGAAAGTGACCTGATCGAAGAACTGCGCGATCCGCCGGCCCCATCGAGCGGCGATGAGCGGCGGCGCTATTACCGGCTGACCGCCCGAGGCGTCGCGGTGGCGCGAGCGGAAGTGGGACGGCTCGAGGGCCAGTTGACGGCGGCCCGCACCCGTCGCCTGCTGAAGGGCGCACGGCCGTGAGTACCCCAAAGCGGTCGCTGATCGCGGAATTCCTGTTCAACCTCGCACTGCTGGCCTATCCACGCGCGTTTCGGCGACGGTTCGGCGTCGAGATGCGCGACGACTTTCGGCGTCGTGGTCTCGCCTTGCCGGCGCTGGTGGCCAACGGAATCGGCGAGCGCTGGGCGGCCGCCGTGCGCTGGACGATGTTCCCGAACGCCACTCCACATCTTTACGAGCCCGCAGGGAGACACTTCATGCTCTGGGATACCCTTCGCGCCGACATCCGTCACACTCTCCGGCTGGCGATCAAGACCCCGGTGTTCAGCGCGCTGACGGTGCTGGCGCTGGCGCTCGGTATCGGCGCCACCAGCGCGATCTTCGCGGTGGTCAACGGCGTGTTGCTGCAGTCGCTGCCCTATCGCGATGACGGGCGGCTGGTGAACCTGTGGAGCCACAACACCACCGAAGACCGGCCGCGTAACCCCCTGTCGCCGGCCAACTTCCTCGACTTCCAAAGGCTGAACACGACACTCGACGGCCTCGAGGGCTACTTCACGTTCGTGACGCCGACGCAGCTTGTCACCGACAGCGGCACCGAAGTCGCTTACTCGGTCTTCGTCACGTCGAACATGTTCAACATGCTCGGGCGTACCGCTGCGCTTGGCCGCACGTTCACGATGGGCGAAGAATCAGACGTCGTCGTATTGAGCGACGGCTACTGGCGCCGCCGCTTTGGCGGCGACCCGAACATCGTCGGCCAGGTGCTGTCGGTCTCGGGCCAGTCGCTGGAAGTGCTCGGGGTCATGCCGCCGGACTTCGTCTTCCCCTACAGCGGCATGCTCGGCCCCAGCGGCTTCACGAGGGTCACCGGCGTCGACATGTGGCTGCCCATTGCCTTCTCGGGCCCGATGGCCGTGAACAACCGCATGCTGAATCAGTCGGGCCAGATCGTACGCAACGTGCACTGGCTGGGCGCGATCGGGCGGCTCAAGGCCGGCGTCTCCGAACAGCAGGCCGCGGCCGATGCGCGGACGATCGCGTCGCAGCTCGAACAGAGCTATCCCGAGACGAACAAGGGCTGGAGCGCGACGGTGGTCTCGTCGATTGATCAGTCGGTGGGCACGATCCGTCCGGCGCTGATGATCCTGCTGGCCGGCATCGGCTTCGTGCTGCTGATGGCCTCGGTCAACGTCGCCAACCTCCTGCTCGCCAGAAGCATCGCGCGCGAGAAGGAACTCGCGACCCGGGCCGCGCTCGGCGCCGGCCGGGCGCGCCTCGCCAGGCAGTTGCTCACCGAGAGCGCTCTCTTCGCCCTCGCCGGCGGACTGGTCGGCATGGTCGTGATGTGGTGGACGCTCCGGGGCCTGGTCGCCCTGGCTCCGGCCAACCTGCCCCGCATGAACGAAGTGAGCGTGAACTGGGAAGTGCTGCTCGCGGCCGGACTGACGACGATACTGACCGGCATTCTGGTCGGCGTGCTGCCGGCCCTCAGCTCGGCCAGCGTCAATCCGCAGGCCAGCCTGCAGGACTCCAGCCGCGGTACCGTCGGCGGCGCGCTGCGCCGGCGCACCCGGGCCGGGCTGGTGGTCGCCGAGGTCGCGCTCGCCGTGGCCATCACCACCGGTGCCGGCCTGCTGCTGCGCAGCTTCCTCTCCGTGACGAACGTCGATCCAGGCTTCGAAACGGCGCAGCTGCTGACCTGGCAGATGAACCTGCCGCCACGCCTCGCCACCAGCCCCGATCGTCTGGCCTTCTACCGCGACTTCTTCGCTCGCATGGAGGCCCTGCCCGGGGTGGTGTCGGCAGGCGGCACCACCCGCGTGCCGCTTGGCAGCACGTCGGTCACCACCTCGATCCAGATCGACGGACGCCCGGTCCCGAGCTCTGAACTCCCCGAGGTGCAGTTCCGCCGCGCCATGCACGACTATTTCGAGACCATGGGCATCCCCATCCGCCGGGGACGCAACTTCAATCCCACTGACGTCGCCACCGCGCCGCCGGTGGCCGTCATCAACGAGACCATGGCCCGTCGCCTGTTCCCCTACCAGGAGGCGGTCGGCCAGCGCGTCAGAATGGGCCCCAGTCCGGCCGGTGCGTGGACGACCATCGTCGGCGTCATTGGCGACATCCGCCACGGCGGCCTCGAGGAAGAACCGCAGCCCGAGCTATACATCAGCTACTTGCAGGGAGGGGGACCACCGGTGGCGCCGTTCATCGTGCTTCGCACGGCCGGTGATCCGGCGACACTGGCTGAGACGGTGCGCGCCGAAGTGCGCCAGATCGACAAGAACCTGCCGCTCTACGACATGCGCACCATGTCGGCTCTGCGTGCCGAGGCGGTGGCGACGCGGCGCTTCATCCTGTTGATCGTCGGCGCCTTCGGCGCCCTGGCGCTGGGCCTGGCGGCGATTGGCGTCTACGGCGTGATGTCGTTGATTGTGAGCGAGCGCACGCGCGAGGTGGGTGTGCGCCTGGCACTGGGCGCGCAGCCGTCGGAACTGCTGGGCATGATCGTGGGCCAGGCCGCGAGGCTTGCCGGCATCGGCGTCGCGCTCGGCCTGGCAGTTTCTTTGCCGCTCGCACCACTGCTCGACAGCCAGTTGTACGGCATCGAGTCGTTCGACCCACTGACCTTCGTGGTGGTGCCGGTCACGCTGTTGCTGATTGCCACGCTCGCGGCGGTGGTGCCGGCCCGTCGCGCGATGCGGATCGATCCGCTGGCTGCGCTGCGGATCGATTAGGGCGCGAGCTCCGCTTCCAGGCGAGTCACCAACCCGTCGAGCTGGGCGACGACGGCTCGCACCGTGTCGGGCTGCGACAGGTCCACGCCAGCCTTCTTCAGCAGCGTCATCGGGTGATCCGAGCCACCCGACCGCAGCAGGTCCAGGTAACGCGTCACGACCTCGGCGCGGGCCGCGCCGCGGGCGCCGCCGATCTCCTCCATCAGCCGCGCGGTCGACGCAAAGCAGGTCGCGTACTGGTAAACGTAGTACGGCGACTGGAAGAAGTGCGGAATGCGTGCCCACGTGTGTTGGGCCCTCGTATCGGCCGACAGCGCGTCGCCCCAATACTCGCCCAGCAACCGCGCGTAGATGGCGCTCAGGGTTTCGGCGGTAATCGGCTGATCGGCCTCGACCAGCCGGTGCGCCTCGAGCTCGAAGTCGGCAAACAACACCTGGTTGTAGAAGGTGCCGACGATGTTGTCGATGGCGTGTTGCAGCAGCACCGCCCGTTCTTCGCGCGTCTTGGCGCGCGCCAGCATCAGCTCGAGCAGCAGCGCCTCGTTGAGGGTCGAGGGCACTTCGGCGACAAAGATGGTGTAGCCGGAATAGACAAACGGCTGGGTTTCCTGCGCCAGCAGCGTGTGCATCGAGTGGCCCAGCTCGTGGGCCAGCGTGAACACGGCGTCGAGCGTGTCGTTGTAGTTCAGCAGCATGTACGGGTTGGCGCCGTAGACCGGCGCCGAGTACGCGCCGCTGCGCTTGCCCTGGTTCTCGTAGACGTCGATCCAGCGTTCGGCAAACGCCTTGCGCACCCGTGCCTGATACTCGGCGCCAAGCGGCTCGACCGCTTCGATGATCCAGTCAAGGACTTCGTCATAGCGGTAACGCTCGTTCGAATCGACCAGCGGCACGAAGGCGTCGAAGACGTAATAGTCCTGAAGCCCGAGCACGCGCTTGCGCAGCTGGTGGTAGCGCCGGAACGGCGCCACGCCGTGCTTGGCCTCGCGAATCAGGTTCTCCACGACGCTGGTGGGAATGGCGTTGCCAAACAGCGCCGCGTCGAGCGTGGTCCGGTAGCCGCGGGCGCGGGCCTCGAACCAGTCGCTCTGCATGACGCCGTTGTAGAGCGTGGCGTAGGTGTTGATGGTGCCGAGGTAGGTGTCGTACAACGCTTCGTACGCCAGCTTGCGGTCGGCCTGGGCGCGGCAGGTCGCCAGCAACTTGCGGTACTGCCCGTAGCTGACCTCGACCGATTCACCGTTCGACAGGGTGATGGTCGGAAAGCGCGCATCGGCCGTCGACAGCGCCGCGTACGAATCTTTGGGCACGCCGCCGAGGCGTCCCGACAGCGACAGCAGCTTCTCGCCCTGCTCGTTCAACACGTGCGCCTGCAGCCGGAACACCTCCTCGACGGCAAAGCGGTAGAGGCCGAGCGCCGGCGATTCCGCCATCCACTCGCGCACCGCCTCGATCGGCAGCTGCAACAGCTCCGGCTGGAACCACGAGATCGCCTGCTGCCACTTGGCAAACAGCAACTGGACACGCTGCCGCTTGGCGTTGACGGTGTTGTTGCGCTGGTCTTCGTCGTACTGCAGCGCGGGGTAATACCACACGCGGTAGCTCAACTGGTCGAGGTCGTCGCGGTCCTTCAAGGCCCGCAGCAGCTGATCGGCGCCCTGCGCGAGAGTCCCTTGATACTGCCTGTAGGCCTCGATCCCGGCGTCGAGGTCCGCGAACGCCGCCTCCCATGCCTCCCAGTTCGGGAAGATCGACGTCAGATCCCAGGTGTAGCGGGGATCGAGAGACTCGCGCGTGGGAACCTGGGTCGACGGCGCCGAGGCGGGCGAAGGCATCCGGCGATCATAACAATTTCGCGAGCTGTCCCAGCGTGGGACTGATGCGCTCGACCAAGCGTGGGCGCGCCAGCGCCGCGGCCAACGGACCGGGCAACGGCACGGCCTGGCCAATGGCCGGCTCCACCACTTCCCTGAATTTGGCAGGGTGCGCGGTGCTCAAGAACAGGTGCCACGGTGCCAGGGTGCCAGGGCCCGCCGTCGCGGCCGGAGGCCGCTTCGGCGCGGTCTCGCCGTAGCTCGCCCGATTGTCCGCGAGCGGAGGCGGATGCCAGGGTGCTTTCGTGCCAAGGTAGGCAATAGCCGTGTGGGGATCGGCGACGTATCCGTACTGCCCGTGCAGCTCAGCGATTGCACGCTTCACGTCGGCGTCGGTATGCGCGTTCGCGGTGATCAGGTCGCTCATGGCGCCGCGATCGCCGCCGAACAGCCAGGCCAGGCGCTCGAAGTTGCTGGGCGCGCCAACATCCATGGCGTTGGCCACGGTCGCGATCGAAGGTCGAGGTTCGTAGCGGCCAGTCTGCAGGTACCGCGGGACCGTGTCGTTGACGTTGGTGGCGGCGACAAAGCCGCTGATCGGCGCGCCCATTCGCCAGGCCATGACGCCCGCCACCAGGTTGCCGAAGTTGCCGCTCGGCACCGAAACCACGACCCGCGCGCCGGGGGGCGCGTTCAGCGCGGCATACGCGTAGTAGAACATCTGCGGCACCAGCCGCCCCAGGCTGATCGAGTTGGCCGAGGTCAACCGCACACGCTGCCGCAGCCCCTCGTCCGCGAACGCCTGCTTCGCCAGGCCCTGACAATCGTCGAACGAGCCGGCCACGGCCACCGCCATGACGTTGCCGCCGAGCGTCGTGAACTGCGCCTCCTGCACGGTACTGATCTGGCCTTCGGGATAGAGCACCACCACGCGGGTGCGCGGCACGCCCCAGAACGCCTGGGCCACGGCGCTGCCGGTGTCGCCGCTGGTCGCCACCAGGACCGTCAGCTCTGTCACCTTCGCGCGAGGCGCATCGGTGGACAGGTCGAGATGCGAGAGGAATCGGGCCAGTGTGCGCGCGCCGAAGTCCTTGAACGCGAACGTCGGGCCGTGAAAGAGCTCAACGACCCGCAACGACTCATCGAAGCGGACAATCGGCACGGGAAAGTTGAGCGCGTCGCGAATCAGCGCGGCCAACTCGGCCTCGTCGAACTCGTCGCCCAGCAACGACTGAGCCATCGCCACGGCCACCTCGGGGAACGGCGCCAGGCGAAGCCGGTCCCACCACTCCACAGGCCGGCGCTCGAGCGTGGCGGGCACATACAGCCCGCCGTCTGGGGCGATGCCGGCCACGACCGCTTCGCGGAAAGGCACGGCCGGGGCCTTGCCTCGCGTGCTGATGCAAATCACGAGATCACCCGCGCCCCCTGACGGCCGACCAGCGACACCCACAAGTCGGCGCCGACGCCGCTCTCGGCGTTGAACGCGCGCTGCATCGCCTCGCCGGCGTGCCTCGCCACCGCCAGTGAACTGGCGAGAGCGAACACGCTCGGTCCCGATCCCGACAGGCTGCAGCCGAGCGCGCCGGCCGCCAGCGCGGCGGCCTTCACGGCGTGGAAGCCCGGCACCAGCGAGGCGCGCCTGGGCTCGGCAATCACATCCTCGAGCGACCGCGACAGCAGCGCCTGGTCGCCGTTGAACAACGACGCCACGAGCGCCCCCAGATTGCCCCACTGGCGGACCGCGTCGCGCAGGCTGACCTGGTCGCCGAGCAGCGCTCGCGCGGCGCCGGTCTGCACCTCCACGTGGGGATGCAAGACCGCACAGGCCAGCCCATCGGGTACCGGCAGCCGGACGATGTCGGGAGGGTTGGCGCTGCGGGCCAGGATGAATCCGCCGTACAGCGAAGGCGCCACGTTGTCGGGATGCGAGGCACCGCACCCCGCCTGCTCGCCGGCCATGGCGCACGCCAGCAGCAGCTCGAGGGTCGCCGGCCGGCCCAGGAGTTCGTTGACGGCGACGACCGCCGCCACCGCGCTGGCGCCGCTGCTGCCAATGCCGCTGGCGAGCGGCAGGCCCTTGTGGATGGTGAGCGAGACGCCCCGGGTGGTTTCGAGCCGCTGCAGCAAGGCCTGGACTGCTGCCCCGGCGGTGTTTCGGGCAGGATCAGTCGGCAACCGGCCGCCATCGCCTTCAATGCCGGCGATCGTGACCCCGGCGCCGTCCTTTTGCGCGGCAATGACGATGTCGCCGGGTTCGTCGAGGGCGAAGCCGAGCACGTCGAAGCCACAAGCGACGTTAGAGACCGAACCTGGGGCGTATGCAGCAATCATCTGTGGCTAATCTGTGTCGAATCTGTGGCTGGTGTCGAATCTGTGGCCTGTGTCGAATCTGTGGCCGTCATTCGGAGCGGATCGGGATGGGCACGCCGTCGGCGCCAACGGCCACCAGCACCACTTCCGCCTCGGTCACCTTGACCCGCTCGCCGTGACCGGCGCCCCACCGTTCAGCTTCGACCAGCACCTTGACGGTGATGGAGGTGCGGCCGACCCGGGTCGTTTCCGTAAAGAAATTGACCAGGTCGCCCACGAAGACCGGCGCGTGAAACTCGACGGCGTTCATGGCCTTGGTCACGTAGCGATGAGGCGCGGTCTTGCGCGCCTCGACGGCCGACGCCAGGTCCACATGGGCGAGGATGACGCCGCCGAAGATGGTGCCGAGCGCGTTGGTGTCTTTCGGCAGCAACAGCACCTTGATGGCGGGAATCCGGTCAGACATGACCAAGAGCTTAACGCTCCGGCTGAAGCAGGAGCCGACAGTTTTCTGCGCAACCGAAAAAAACTGAGTCGGTCAGGTTTTTTCCGTTTATTCTGTTTATCCAGAAGATGAGCAAAGTTGCAGGCGGAAGCCTGAACGCGGGCACCAGCCCCGGAAGCACCCCTTGGTCGGCCACCGAAGCCGCCGAGTTATACGACGTCCCCCGCTGGGGCCAGGGTTACTTCTCGGTGGGCGAACAAGGCCACCTGCAAGTCCACCCCAACAAGGATCCGCTACGCGGCGTCGATCTCAAACGGTTGATCGATCGGCTGCAGTTGCGCGGCCTCGCGGTGCCGATCCTGCTCCGCTTCACCGACATCCTCAAGCACCGGCTGGGCGAGATTCACGGCGCGTTCCAGAGCGCCATCAACCAGAACCAGTACCAGGGCAAGTACGTCTGCGTCTACCCGATCAAGGTGAACCAGCAGCGTCAGGTCGTGGAAGAGGTGCTCAACTTCGGCGCCCAGTACGGCTTCGGCCTCGAAGCCGGCAGCAAACCGGAACTGCTGGCCGTGTCGGCCATGGCCAATAACGACACGCCGATCATCTGCAACGGCTTCAAGGACTACGAGTTCATCGAGATGGCGATGCTGGCCCAGAAGATGGGACGGCAGATCATCCCGGTGGTCGAGAAGTACACCGAGCTCGACCTGGTGCTGGAGTACGCGGAGAAGGTCGGCGTGCGCCCGAACATCGGGATGCGCGTCAAGCTGGCCGCCCGCGGCTCGGGGCGCTGGCAATCGTCTGGCGGCTTCCGTTCCAAGTTCGGCCTGACGGTCACCGAGATCCTGCGCGGCTTCGAAGAACTGAAGAAGCGCGGCATGGAAGACTGCCTGAAGCTGCTGCACTTCCACCTCGGCAGCCAGATCACGCACATCCGCATCATCAAGGGCGCCCTCAACGAAGCAGCCCGGGTCTACTGCGAGCTGGCCAAGCAGGGCGCCGGACTGGAATTCCTCGACGTCGGCGGCGGCCTGGGTGTGGACTACGACGGCTCGCAGACCAACTTCGAGTCGTCCATGAACTACACGCTCCAGGAATACGCCAACGACGTCGTCTATCACATCCAGACGGTGTGCGACGAAGCCGGCGTCAAGCACCCGACGATCATCTCCGAGAGCGGGCGCGCGATTTCCGCGTATCACAGCATGTTGATCTTCAACGTGCTCGGCACGCTCAACTTCGGCGACGAGACGATCCCGACCGAGGTCAAGGACGACTTCGAGCGGCCGCTGGTGGACCTGATCGAGGCATATCACGGTGTCACCGGGCGCAATGCGACCGAGACCTATCACGACGCGCAGCAGGCGCTCGACATGGCCATGAACCTGTTCAGCGGCGGTTACCTGTCGCTCGAACAGCGCTCGCACGCCGAGAACCTGTACTGGGCGATCTGCGACAAGATCAACAAGCTGTGCAAGGACATGCCGGACGTGCCGGAAGAGCTGAAGGCGCTCGAAGAGCTGCTCTCAGACACCTACTTCTGCAACTTCTCGCTGTTCCAGTCGATCCCCGACAGCTGGGCGATCAAGCAGCTGTTCCCGGTCATGCCGATCCACCGCCTCAACGAGCGGCCGACCGAACACGCCGTGCTGAGCGACATCACCTGCGACTCGGACGGCAAGATCGATTCGTTCATCGATCGCCGCGACGTCAAGAAGACGATCATGCTCCACCGCTTCAACGGGGAGCCCTACTACCTTGGCGTCTTCCTCGTCGGCGCCTACCAGGAGATCCTGGGCGACCTCCACAACCTGTTCGGCGACACCCATGCGGTGCACATCTCGCTCGGCGAGAACGGCATTGACCACACCGAAGGCGCGCGCGTCGAGCACATCATCAAGGGCGATACCGTCCGCGAGGTGTTGAAGTACGTGGAGTTCGAACCGGAAATGCTGATGAGCAAACTGCGCCGCGACGTGGAACAGGCGGTGAATGGCGGCCGCATGGAAGACCCGCAGGCCGGCCGGCTGCTGCGCTTCTACGAAGAGGCGCTGCAGGGCTACACCTACCTCGAAGATCCCAACGCTGATTAGTCCGCCTGAAGGCGGACTCCACATTTCATGCAGTGTCCGGCTTCAGCCGGACCGATTTGATGTGGTGTCCGGCTTTAGCCGGACCGGCGACGCGCCATCAAGACCCAGCACTTCATTCGCAAGCCGGCTCCGTTCGGCGACGCTCACCGTGCTGTCCACGAGCGGCACCACCAGCCGGCGGATCTCCGTCTCCAGCACGTTGTCGAGGAATTCGAGCGCGTTGTCGTGCACGACCTGGTTGTCGGACTGCACGCCGTAGTACGCGCTGTGCAGGTCGACATCCGGATGCAGCAGCGCCAGCAGCCGGAAGATCCGCTCCACCTCCTGCGGCATTGATTCCCGCAGTCCCGTCACGGCCGGATCCGCCACGTCAGCACCATCGACCATCGTCCCCAGCAACTGGTAGGAGCGATAGTGGCCGAGGATCTCTGCCGACAACACCGTCTCGATCAGCGACCGGTCGCGCGGCAGTTCGGGATGCGTCTGGTGCAGCTTGTTGAGCGCCGCAATTACCAGGAACCGCAGCGCGGTGTCGCCCTCCAGCACCGCGTCGTTGAGCGCCTTCGCGGCGGCCGGTGTCCCCATCCGCGCGAGCACCTCGGCCGCGTCCTGCGCGAGGTCGGGGTGTTTCAGGAGGTCGAGCAAGCACGGCAAGAGGTCCGAGTGCGGATGGCGGGACACCGCGCGCAGCGCTTCGCGAGCCACGCCGGCGTCGTCATCGGCGAGCAGTTGCGCGTGCAGGGCGGCCACCGGATCCGGTGGGTCCGCGATGTGCGCCAGTAGTCGCGCCGCTTCGAGCCGCGCGCGCCGGCCCTCGGTCCCGGCCTCGCCTCCGAGCGCCACGAGCATCAGGTGCGCGGCCTCCAGATTCTGCGCCCGGCCCGGCCGCGCGAGGTAGGCGACGACCGCCGACCGGATCGCGTAGTCGGCGAAGGCGCCGGGCTCTCCAACGCGCGTGAGGGGATCCAGATTCGCATGTCGGGCCAGGTATCGCATCGCCTCGACCCGCACGTCCAGGTCCTCATCTGTGAGCAGCGCGTCGATGCGCCGCACGACGGTGGTGTCGGAGGCATCGTTCAGCAAGGACACAGCCCTGGCCCGCGCCTCGGCCGCCGGATGATCGAGCAGCGCCTGGATGGCCGGGTTCGTCGTTCGCTGCCGTCCCACCGCGAAGAGATTCAATGCATAGACGACCTCTCGCGGGTCGGAGGACGTCAGCCGGACGGCCAGGAGGTCGGTCATCGATCGGTCCAGGACCGCCGCCGACGCCCGTTCGGCATCGAGACGATGCTCGTGGATGCTGGCGCGGAGCGTGTCCACGTAGAGGCGGCGGGCGATGATCGCCGCGGCGATCCATCCGGCGACCAGTACCAGGACGACCCAGCTGACCCGCGCCGGGGCCCAGCCCATCCCCTTGCCGAACGCCAGCACGGCGATCGCCGATAATCCATCGCCGAACCGCCATACCACCGTGTCGATGAACGACTTCACCTGGTTCTTGATCCCGGCCGGGACCGGCAGGTACAGGAGCTCGACGCTCGGCTTGTCCACGGAGTACTGCAGCACGTTGATGCACGAACGCAGCGCGATCGCCGCCCAGATCGTGACCGATCCCCACAGGAGCACGCCGGTCGATCCGAAGACGAACGCCACCGGCACGACCAGCAGCGCAGGCCCCAGGCCGAACCGGCGCAGCAACCGTCCGGTCACCGCCAACTGCACCAGAAAGCCGAGGATCCCGGCGTAGAAGTAGAAATCGCCGAAGAAGGCCGCCAGCAGGTCCTTCTGCGGGATGAAGGACTTGGCGAGCGCCTTGAACTGCCATCCGGCAAGGCTCGTGGTGATGTTGGCCACCAGGATCAGGAGGGCGATCGCGCGCAGGTACGGGATGTCAGCGATCTTTCTAAGGCTATCGACGACGTTGACCCGAGCTGCCTCGGCCGGCGCCGTTGCGCGCATCCCGTCCCGGCGCCGCCAGATGAGCGGCACCAGCCCCGCGCAGACCACCATGGCGAGCGCGACCGCAAGCAGCAGGCTCTCGGCGCCGAACAGCCGCGCCAGCAGGCCGCTGAGCTTGGCGCCGACGACCGCGCCAAGAATCGCGCCGCTGCCGATCAGGCCGAACACCCGCTTCGCTTCGCGCGTCGTCAGCACGTAGCTCGCGAGCGTCCATACCTGCACCGGCGCGAGCGCGCCAAAGAGGCTGACCCAGATGTAGATGACCGGAGAGAGCCAGGGCGGATCGTGAACCGTGGCGACATACCACAGCGCGACGAGGTTGGTCGTGTAGACCAGCAGGCTGCCCGCCAGGAGCATCGGCAGCGTCAGGTGCCGCCCGACCGACAGGTAGCCGGCTACGACGGCGCCGATGAGTCCCGCGCTCGCGAGATCGACGTAGGCGAGATCGACCGCGAGGTAGTCGTCCAGGAACAATGCGTCACGCGCGATCCGCGCCGCCATGTAGCTGGACATGACGAGGAACAGGTACGCGAACAGGAGGAGCCCGCGGGTGGTGTCGCCCGGCTGCAGGTTCAGGAGGCGCTCAAGTGGTCGGGCCATGAGGCGTGAGGCCGATAGTGGTCGGTCGGGCCGTCCGAGTCAACCACGCCGGCAGTTCCTGGTCAGATCGCTGTCGCAGCTATTTCGCGGCGCTCGGCTATGGGCGGCGTCACGAACGCCGGATCGACCGTCAGGCGGCAGGCATCGCCGTCTGTGGATGCGGCGACCTCCCGGGCTTATCGGGCTGTGAACCTGTCGATGGCCACGAGGCCGGCGGTCAGGAGCGGTATGAGGATCAGCATGAACGTCGACAGGCGGAGGCCGACCAGTTCGGGCAGCATCAGCTTGCCTCGATCCCCGACCTTCATTAGCGTCTTGCCGAGCCAGCCAGAGGCTTCGGCAAATAAGTACGAACCGAGCATGAGTCCGGCGACACCGGCAATCGCATCCCAGTTTCCCTGACCGAGGGCCGCCGCACCCGTGCCGGGACAATACCCGATCAGCGCGAATCCGACACCAAAGAGCAGTCCCCCGCTGATGTTGGCGGCGTAGCGGGTTGGCTTGATGTGCAGCTTGACCAGGCCGAGCGCGTAGAGACTGAAGACGCCGATGCTGCCGACGATAATCGCCGACAGCATGACCTTGACCACGGTGAAATCTTCCAGCAGCAAGACACCCAGCAGAATGTGGTACTTGGCGACGCCGCCCTTTTGCAGCAGGAACCCGAAGATCAAGCCGAACAGCAAGCCCAACACCAGTTGCCTGGTGGAGAACTCTTTTCCCCCAGCTGTATCTTTCTCGGGCCCGCCTCTCTCGACGGGCAGACCGTGTGATTTCTGGACTGTGGTGGCAACGGACATGGTGGGCACTTAAAGGCGAAACATCAACATGGCGGTGGCGATGCCGCCCATGAAGAAACAGATCAACGACACCCAGGAACCGACGGACAGCTGCAACGCACCGCTGATGCCGTGGCCGCTGGTGCAGCCACCGGCCAGTCGCGCACCAAAGGCCATGAACACGCCTCCGATCGAGGCGGTGGCCGTTCGCAGCGCGTAGCTGCCCTCACCAAAACGTGCTTCCCACATGGGCGGCAACCATTCGCCAGTCAGCTCGTTCCCATGCCAGGCGGCCAGAAACGCGCCGCCGATCGCTCCGACGACGAGCATGACTTCCCAGTCCACTTTTGGCTTATTGGCCTGGTAGAACTTGAGCGACTCGGTATGCCTGGGCGCGACCATCTTGCCCAATAGCCCTGCGACGCGGGCGTACGCCTTCGAAGCACCGAGGGGTGCGTCCGATACGTAAAAGGTCAGCATCGTCAGGAGTCCAATCAACGCGCCGACCAGGTAGGGCGACCACGCAGGTCCCGAGTATTGCAGCGGGTCCGTACCAACCTGCTGCGCCGCGGCGATCGCCGGCAGCAGGAGAAGGGCGAGCGGGGTCGCGAGGGTTGGCCAGCTCATGATGGGGTGCCTGTGATGTGGGTTACTTTTCAACTGGGAACTTCGCGCTCTTCCAGGCTTGCCAGCTTCCGGGGACGTTGTGAACGTGAAAGCCCTCCTGCTGGAGAATGCTGGTGCCCAGGCTGGCCCGGTAGCCGCTGTCGCAGTAGATGACGACGGGCTTCTCCTTCTGGAGTTCATCAGCGCGTTGTTCCAATTCAGGCAAGAAGATGTGGAGCGCGCCGGGGATGTGCCCCTCTTTCCATTCGTCGGGGGAACGAACATCCACAATCTGCAGTTCGTCCGCGCGGTCCTTCAGCTCGTGAACCGTCATCTGACGCACGTCCAGAAGGGGCAGGCTGGCGTTGTTCCAGGCCTTCATGCCGCCGACCAGGTAACCGGCGAACCGGGTGTAGCCGGTTCGCACGAAAAGCGGCACGACATTATCCACGTCCTGATCGCTCTCCAGAACCAACAAGATGGTCCGCGCGGGATCGATCAGCCAGCCGGCCCAGATCGACAGCTCAGGCGAGCCGGCGATGTTCAGGGCATTCTTGATGTGGCCGCCCCCGAACGCCAACATGCTGCGAGTATCCACCAGCACCGAGTCGCCGCTCTTGACGGCCGCCGCAAAGGCCGTGGGTGGGAGACCCGGCACGAACGGGAGAGTTCCGATCACCTCCGGCCCCTGCGCGTTGAGTTTCTTCATCCGCTTGTAGTAGGCCGGCTCGGGCGGCGCGGTGGATAAGACAAACTCCTTGAACTCGTCGCGATTGGGGCGCTGCAAGTACGGATTGAATTTCCGCTCGTAGCCGATGGTGCTGGTCAGCCGGTCGCCGATCGACGCTCCGCACGGCGAACCGCTCCCGTGCGCTGGATAGATGATGACATCGTCGTTGAGCTGCAGGTAATACGAGTAGAGGGTGTCGTACAGTTCCCCGGCAAGTTCCTCAGATTGATCGCTGCCCATGAGGTCCGGACGGCCGGCGGAGTTGACGAAGAGTGAATCGCCGGTGAACACGCCCCACGGTCTGGGCGCCCGCTTCTTCTCGGCCGCCTCGTAGGACATATGTTCCGGCGTGTGCCCAGGCGTGTGGCGGGCGGTCAGGACCAGATCGCCGAACTCAAAGGTGTCGCCATCCTTCACGAGCTGGTGCTCAAAGCCGTACTGCGCCTCTCCTTCTTCGCTCACACAAATGCTGGCGGTTTGCGTGCGGTCGGCAAGTTCTCGCGCACCGCTGACGAGGTCTGCATGAATGTGCGTCTCGAAGACATGCGTGATCGAGACCTTGCGCTTGCGTGCCAGTTCCACATAGATCGCGACGTCGGCTCGCGGGTCAATCACGGCCGCCGTGCCGGTCTTATCGTCGCCGATGAGGTACGACAACTCGGCAATGCCTTCGGTTTGGACCGATTCGAAGATTATGGACACGTCTGGCTTCTACCTCGATTTTATCGAGTGCAAGAAGGACGCCAGCGGAGGCGTGGCTTGCCGGCGGGGCGCTGCCCTCAACTGAGCCTGCGCCCCGGCCTTTAGTCTCCAGGATGGATACCTTAACCAGCGGAGCGTGGCTGCCCGAGCACCGCCAGCAGCGACAACGGATCGACGCGCGCCTCGCCGGCGCGCACGGCCCAGTGCAGGTGAGCACCGGTGACCCGCCCGGTGGCGCCAACCAGGCCGACGCGTTGGCCCGGCGTGACCATCGCCCCCTCCTCGACGTCGATCCTCGACAAGTGCGCGAGCGTCGAGAACAGGCCGAGCCCGTGGTCGATGATCACGGTGCCGCCCGAAAAGTACAGGCTGCGCGCCACCGCGATGCGTCCGGCGTTTGGCGCGCGGATCGGAGTGCCGGCCGGACTCAGAAAATCCGCACCACCATGCGAGTTGCGCGGCTGCCCGTTGAAGATGCTGCGCGTGCCGAACGCGCTGTTCGCGACGTGCGGCACCGGCCGAATGAACGCCGTCGTCCACAGCCGGTTGGGGGCTGACGATTGCCAGGTCGCGGCGAGCAACGCTGACTCACGCTCGATCCGCGGCTGCTCGGCGACTGGCGGCGTTACGAACGCCGGATCGACCGTCAGGCGGCGGGTGCGGAACGTCCGCGGCACGATGCGAAGATCGTGGGTTCCCCGCGCCACTGCCTCTGCGCTCGCGCTCTCAACCGTGACCTGATACGTGCCCGGCTCGACGTCGAGATCCACGCCAACGATGGCGCGCCAGGTGTCGCCGTCCTGGTATGCGGCGACTTCCCGATCGAAAGCCAGCACGCGCATGGCGTCGGTTGCGATTGGCGGCACGATGGCGAGGACGACGACCTCTCCGGGGCGCAGCGACCGCGCCCGTGCCGAGATCTGAATCGGCTCAACCGCCAGCGCCAGCGACGCCGCGAGAGCGACAAGCGCGACAGTAGACATTGGTTGCACACCCACCTCGCAGGCCCTAACGCTGACGAGTCCGCCTGACGGCGGACTCCACATTGATGTGGTGTCCGGCTTTTAGCCGGACCGACGAGCCAACCTCAACTCCAGGTGGCGCTTCACGTCCGGCCACTCGCCGGCGAGGATGCTGTACAGCACGCTGTCGCGCACGGTGCCATCGGCACGGGCCTGGTGGTGGCGCAACACGCCGTCCTTCTTCGCGCCGATCCCCTCGATCGCCTTCTGTGACACGAAGTTGAAGTTGTCGGTGCGCAGGCCGACCACCCTGCAGCCAAGTGTGTCGAACGCGTGCGACAGCAGCAGAAGCTTGCAGGTGGTGTTGACGTGGCTCTTCTGGCAGCGTGCCGCGTACCAGGTGTAGCCAATCTCGACGCGATCGATCGCCGGGACGATGTCGTGGTAGCGCGTGCTGCCGACGATGTCCCCCGACACGAGGTCGCGGACGGCCCACGGCAACATGTGGCCGTCGGCCTGCCCCTTCAGGGCAGCGGCGATGTAGGGCGCGGTGCCGGCCGCGTCGGGCACCGAGGTATACCAGAGCTTCCACAGCTCGCCGTCGGCAGCGGCGGCGGCGAGGCCCTCGCGATGCTGAGGCCCGAGCGGTTCGAGACGGATGCCGTTCTGTTCGAGCGTGGTGGGGCCTGGGGCCATCATTTCGCAATTCTATCGAAGGAAGGGGCCGCGAAGTGCTGTGACATAATACGGCCGCCGTGGGTGCGAAGCTGTTGGCCGCCGGAATCGACGCGCTCGGCTGGGCGCTCGAGTCGACTCCCAATGTCGTCTTCGCCGCCAGCGCCGATGGCCGTGTGACCTTTGCCAACGCCGCGGCGCGAGCGCACTGGGGCGATGCGGTCAAGGAAGGCGCACCAGCCGCCGGCCTTTTCGCTGACGAGGCGCGCGGGCGCCTCGCCGCCGTTGCGGCCCGGGCGCTCACGAGCGGGGAGACCGGCGCCTTCGAGGCCAGCGAACTCGACCGTAGCGGGGTCCGCACGTGGGCGCGCTATGCCCTCTCTCCCCTGCGCGAGCGCGAAACCATCACCGGTTACCTCTGCATCGCCACCGACGAGACGGCGCTCAAGCGCTCCGAGCTCCGCCTCCAGCGAAGCGAGCAGCTCATGGTTGACACCCAGGGCGTGGCCCACCTCGGCACGTGGGAATGGGACATCAGCCAGCCGACGGCTGAATGGTCCGACCAGCTGTACCAGATCTACGGGCTGAAGCGCGCGCAGTATACGCCCAGCTACGAGGCGTACCTGACGATGGTGCATCCCGACGATCGCCAGCGCGTGATTGACGCGACCAACCGGGTCTTCCTGGAGCACGTGCCCTACTCGCACGACGAGCGGATCTTCCGTCCCGATGGCACGCTCCGTTACTTGCACACGTGGGCGTATCCGGTGCTCGACGACGCCGGCAAACTCACGCGCCTGGTTGGTGTGTGCCAGGATTGCACCGATCAAAAGCTCGCCGAGGAGCAGGTCCTGCAGCTCAACGCCGCCCTGGAGCGCCGGGTGGCCGAGCGCACCCGGACTGTCGAGGCGTCGTTACGCGACGTCGAGGCGTTCAACGCGACGGTCAGCCACGACCTGCGCGCGCCGCTCTCGGTGATCTCGCAGAGTTGCGCGATCCTCTCCCATGACCAGGACAACCTGCCGCCACTCGTGGCCGAATCCCTGGCCCGCATCCGGCGCTCGGTGTCGCACATGACCGAGCTCATCAACGTCCTGCTGGCGCTCGCGAAAGTGGGTAACGCACCGCTCGAACGCTCGGAGATCGACCTCTCGCGGCTGTGCCACGAGGTCGTCTCGAACCTTCGCCTGATCTCGCCCGAGCGCGAGGCGACCGTCACCATCGCGCCTGGTCTGCGCTGCACGGTCGACGCCAGCCTGATGCGCTCCGCCATGGACAACCTCATCGGCAACGCATGGAAGTACTCCTCGCGCGTCCCGCATTCGCGCATCGAGATCGGCACGGTGGCGGCCGGTGGCCGCGCCGCCTTTTTCGTCCGCGATAACGGTGCGGGCTTCGACATGAAGGACGCGCATCGTCTGTTCGCGCCCTTCGAGCGTCTCCACACGTCGAACGAATTCGAGGGCACGGGCGTGGGTCTTGCGACCGTGCAGCGGATCATAGAGCGGCACGGCGGGCGCGTTTGGGCCGAGAGCAAGCCCGGTCAGGGTGCGACGTTCTTCTTCGAGCTTCCGTAAGGCCGACCTCACGTCTGCGGGCGACGCGGACTTGCTGGCGCCTTGAGAAACATGCCGGACCAATTTGATCTGCTGATTACGGGCGCCACGGTCGTGACCGGCGCCACCGTGACGCCGGCGTCACTGGCAGTGAGGGCCGGCACGATTGCCGGCATTCTGGATCCCGCCGCGCGGCCGCCGGCCGCCAGCGTGATCGACGCCAGCGGCCTGCACGCGCTCCCAGGCCTCATCGACACGCACGTGCACACGCGCCACCCGGGCGTGGCCGAGCGCGAGGACTTCCGGTCGGGCACCGCCGCGGCCGCAGCCGGCGGCATCACGACGCTGTTCGAGATGCCCATTGCCAAGGTGCCGACCAATAGCGCCGACGGGGTCGAGCGTCGCATCGCGGCCATGACCCCCGAGGCGTACATCGACTTCGCGCTCTACGGCGGCGCCGGGCACGAGAACCTGGCCGAGATCGCCGGCCAGGCCGCCGCCGGGGTGGTGGCGTTCAAGACGTTCCTGCAGCCGCCTCCGCCAACACGGCTCGACGAGTTCTTCGGCCTGTGGTGCACCGATCACGCGGCCCTGCGGGGCGTGATGACGGCGGTCGCCGCCACCGGCCTGCGGCACTGCTTCCACTGCGAAGACACGCCGATGTTCCAGGCCCTGCAGGCGCAACTGGCCGAGGCCGGACGCCGCCGCGGGCGGGCTCACGCCGAGAGCCGCCCGCCGATCGTGGAAGAGGTGTCAGTCGCGATGGTGCTGGCGCTGGCCGCCGAGTGCGGCGGGCCCGTGGGTGTGGTGCACTGCTCGAGCGCCCGGTCAGCGCAGCTGGTGGCTGACGCGCGCGCGCGCGGCCTCGACGCGACGGTGGAGACCTGTCCGCCGTACCTGTTCTTCACGGAGGAAGCGCTCGACCGCCTCGGGCCGTTTGCCAAATGCAACCCGCCACTGCGCTCGGCCGAGGGCGTGCAGGCGCTCTGGCGTGCCCTCGACGCCGGCCACATCGACTATCTCGGCACCGACCACTCGCCGTTTCTCGCGCACGAGAAGGCCGCTGCCGCCGACGACATCTTCAAGGCGCCGCCCGGCTTGTGCGGTCTCGAGGTGATGGCGCCGTTGATGCTGACGGCGGTCGCCGAAGGACGGCTCACGCTGCCGCGCATGGTCGAACTATGCGCGACCCGCGCCGCTGACCTGTTTCGACTGGCGGGCAAGGGCCGCGTGGCCGAGGGCGCTGACGCCGACCTCACGCTGGTGGATCTCGGTGCGGACTGGACCTACGACAGCCGGCAGGCCCTCAGCAGGTCGCGAGACAACATGGCCATCTACGACGGTGTGCGGATGCGCGGGCGCGTGATCTCCACTTTCGTGCGCGGCTTGCGCGTCTTCCACGAGGGCGCCATCACCGGCCCCGCCGGGCACGGCCGCTTCGTGAGGCCGGCGTGACGCCCATCCTCGGCATCGTCACCATCGGGCAAACGCCGCGTCCGGATCTGGCCGAGGCCTTTGGCGCGGAGGCGCCGCGTGCGGAAGTGCGAGTCGCGGGCGCACTGGACGGTATCCGCCCTGAGGCCCTGGCCGCGCTCCAGGAAAGTCCGGCGTCAGGGTGTGAGGCGCTCGAGTATCCGCTGCTGGTGCGTCTGGCGTCTGGCACGCACATCGAGGTGCCGCTGGATCGCCTGGTGCCACGCGTCACGGCGGCGGCGCGCCGGCTGGCCGCCGATGGCGCCGTGGCGATCGTGGTGGCGTGCGCGGGCGCCTTTCCCGACATACCGTGTCCGGTCCCCATCCTGCTGCCTGGCCGCATCGTGCCGGCCGTCGCCGGCGCCCTCAGCCGTACCCGCCGCGTCGGCATCGTCACGCCCAACCGGGCGCAGGTGCCCTACGCCGAACGCAAGTGGCAGGCCGATGGCTTCGCGCCGACGGTCACCTGGGCCTCACCGTCGCGCGACGACGAGATGGCGCGCGCGGCCGACGAGCTGCGTGGCGCCGACCTCGACCTGATCGTGATCGACTGCATGGGGCATGCCGACGATGCGCGGCAGGCGATGGCCCAGTGGACTGGCCGGCTCGTGATCGCGGCGCAGTCGGTAGTGGCCAAGGTCGCCGGCGCGATGATCTGACGGCGGGTCGGACCCAGTTGAATCTGCGGCTGTCCCCCTTGTTGTCGACCCAGCAATCTACGGCGCTTCGTGCGCGATGCGGCCCCCCACCATCGTCAATCGGATCGCACCGTTCAACAGCGCCTCCGGCGTGGTCGACCCCACGACCAGCGGATCGATGTCCATCACCGTGATGTCGGCGGCGCGGCCCACGGCCAGCGTGCCGCGGTCGCCCTCGGCAAACGCCGCGTACGCCGCCCACGTTGAGTACCCGCGCACGGCCTCCTCGGGGGTCACGCGTTGGTCGGGATACCAGCCGCCCTCGGGCTGCTGCGCCTTGTCGCGGCGCGTGATCGCCGCATGCAGGCCGTAGAAAATCGAGTGGTCCGAGCCGGTGAGGTCGGAGCCGAAGGCGAGCCTGACGCCACGCTGGCGGAACGTCCGCCACGCATAGGCACCCTTTACGCGCTCGGGCCCCAGGCGGGCTTCGGCCCACGGCTTGTCTTCCACGGCGTGCGGCGGTTCCACCGAGGCAATCACGCCGAGCGAGGCATAGCGCGCGAAGTCGTCGGGGTGGACGACCTGCGCGTGCTCGATGCGGTTGCGATTGTTGCGCACGGCGGCGTTGCGGTCCTGCACCGACTGGATGAAGTCGAGCGTCTCACGGTTGCCGGCATCGCCGATGGCGTGAATGCCGACCTGGAAGCCCGCCGTCATCAGCTCGGCCACCAGGGCCTGGTCGAATCCGTAGTTGCCGCCGCTCACACCGCGGTGCCCCTTTTGGTCGGCGTAGTCGTCGATCAGGCGCGCGCCGCGCGAACCGAGCGAGCCGTCGTAGTACGCCTTCACCGATCGCACGGTCAACATGGCCGCCGGCTCGAGGCGGGGGCCCTTCTTCAACCAGGCGCGGCTGAGCGCCGTGTCGCGGGCCGAGAGCATGGCGTAGACGCGCACCGGCAGTTCGCCCGAGGCCTCGAGCGCCTCGAACGCCGTCATCAGCTCCGCGTCCGCGCCGGCTTCGTGCACCCCGGTGAACCCGTCGCGGGCCATGCGCTTGAGTCCGGCCAGCACCCAGGCGCGCACCTGGTCGGGCGGCGGCGGCGGCACCGCGCCCTCGAGCAGCGTCACGGCGCGATTGAGCAGCGTGCCAGCCGGCTCGCCCTTCGCATCTTTCAGAATCTCGCCCCCTACCGGCGGCTGGGTGGCGCGGGTGATACCGGCTTTCTCGAAGGCCAGCCGGTTACCCCACACGGCGAACCCGTGGAGGCTGTCGAGCACGACCGGGTGGTCAGGTACCCGCTCACTCAACAAGCGCATCGTGGGGTATCGGCCGGCCCACGCACCCTCGTCCCAACCCCGGCCCACCACCCACTCGCCCTTGGGCACGTTGGCCGCGTACGCGACCGTGCGGGCCACGGCTTCCTCTTCGGTCGCCACGCCGGTCAAGTCCAGTTGTGTCTCGGCTTGGCCAAGCTCCCGGATGTGCACGTGCGAATCCACCAGCCCCGGCAGCGCGGTGGCGCCCTTCAGGTCCACCACGCTCGTGGCGGGGCCGCGATAGGCCTCGGCCTGCTGCGACGTTCCAGTAAAGACGATCCGGCCGGCGCGGATGGCGACGGCCTCGGCATCGGGCCGCCAGCCGTCGACAGAATGTGGGGCGCCGGCGGCGGGCTTGCCGTCTGCGGCGGGGTCGTCCCAGGTGAACGTGTAGACGCGCCCGTTCGTCAGGAGCGTGTCGGCGGGCGCCACGGTGGGCGTACTGGTGCACGCGGCGGTGAGCGCAAGCGCGCACAGGGCGCCGCTGGTAATGCGGAGAGTCATGCTGCTCATGATATCGGACGATACGCTAGCCTGCCTTGCATGAGAGCGCTCTCGGTGTCTGGCGCAGGTGCCCGGTACCGCCAGGGGTGCAGCTTGAGGGTCGCAGCGCTGCCAGTTCCGTCGAAGGATACCTGGACTGCGCCGATCAGAGTCCGCGAACCTGCACTGCGACCAGCAAGAGCCCGAATCCGATGATCCACGACCACTGTGCGAGCTGGCTGTCGACACTGATGACACCGAACGTGGCCAGCAGGGCGACGGCGTAGAGGACGACGCAGATCAGCCAGGTGATCTGTTTGGGAGCAGATGGATTCGTTGCCATAGTGCCGGGAGCATACGCCCGCCCGGGTTCGGCGCCCTGTGCAATTGAGCACATCGGTCCTGCTCCTTGGGAATACGATTGACGTCATGGACTGGGCCACACGCCTTGCCGCTTTCGTCGCCCACAAGACAACCGCCGCGGTGACGGCGCGCATCCCGGGATATGTCACGACGGAGTCCCACGGTGCGGGGCTCGGTCTTCGCTCGATCACCAACGCGTGGGCGAGCGAGCGCTTCGATGGCCCGTTCTTCGAATCCGACGCGGCCGACCCGTCGCTGCCAGCGGTGAACACCGTGTTTGTTCGATCCTCAGATGGCAACACCGGTGCCGAGAATCCAATGGACCTGGGCGGAGGCCTGACCGACAAACACCTGATCTACGAGGGTCTGTCAAGCGCTCACGCCGACGCGATCATCACCGGCGCTTCAACGATTCGCGGCGCACAGATGATCATGGCCATCTGGCATCCGGAATTGGTGGCCCTGCGGTCCACCCTGGGACTTGATCGCTATCCCGCGCAGGTGGTGGCCACGCGCAGCGGGGACTTGGACATCGAGTCCGCGTTGTTGTTCAACGTTCCCGAGCTGCGTGTCTTCATCTTGACTAACGACACAGGGGCGGAAGAGTTGGCACCGCACACCAGGCCACGGCCATGGATCCGGGTAGTGAGCGGCGGCCGAGCATCTGATGTCATCGCCGGATTGAAGACGCTGCGCGCGGATCATGGCATCACGCGAGCATCGTGCATTGGCGGCCGGACACTGACGACCCAGTTGATCGATGCCGGTGTCGTCCAGGATCTCTACCTGACGACCTCACCCAAAGCAGGCGGCGAGCCGAATACACCGTTCTACACCGGCGCACGGCCTCTCAACACCGCGCTGGTCGTCAGTAAAGCCGGCCGGGACGTAGAAACGGGTGTCCGATTCGAGCACTTTCGGTTGGCCGACGACTGACGCTTCCTGTTGTCCATCTCGCCGGTCAGGCCCAGTACGGCCTGAACAGACATCGGTGCCCTGTGCAATCGAGCACATCCTTAGGCCGGACGATGCCGGCCGGCCCGTCTGAATCCGTATGACGGCCGTCATGGAAGACCGGGCTCCGGACGGCTACAATGACTTGTGCAGTCGTGGTCTCGCTGGCCCTATCTGCTGCTGCCACTGTGTTGCGAGCCGGTTGTGAGGCTGGCATCCCAGTCGGCGGAACCCGCGGGTCCGGCAAGCGTGCGGGAGTTACTCTCGCCGCTGGTTGAGCCGGTTAACCGTGGTTGTCCCGGGTCCGCCGGGGAGGCCGCGTCTTCGGCGATTCGATCGCCCGACGCGCCGTTGACGGCTCTGTTCATCGACGGCTGCCGGCGGTCGCCAACCCTGCAACGGCTCGCAGACGCGATCGGCCGCACCGACGGTGTCGTGTACATCTCTATCGGCGCGTGTCCAGTCCGGTCGCTCCGCGGGTGCCTGCTACACGCGATCGCAGACACCGGGAATGCCCGCTACATGTGGATTCGGCTGAGCGCCAACACCGACTCGGTGATCCTGGTCAGCACCCTGGCGCACGAACTGCAGCACGCGCTCGAAGTATTGGGGCGCGCCACCGTCCGCAGCCAGCGCGATTTGCTCGAGTTCTATCAGTCCCACGAGTCGCAAGCCTTTAGCTCGACCACCTCAGCGGGGCCGTTTCGAACCTACGAAACGAGTGCGGCCATCGCCGTGGCCGCCGTAGTTCGGGCGGAACTGGGGGCTGCGTCTCGCGGCGTGGCCGCGGACGACCGTGAGTGAGGCACACGGTCAGCGGCTGGGTCACGGCGCGGGCACGCCCGGGCTACGGCTCACCTATTCCTTTGTCCTCGAGTTCAAACGTCCCACTCGCTCGCATCTCTACTTCTGGCCCGGCTTGTAGGTCCGCTCGGTGTGGCCCTCGAGCTGCTCCCGATAGAAATAGACGTCGCGCAGGTTGCCGGTAGCATAGCGATCGGCCTGGTCGTTGAAGTGCTTCGAGCCCGGCACGCTGTTGACGCCGCCGGCGGTCACGGCCTTGGCCGTCACGCGGTCGCCGAACTCAACAACGGCGACGAAGCTGTTGCCGCTGGTGCCGTACCACTTCTTCGTGCCCGGATACGCGCGTGAGCCGAACGACGCCAGCGATCCCCAACGCGCCGAGGCAAACATCACCGGCGTGCTCGGCTTCGCATCGTCAAACTGCTGGACGATGTTCCCGTCGTTGCGCTGGAAGCGGTTGATGTCGCCCCACGGGGTCTGCCATTTGCCGAAGTCGGCCTGCAGCTTGTCGGCGGCGGCCGCCAGCGACTCCAGTCGCTCTTGCGCCGTTGCCCTGCTCTTCATGTACTCGTAGGTGTTCACGCCGGCTTTGCGTGCCGCCGGGGCCACGCGCTGCCACAGGTCTTCGCCGTAGAAGATCGCCACGGACGTCGGCACCGAGGTGGCCGACCAGCGGTAGTCCCAATCCTTGAGCGCGGCAACCTGGTCCGCGACCTTGGCCTTCAGGGGATTGGACGAGGCCGCCTGCGCGTGCGCCTTCAACAGCAGCGGAATCTGGATCTCGAACTCCGGCAGGTAGCTGGAGTAGGCGGCGGCGATGTGCGAATCGATGGTGAAGCCCTTCTTGCCGTCGAGCACGCGGATCGCGTGCACGCCACGCGGGTTCTCGCTGCCCGTGTCCATGTACGCCGGGAAGTCTTTCTGCTTCGGGCTGTGCGCACCCGCCGCCGAGTACGGGTAGTTGTTGGTGTTGTAGACCCAGCCGTTCGGCGGGTTCACGACATTGGGCGATTCGTCGAACGAGTGCAGGCCGTTCCACTCCGTCGCCGGGTTGGTGCCGTCAACCGGCCGCGACCAGTCGAACTTCGGGTCGCGCTTCGGGACAAAGTTCGAGTGGAAGTAGGCGATGTTGCCGTCGGCATCCGCATACAGGGTGTTGTTCGACGAGTTGGTGTGCAGCGCCATCACTTTCTTGTATTCGTCGAGAGTGCGGGCCTTGGTGCGCAGGTAGGACTGCTCGAGCGCCTTGAGCGGCTCGTTCATCAGCCGGACACTCACCCACTTGCCGTCAACCGAGCGGACAATCGGCCCACGGTGCGTCTGGTAGACGGTGAACTCCTTGTTCGCCAGGCCGGCGCCCGATTTGTAGGGCACGGTGATCTTGGTCGCGGTCAGCGGCCGTTCTTCGGTCCCGACCCGATAGGTGTAGGTGCCGTCGGCCTTCTTGGTGACCGTCTCGAGGTACTCGTCGATGTTGTCAACGCTGCTGCTGGTGTGCATCCAGCCGGCCTTGTCGTTGAATCCCTGGTAGATGAAGAACTGGCCCCAGGTCAGCGCGCCGTAGGCGTTCAGGCCCTCTTCGCTTACCATCTGCGCCTCTTCGCGGAAGAAGAACGAGGTGTGGGGGTTGATCAGCAACTGCGCCTTGCCCGACGCGGTGTTGGCGCCGGCAATGGCGAAACCGTTCGAGCCGCGAGGTTCCTCGGGAGGAGCGAGGACATCCGTCGAGTCCAAGCGCGCCGTGCTGGTCGGCGGCGCGGCCGCCCCATAAAACGCCTCGAGCTGACCGATGTTCACGCGCTCGATGTCGCCGCCAATGCTGCCCTCGCTGAAGCTGAGCGCCATCCACGGCTCGAACTTCGTAATCACGCGCGGCTTCACGTCGGGATGGGTGGCCAGGTAGAAATTGAGGCCGTCGGCCCACGCGTCCATCAGCGCCTTGAGCCATGGCTCCGCCTTGGCGTAATCGGCCTTGAGGTTGACCGGGTCGATGAACAGCTTCATGCGCAGGTCGCGATAGATCTCGGCCTCGCCTTCCGCTTCGGCGAGCCGGCCCTGCGAGTTGATGAAGTTGGTCTCGACGCGGTTGAAGTCGTCTTCCGCCTGGGCGTACATGAGGCCGAACACGACGTCGGCGTCGGTCTTGGCGTAAATGTGCGGGATGCCCCAGTCGTCGCGAATAATCGTGACGCCGTCGGCGCGCTTCTGCCAGGCGGCGACTTCAGGGCTGACGGGGGGCGCGGCGGGCTGCGACGAACAGGAGGCCAGCGCGAGGACACAGAGCAGGGCAAGCTTCTTCATGGCCCCGGAATTCTATCTCAGGGATCGGGGATCGGGGATCAGGGATCAGGGATCAGGGATCAGGGATCAGGGGATCGGGGATCGGGGATCGGGGATCAGGGATCGGCGATACCCTGATCCCTGATCCCTGATCCCTGATCCCTGATCCCTGATCCCTGATCCCTGATCCCTAATCCCTGCTAAAACCGCCAGCCGGCGCCGAGGGTGAACTTGAACGCGTGACCGAAGAAGCCATCCTCGCTGATCTCGTCTGCCGGACCGAAGGTTGGCCCGGGATACCGGAGGATGCGATCGACGGCGTCGAAGCGGAGAAAGGTCCGGGCCGAGGTCGACACCTCCACGCCGCCGCCGATCTCGACAGAGGGCATGGTGTCACCAGCCGCGAGCAGACAGTGCAGTGGCGGCGGGAAAATGGCGATGCAGGCGAACGGCGCAGGTGCCGGCGACGATCGCAGGAACCCGGCGCCCAGCCGCACGAACGGCCGGATGCGGTCGATGCGTGGACCGGCGGTGATGGCGACGACGCCCTCGAGACGATGGCCGCTGAATGCGACGTTCTGGCCAGGAAACTCGGAAGGGAACCAGTTTACTTCCCCTTCCACGCCCAGCACCGTCCTGGCTTTCCACGACAGCCGTCCGCCGATACCAAAGTCAGAGCCCTCGAACTCACTCCAGTTCGCACCAACGACGTGCGCACTGAGATCGACCGACTGGGCTTGGGCGGCTGTGGCGGACGCAACGACAAGCAGGGCGAGGGACAACGCGATGCGAATAGTCATGTAAGAAGCAGACGACCGGCGCGGCGCTTGGCCGGGCCGGTCGTCCCAGACGAGTGCCACGACCTACGGGCGGGCCGCGCTGCGGCGTTTCAGCTCGAGGAACTTGCGGACGGCGCGATCGAACCGGTCCTGCAACGGCTTGCGCTGCTCGGGTGACAGCGGCCCCAGGCGGGCCCACGCGGCCTGCGCGCTGCGCACTTCCTGCTCGGCGGCGCGCTGGCGCGCGTCTTCGGCCTGGCGGGCGGCGCCGGCGCCCATGGTGTTGGCGGCCAGCGCTTCGCGCCACTGGCGCGCCAGCAGTTCGGCCGGCGACAGGTTCTTCGCCGGTTCGGCCGCCTCGGTCGGCAAGAGCTTCTCGACCTTGGCGACCAGCTTCTCCATCTTGCCCCGGGTCAGCTCGGGATCAAGGTCGGTGCCCTTGAAGCCGTCCGGCCAGCGGGTGACCAGCGCGAACAATGCCGCGTTGACGCGGTCGGACAGCGGCGCGAGCGTGTGCCGCGGCAACTCGGGGCCCTGCACCCAACGGGCGCGCGCGGCCTGCACCTTGGCGTACAAGTCGTCGGGCTGCGACGCCTCGGCGGCATCCGCCGCCGGCACCAACGCCTCGAGCTCGGTCACCGCCGATTCGCGGTCGACCAGCTTGCCGGTCAGCGCCGCCGAGTCGCGGTTCTTGAACCGCTCGAAGAACAGGTCGCAGGCGGCGCGGAACTGGTTCCAGATGGCGTCGGACTTGCTCTTCTTGACCGGGCCAATCGTCTTCCATTCGACCTGCAGCCGCTTGATCCGCGACGCCGCCTGTTCCCACTCGGTCGACTGCGACAGCTGCTCGGCCTCGGCCACCAGCGCTTCCTTGCGCTTGAGGTTCTCGGTCCAGTCCTGCTTGCGCTGCTTCAGGTCGTCCTGCCGGCGCGTGAAGAACTTGTCGCAGGCGGCACGGAAGCGCTCCCACACGGCCTTTTCGTTGCCGCGCGTCACCGGGCCAATGGCCTTCCACTCGCCCTGCAGGGTCTTCATGGCGTCGGCGGTTTTCACCCAGTCGGTGGACTCGGCCATCGACTCGGCGCGCACGCACAGCTCTTCTTTCTTCTTCAGGTTCTCGACGCGCTCGGTCGCCTGGTTGGCAAAGAAGTCCTTGCACTTGTCGTAGACCTGCTCCTGCGCCGCCTTGAACCGGGTCCACAGGGTCTCGGCCTGCGAGCGAGGGGCGGCCGCGACCGGCTTCCAGCGCTCCTGCAAGGTGCGCATCTCGTTCGACGCTTTCTCGGGATCGGTTTCGGCGAGCGGGATGAGCGCTTCCATCTTGGTGCACAGCTCTTCCTGCACCTGGACGTTCGCCCAGCGCTTCCACTCTTCGGCCTCGCGCAGTTCCTGGATGCGCGGGGTCAGCGACGTGCGCACCGCCTGCAGCCGCACCATCAGGTCTTCGCGATCCTGCTTGGTGGGCAGCGGCCCCATGGTGCCGACCGCCAGCTTGACGTCCTTCAGCAGTTGATCGGTCTGCTTGAGCGTCAGGCCCTCGGCCGAGGCGCGGGTTTCGAACTTCTGCAGCATCGCCTGCAGCCGCTGCAGGTTCTGCGTCTGCTGCTGCCCCTTGGTGTCGCGATACGCCTGTTCGTGCCCTTCCAGCACCTGGGCGGCCGCCTCGTACCGCGCGGTCAACTCGGCGTCGATCGCGACGTCGCGGGCAATCGCCTGCCACTGCTTGCGCAGCGCGTACCACTGGCTGCGAATGTCGGCGTACGCCGGGTTCGCCGACAGCGCCTCGACCTCGGGCACCAGCGCCGGCAGCCGCTCGGCCGACTGCTGCGCCTGCAGGCGGCGTTCGTGACGGCGTTCGGCGGCGCGGCACGCCTCGGCGAATCGGCGATCGAGCTCAACCGCCCACGTCTCGGGCATCGCCGGCATGCCCTCCCACGTCGCCCGCGACGCGGCCAGGCGATCGACAATGTCTTCTCCACTCAGCCCTTCAACCGAGGCGCACACCGCGATGCGGTCGGCCTGTTCCTGCTCGAGGGCGCGGCGCTGGCGCTCGGCGTCGGCGCGCGCGGCTTCATCCGCCGCCAACCGCTGGCGCACGACGTCGGACGCGCTTTCGAAATCCGCCTGGATGCTGTCCTGGATGTCGGCATCGGCCAGGAGCTCGACCCAGGCCACGCGGCCGGCGGCATAGGCTTCGCGCAGCTGGGTGAAGTCACCGACAGCCGAGAGCGCGGTCATCTGCGCGACGAGATCGCGAGCCGTCTGCTGATCGCCTTCCTTGAAGGCAGGACCCGACTCCACCGCCACCGGCGCCGGCTCACTGGCCTTGAGCAGCGTGCGCGCTTTCTTCTGCGCCGCCTTGGCGCGTGCCTTCTGGCTGATGGCGGTCAGCGTCTCGGTCGAGGGAGTCACCAGGCGATCGACTGCCGCCACGGCCGCGTCGGCGTGCTCGCCGCGCATGGCGACGCCTTCAATCTCTGCCGGATCGGTCAGCCGTTCGACGGCCAGCAGCCGCGCGCCGCCGTCGGCGGCGTGGCGGGCGACGCTGCCGAGCGACTTCTCGTCGCGCAGGGCGGCAATGGCCGCGCGCCGCACGGCCTCGGGCCCCGGAGCCTTGGCCACGGTGGCCAACTCGCGCTCGCGGCCGAGGGACGCCAGGGCGGCCACGGCGGGCGCGGCCACCGCCGCATCGTGCCTGGAGGCCTGCTCGACGAGCTGCCCCACAGCGTGATCGCGAACGTTGGCTTCCGACTCGTTACGGGCGACGTCGGCCAGCACGGCCGTGTCGGTAATCCGCGACACCGCGGCGCGCCTCACCCGCGGATCGGCATCATCTTTCGCAAAGCTGCTGAGGGACGCCACGTCATCGGCGTCGGTCTCGTGGACCGCTTCGATGCGGATGTTGGGATCGGGGTGGGTGGCCTTCGATTGCGGGCGGAGCTTGTCGAGAATTCCCATTGGGTGTTTCAGACCCCGGCGGCTCGGCGTGAGCCGGCCGGTGCCTTGTCCTTTTTGCTTGTGTCTTACGTCAGGCGCCCATGACTCATTCAGGGCGCGCGTCGCACGAAATAAGAGGGGCATTATCCCACAGGGATCGGGGATCAGGGATCAGGGATCAGGGATCAGGGATCAGGGATCAGGGATCAGGGACCGGGGCCCCGCTGCCGCGCCCGCCGGGGTTGCCTTATTTAATCCATTCATCTACATTAGTGGATATGGAACAGGCGTCCGCGCTCTACCGGCTGCTCGGCGACGAAGCCCGGCTGCGGCTGCTGCGCGTGCTCGACCAGGACCGCTTCAACGTCAAGGAACTGACCGGCATTCTCGGCCTGGCCCAGTCGGGCGTGTCACGCCACCTCGGGTTGCTCAAGGACGCCGGGCTGGTCGTCGAAGAGCGCGATGGGTCGTACAGTTTTTACCGCCTGGCCCCCACCGTGCGAGACGAACGCAAGGGATCCCTCTGGCCAGTGCTTCATGCGCAGTTCACGGAGGCGGCCGGGGCCAGCATAGTCAAGGCAGACGAGGCGCGGCTGCAGGAAGTGTTGCGGCTGCGGCGCGAGAACTTCGAACACGTCAGCCCCGACACCCGCGACGGCCGCCAGCTGGTCCCGGGCCGCAGCTGGGCGGCGTGGTCGCGTGCGCTCGGCATGTTGTTGCCGCCACTGGACGTGGCCGACCTCGGGTGCGGCGAAGGCTATCTCACCGTCGAAACCGCCCGCTGGGCACGGCGTGTCGTCGCCATCGATCGCGCCACCGGCGTGCTCGATCGCGCCAAGGCGCTGGCGGCGCGCAAGCGGCTGACCAACATCACCTGGAAGAAAGGCGAGCTCGAGAAGCTGCCGCTCGACGCGGCGACGATGGATGTGGCGTTGCTGTCGCAGGCGTTGCACCACGCCAGCCAGCCGGCGGCAGCGCTGGCCGAGGCCGCCCGCATTCTCAAGCCCGGCGGCCGGCTGCTGATTCTCGACCTGCGCGCCCACGACGAAACCTGGGTGAAAGAGAAGCTCGGCGACCAGTGGTTCGGCTTCAGCGACGACCACCTCGCCGGCTTGCTGACCCGCGCCGGCTTCACCGACGTTCGCGTCGCGCTTGGCGCGCGGCGTACCCATGATCCATTTGCAGTGCTGCTGGCCATTGGCACCAAGCCGGCAAAGGCCCGAAAAAAGACATGACCACGACTCTCGAGACCCTGGAACGCCTGCTCGCCACCCGCATTCTCGTGCTCGACGGCGCCATGGGCACCATGGTCCAGCGGCGCAAGCTGACCGAGGCCGACTTCCGCGGCACGCGTTTCGCCTCGCACTCGCACGACCTCAAGGGCAACAACGACGTGCTGGTGCTGACCCGGCCGGATGTGATCGCCGACATCCACGCCGAGTACCTGGACGCCGGCGCCGACATCATCGAAACCAACACCTTCAGCGCGCAGGCGGTGTCGCAAGCCGACTACGGTCTCGAAGCGATCTCGTATGAGCTGAACCTGGTCGCCGCCCAGCTCGCCCGCCGGGTTACCGACGAGTGGACCGCGAAGACGCCAGACCGGCCGCGGTTTGTGGCCGGCTCGATCGGCCCGACCACCAAGACCCTGTCGATCTCGCCCGACGTGAACAACCCGGCGTTCCGGGCGATCACCTTCGACGAGATGAAGCAGGCGTTCAAGGACCAGGCGCGCGGATTGATCGACGGCGGGTCGCACCTGCTGCTGGTCGAGACCCAGATCGACACGCTCAACGCCAAGGCGGCACTGGTCGCCGTGGAAGAGGCCTTCGCCGAGTCTGGCACTCGCCTGCCGCTGATGATCTCGGCCACGCTCACCGACCTTAGCGGCCGCACGCTGTCGGGCCAGACCCTGGATGCCTTCTATGTCTCGGTCGAGCACGCCAAGCCGTTCAGCGTGGGCCTGAACTGCGCGCTCGGTGCCCGGCAAATGCGGCCGTACCTGGCCGAGCTCGCGCGCACCGTGCCGGGCCACGTGAGTTGCTACCCGAACGCCGGCCTGCCCAATGCGTTCGGCCAGTACGACGAAACGCCGGAGGAGACCGCGGCGCTGATTAAGGATTTTGCCGCTAGCGGGTTCGTCAACATCATCGGCGGCTGCTGCGGCACCACGCCCGACCATATTCGCGCGATAGCGAACGCGGTAGCGGGCGTGGCACCCCGGACCAGCCCCACCAGCCCCACCCGCCTGACCACCTTGTCCGGCCTCGAGCCGTTGGTCATCAGGCCGGATAGTAACTTTCAAATGGTTGGTGAGCGCACCAACGTGACCGGCTCGAAGAAGTTCGAGCGGCTGGTGAAGGCGCGCGACTGGGCCGGCGCCGCCACGGTCGCCCTCGACCAGGTGCGCGGCGGCGCCAACATCATCGACGTCAACATGGACGAGGGCATGCTCGACTCGGAAGCGTGCATGACCGAGTTCCTCAACTACATCGGCACCGAGCCCGAGATTGCGCGGCTGCCGATCATGATCGACAGCTCGAAGTGGTCGGTGATCGAGGCCGGGTTGAAGTGCGTGCAGGGCAAGGCGATCGTGAACTCGATCAGCCTCAAGGAGGGCGAGGCCGACTTTCTGGCCAAGGCCCGCCTGGTGCGGCGCTACGGCGCGGCGATGATCGTGATGGCATTCGACGAGAAGGGCCAAGCCGACACGACCGAACGCAAGGTCGAGATCTGCTCGCGCGCCTACCAGTTGCTGACCGCACAGGCCGGCGTCGACCCGTCCGACATCATCTTCGACCCGAACATCCTGGCCATTGCCACCGGGCTCGAGGAGCACAACGACTACGGCAAGTACTTCATCGAGGCGACGCGGCTGATCAAGCAGGCGTGCCCCTGCGTGAAGATCAGCGGCGGCGTCAGCAACCTGTCGTTCTCGTTCCGCGGCAACGAGGTGGTGCGCGAAGCCATCCACTCGGCGTTCCTGTTCCACGCCATCAAGGCCGGCATGGACATGGGCATCGTCAACGCCGGCCAGCTGATCGTCTACGAGGACATCCCGAAGGACCTGCTCGAGCACGTCGAGGACATCATCTTCAACCGGCGCCCGGACGCCACCGAGAGAATGGTCGCATTTGCCGAACAGGTGAAGGGCTCGGGCACCAAGCGCGAGAACGACCTGAGGTGGCGCGAGGGTTCGGTCGAATCGCGGCTCTCGCATGCCCTGGTCCATGGCAACGTGGACTTTATCGAGATTGATGCCGAAGAGGCGCGCGCGAAGTACGGCCGGCCGCTGCTCGTGATCGAGGGGCCGTTGATGGACGGCATGAAGGTGGTCGGCGAGCTGTTCGGGGCCGGCAAGATGTTCCTGCCACAGGTAGTGAAGAGCGCCCGCGCCATGAAGCGCGCCGTCGCCTACCTGGAGCCGTTCATGGCCGCCGAGAAGGCCGAGCGGCTGGCCGCCGGCGGCGCCACCGAGCGCAGCAACGCCGGCAAGGTGCTGACCGCCACCGTCAAGGGCGACGTCCACGACATTGGCAAGAACATCGTCGGCGTGGTGCTCGGCTGCAACAACTACGAGGTGATTGACCTCGGCGTGATGGTGTCGTGCGACAAGATTCTTCAAGCCGCGATCGATCAGCAGGTTGACGTCATCGGCCTGAGCGGGCTGATCACGCCGTCGCTCGACGAAATGGTGTTCGTGGCCTCTGAGATGGAGCGCCGCAAGATGGTGCTGCCGCTGTTGATTGGCGGCGCCACTACCAGTCCGCAGCACACCGCGGTGAAGATCGCGCCGGAGTACTCGCAGCCGACCGTGCATGTCCCCGACGCCTCCCGCGTGGTGGACGTCGTGGCCAGCCTGATCAACCCCGAATTGAAGCCGGGATTTGATCAGGCCAACCGCGCGCATCACGTGAAGCTGCGCGATCAGCACGCCGGCAGGCGCGAGCGGCCGACCCTGTCGCTCGAGCAGGCGCGCGCCAACCGCCTGAAGCTCGACTTTGGTGGTGGAGGCAACCCTTCAGGGTTGCCTGCGGTCCCTTCATTCACCGGACTGAGAAAGGTGGACGTGGCGCTGTCGGACCTGGTGCCGTTCATCGACTGGCAGTTCTTCTTCGCGGCGTGGGAACTGAAGGGCCGCTTCCCCGCCATCTTGACGGACGCGACCGTCGGCGCCGCGGCCACGGAGTTGTATGGCCACGCGCAGGCGCTGCTGAAGCAGATCGTGGACGGCAAGCTGATCCGCGCCCGCGGTGTCTACGGCTTCTGGCCGGCGAACAGCATTGGTGACGACCTCGTGCTGTTCAAGCCGGGAACCGGGAATCGGGAACCGGGAGACAAGAGCTCTTCCGACTCCCGACTCTCGACTCCCGACTCCCGCCAGGAACTGATTCGCTTCCCGATGCTGAGGCAGCAGGAAGTGATTGCCGATGACAAGCCGAATCGCTCGCTCGCCGATTTCATCGCGCCGGCTGACAGCGGCGTGACCGACTACTTGGGCGCGTTCGCGGTCACGGCGGGACTCGGCGTCGACGACCTGGTGAAGAAGTACGAGGCCAGGCACGACGACTACTCCGCCATCATCGTCAAGGCGCTGGCCGACCGCCTCGCCGAGGCCTTTGCGGAATACCTGCATGCCCAGGCCCGCAAGGATTGGGGCATCGTCGATCAGCTGTCAAACGACGACCTGATCGACGAGAAGTTCCAGGGTATCCGTCCGGCATTTGGCTACCCCGCCTGCCCGGACCACAGCGAGAAGACGACGCTGTTCGACTTGCTGGGCGCGCGGTCGGTGGGCCTCGACCTCACCGAGTCGTTCGCGATGACGCCGGCAGCGTCGGTCAGCGGCCTTTACTTCTCGCATCCGCAGTCGAAGTACTTCGCCATCCAGCGCATCGGACAGGATCAGGTTGCGGACTACGCGAAGCGCAAAGGCATGACGGTCAGCGAGGTCGAACGCTGGCTGCGGCCCGTCCTCGCCTACGAACCTGCGCTCGTCGGTGCGTGACGCGGGGCTGCAGAAAAGCCGGATGGGGCCGTCCGGGCCCCTTTGGGGCGAGCTCTTGCGTGGACGGGTGGTTTCAGCCATTATCTGGCTCGATTCGTTAGCCCCAGTCAACCGCTGCGAGTTGCGTCAACCGGCCCAGCAAAGGAATCTCTATGCGCAAACCCCTATTTCTTGTCTCAGGTGGAGTCGTCGCTCTGTTGGGCGCTGTAGCCCTAGGCCCAAGCCAGCCGCTTTCCGCAGCCTCCAACGCCAAAGTCGACCTGTGCCACGCAACCGGCGACGGCCTGTTTCGGCCCCTCAGCGTCAGCTCCAACGCGGTGGGCGCCCACCTCGGCCATGGAGATGTCCAGCAGCCCAACGGAGCGGTGCCCGGGAGTCCGGGCTTCGTCTTCGACGCCTCGTGCAGTCCAGTGAGTTGGGGCTACGGCGTCAACGTCGCTCCGGATCCGGCGGCTCAGGATCCGGCGAGCCCTGGCAACCTCTTCGTCGGAAGCGGAATACCGGCTACAAACTTCGGCGTTGCCCGAAATGAAGCCGCTGGGATCGAGCTGGGTTTGATGACGCTTTATCGGCAGGGGCCGACGGTGATGTCGACGGATGACTACGCCGACGGCATTCTGAACTTCGCTGTCGCGTCGGGCCCGCAATCTACGGCCAACGGCTCGTTCGCGAACAACGCGAATCGCGCGGCCTGGAATTTCACGTTCTCGGTCGCGACCGGCCTCAACGGGGCCACGACCGACTTGAGCGACTACACGTTCCAGCTCTTGTACGATGTTGACCCGGGTGCCGGCACCTCCTATCGCACGTTCACTCTTGAAGCCGAAACGCTGGCGCAGGCTGCAGGGCAGTCGGGATTCCAGTGGCGCGATCAGGGAACGGCGGCCGTCTTCATCGCGGACGACGAAGGTAACGTGAACGTAACGCAGAATTCCCAGAACTACGGGTTCGGGTTTTACCAGGCTTTCCTGACGGCGCCCTACGGGCCCGGCAACGCGTTCGCTGGTCCGGCAAGGTTCGACATCATCCTGCAGGCGCTCGACGGAGCGCAGATTGTCGTCCGCAACCACATTGCCGTAAACGTCGCCGCGCCTTAGTAACATTCCCCGCCACTGAGCACTCGTCAGCGCGTAACGGCGCTGTCGAGTGCCAGTCGGTACGCCGCCATCTCTTCGCCGTTGCGAATCAACAGGACATCGCCGATCAACACCGGGTGGTTCCAGGTCTTGGCGTTCAGTGCGGGAATCCGCGCGAGCTCCATGTACTTCCCGGGTGTCGCCGACACCAGCGCCAGCTCTCCCTCTTCCGACGTGATCAGCAACACGTCCTGGTCGGCCAACAGGAGCATCTGGCCGTTGCCGTAGCGTCCGCCTTTCCAGGCGCGTTCGCCGGTCTCGAGGTTGACGGACGAGAGGATGTTGCCATCGAAGCCATAGGCATGTCCCTTGTGAATGACGTAATCGTTGAAGTACGGCTTCAGCCCGCGAGACGTCCACCGCTCGGTGGCCGTCCAGCCATTCGGCGCGTGCGCCAGGCCCAGCCGCCGCACGCCGAGCCCACCCATCGCGTCGGCGCTGGTGATCAGCAGGTCGCCACCGGGCAGCAGCGCCGGCTGCACCATCGGGGAGCCGGCCCAGTTGTTTTCCCACAGCACGGCGCCATCCGCGACGGCCACACCGGCGGTTCCCTGCCCACCCATCAGCACCACCTGGGGCACACCGTTGATGGTCAGCAGGTGCGGCGAGCTGTAGCTGCCGCCGCGCGACTTCATCACCCAGCGTGTCTCTCCCGTGTCGGCGTCGTAGGCGATCAGGGCGCCCGAGGCGGCGATGATCACCTTGCCGTCGATCACCAGCGGCGAACTCGAGAAGCCCCAGCCGGGCACCGGCACGCCGGTGTCGGCGGATGAGTCGTGGGACCACAACAATCTGCCGGTTCGGGCGTCGAGCGCGTTGACCATGCCGGTCGCGCCGTGCGCAAACACGCGGTCGTGGTCGATGGTCGGCGTGGCGCGCGGACCGGCGCCGCCATTCGATTCGTAGAAGCGCACGGGATTGCTGTGGCGCCACACCGGCTCGCCGGTCGACAGCCGGTAGGCCGCGACCATCTCTTCATCACCGCGCTGCTCCTGCGTGTAGATCACGTCACCCTGCACCGCAAACGAGGACCAGCCGGGGCCGATCGGACGGCGCCACAACTGCGCGGGCGGCGAGGCCGACCAGTCGGTGTTGATGCGGACGCCCTGGACGACGCCGTCGCGCGCGGGGCCACGAAAGCCAGGCCACTCGACTCCCGGGGCAGGTGCAGCAGGTGCGGCGGGAGCAGTGGGTGCCGTGGGTGCGGCGAGTGCCGTGGGTGCGGTGGACGCGGGCGTCGCAACCGCTAACGGCGCCGGCGTTTCGACGACCGGCGGCGGCACCACGCGGTCCGGCTGGGCCGCCGTCTTCGCCAGCAACAACTCCTCTGCCGTCGGGGTCCAGCGCCAGTGATAGTCCGAGCCGAGCAGGCTGCTGTTGACGCCGTCGGTACGGATGATCGCCCAGAACCCGCACGCGGCGACGAGCGCGGCAGCCATCGAGGCGCGCCGGACGCCGACCGAGAGTTCGCGAGTGGCGACGGCCCACAACACCAACGCCAGGGTCATCAGCTGGATACCCCCGAGGTAAATCAGGTATCCCTGGCCCGCGCCGGCAATGGACGGGTGCGCAATCGCCTTCGTGGCGAACACCGCCAGTCCCATTACCGCCAGCGCGCCCAGGCGCTCGGTCCACGGGGCGCGGCTGAACAACAGCCACCACACGATGATCCCGAGCGTGGCGATCACGGAACCCACCAGGCCCACGAGGCCCGTGTCCATCCCATAGATCGTCGCGTCGGGCAGCGCCGCGGGCAGCCCGAAACGGATCAGCACTGCGAACACGGCCAGGGCAACGCCGGGCCAGAGCCGCAGGGAAACGGGGTCGGGGATCTTTTTGCTCATCTCAATACATCCTCTTGGGACCCAACTGACTTACGGCCCCAACCTGTTGAGTCAAAGGACTGAAAAAGATCCCCGACCCCTTTTTCCTATTCCGAACGCAGCGCCTGCAACACGTCCACGCGCGAGGCGCGCGCGGCCGGCATCAACGAGGCCAGAATCGCGGCACTGCCCAGCACCGCTGCCGCGGCCAGCACCGGCACCACGCCGGGCAACTCGATCCCGGCGACGTAGCTGGCGGCAATTCCCGCGCAGGCGTAGCCACCCGCGATTCCGGCGGCAATCCCAATCGTCACGATCGCCAGGCCCTCGGAGAGCACGCTGATCAGCAAGCTGCGCGGCGTGGAGCCAATGGCCAGGCGCACGCCGAACTCCCTTGTGCGGGCGCTGACGCCGAAGGCCAGCACGCCGGCCACTCCCACCACCGCGATCAGCAGCGCCACGCCGGCAAAGCCCGAAATGACAAACGCATTCAGCCGGTCCGGCGTCAGCACCGTGGCGCGCACGTCCTCGAGGGTCGCGGGCCGCTCCACCGGTTGATCCGGCGACAGTTCGCGCACCACCCGGCGCACCGGCCCCACCAGCGCGTAGGGATCGCCCGCGGTGCGCACGAACACCCGCCCGGCCACGCCCATCTGCTGAAAGGGGTGATAGACCGTGAGGGCCGGCGCGCGAACGACATTCTCGTCGTCCACATCGGCCACGACGCCCACGATGCGGCGGGGCTCCACCACCTTCCCGAAGAACGGATCGGTCCACCACATGGTCCGGTTCAACGCGTCGCCGTTCGGAAACATCCGCTGCGCGACGCTGTGGCTTACAATCACCACCGCCTCGCGGCCACGGCGGTCGTCGGCCGTGAACGCGCGGCCGGCCACGAGCGGCACGCCGACCACATCGAAGAATCCCGGCGAGACGATCCGGAACCGCGCTCGCGGCTCTTCCTCACCGTCGGCGGGAACGAGGCCCTCAACCGCAAACGACACCCCGGGACCAAACGAGCCGGCATCACGCCATGGCACGAAGCTGCCGACGGCCACGCCGTCGACGCCGGGCAGCTCGCCGACCCGCCGCGTGATCTCCTCGTAGAAGTCGATCGCCTTGGTGCTGTAGTCGCCCAGTGGCGCCGGGACATCGAGCGCGAGGACGCGGCGCATGTCGTAGCCGGTGTTGGCGGTCTGCAGCGCCAGCAGCGTCGCGACCAGCGTGCCGGCGCCCGCCAGCAGCACGAACGAGAGCGCAATCTGCATGGTTGCAAAGACCCGCAGCCGGCGATTGGTGCCGGGTGTCAGGCGCACGCCGGCACTGATTAGGCCGGGACCGGTTGGCGTCTGGGACGGCAGCCGCGGAACGTAGGCCAGCAGGATCGCCGCCGCCATCGCGAGGCCGGCGCCCACCCACAGCACACTGGTATCCACGGTCACGTCGAGGGCCCGCACCGAGAAGCGGGCCGCGAAGCTCGCCACCACCGCGACCAACGGACGCGCCAGCAGTACGCCCAGCACGGCGCCGGCACCACACAGCACCAGGCTTTCGGCCAGCAGCGTCCGGCGCAGTGCTCCGGCACTGGCGCCGAGCGCGGCGCGAACCGCGAGCTCGCCTTCCCGGCGAACCGACCGCGCCAGGATCAGGTTCGCGACATTGGAGCAGGCAATGATGAAGACGACGCCGGCCGCCGCCAGCAACAGCAGCAGAATCACGCGGGCCGGCGACGTGATCTGGTCGCGCAGCGGCGTGGCGCTCAACATCATGCCGGCCTTGGCGGAGTACGCCTCGGGATGCGCGCTCACCATGCCGGCGTAGACCGACTCGAGTTCGGCGCGCGCCTCTTCCAGCGTGGCGCCAGGCGCGAGGCGGCCGAACAGCTCCGTCATGCGATGCGTGCGACCGGTGATCATGGTCGCGCCCATGTGATGAGGGCTCGACACGATGTTGGCGATGATCTCGGTGTCCGCCGGATACGGCACCGACGGCTCCAGCACGCCGACAATAGTGGCGGTGCGCGTGCCAAGGCCAATCGTCTTGCCGATGACCGTGGGATCGCTGTTCAAGCTGCCGGTCCAGAACCGGTGGGTCACCACCGCCGCACCGGCCGCGTCGAGGCCATCATCTTGCGCCGACAGCAGACGGCCAAGCACGGGACGCAGCCCCATGACCTCGAAGAACGAGCCGCTCACGACCCCGGCCTGCACCACGCGGGCGTCGCCCAACCCGGTCAAGGTGAAGCCGACCGTCGAGAAATCGCCAAACGCGCTGATCGTTCGCACGCGCGCCTTCAGATCGTCGATCTCCGGGACGGAGAACGTCAGGTTCCCGGCACCGAGCCCGGGCGCGCTCTGGCGGATGTAGATCAGGCGCGCCTCATCGCGATTGACCAACGGCCGCAACAGCACGCTGCGCACCACGCTGAAGATGGCGGCGTTGGCACCGATGCCGAGGGCGAGGGTGATGACCACCGTGGCGGCCATGCCCTTGGCGCGCAGCAACGACCGCAAGCCGACCCGCAGGTCCTGGGCGAGCGCTTCGGCCAGGTCGAACCCGCGGCTGTACCACACCCGCCGCATCTCGTCGCGCGCCGCGGGGATATAGCCGAACTCCCGCAAGGCCGCGAGTCGCGCCGCCTCGGGGCTGTCGCCGCGCTCGATGCGCTCCTGGACGCTGAGCGCCAGGTGGCCGCGAATCTCGTCGTCCAGGTCGCGATCGTCGGGACGCATGGCTATTCGGTCCCCGCGGGGTTCATGATGCGGCCGATGGCGCCGACCAGTTGCGACCAGCGGTCGCGTTCGCGCGACAACTGCGCCTTGCCAGCCGCCGTCAACTGGTAGTACTTCGCCCGCTGGTTGGCCTCGCTTACCCCCCATTCCGACTTGAGCCACCCTTTCTTCTCGAGACGGTGCATGGCGGGATAGAGTGAACCGGTCTCGACCTTGAGCAAGTCGTCGGACTGGGCCCGAATCGCCTGGCCGATCCCGTGGCCATGCTGGGGGCCCCACTGCAGGGTGCGCAGGATGAGCATGTCGAGGGTGCCCTGCAGCAGTTCCAGGCGCTGGTCATCGCGGGGTTTGGCCATAGATGTAGACGCTCTACGGCCTTAGACGTAGGACGTCTACGGCTTGTTCCTGACACCGAATTATCACGATTTCGGCCGTAAACGGCTGCGCTGCCGCGAGAGTAACCCTGAACATGAAGCGAGCGATCGTCGTCGTCGTGCTGCTGGCGGTGGTCGCAGCCGGAGCCGGATACTGGTATTCCAACCGCGCGCGGGTCGAGGTGGCGGTCAACACCGTGCCGGTCACCCGGGGCGAAATCATCGACACGGTCGGCGCCACGGGCACCCTGCAGGCGGTGACGACCGTCCAGGTCGGCAGCCAGGTGTCGGGCAACATCGAGTGGCTCGGCGCCGACTTCAACTCCATCGTCAAGCAAGGACAAGTCATCGCGCGGCTCGATCCGTCGCTGTTTGACGCGCAGCTCCAGCAGGTTCAAGCCAACCTGATCCAGGCGCGGGCCAACCTCACCAGGGCCAACAGCGAACTTGACCGCACCAAGGTGCAATTGACCGATGCGCAGCAGAAGTTCGCCCGCGCGAAGGAACTGGCGACGCAGAGCCTGATCGCCCAGAGTGATCTCGACGCCGCCAAGATCGCGGTGGACACGGCGGCCGCGGGGGTCGCGTCACAAACGGCCTCGGTCACCCAATCGCAGGCCGCGGTCACGCAAGCGCAGGCCTCGGTCAACCAGTCGCAGGTGAACCGCAATCACACCATCATCAGGGCACCCATTGACGGCATCGTCACGCAGCGAAGCGTGGACGTGGGCCAGACGGTGGCCGCCAGCATGTCGGCGCCGACGCTGTTCGTGATTGCCGCGGACCTGACCGAAATGCAGGTCAATGCCAACATCGACGAGGCCGATGTCGGCCGCATCCGGCCCGGGCAGCACGTCACGTTCCGGGTTGATGCCTACCCCACCGACAACTTCGAGGGCACGGTGACGCAGGTCCGCCTGCAGCCGGTGGTGGTGCAGAACGTCACCACCTACGGCACGGTGATCGACGTCCCGAACAAGCAACTCAAGTTGAAGCCGGGGATGACGGCGAACGTGAAGATCGAGATCGCGAAGCGCACCAACACCTTGCGGATCCCGAATGCCGCCCTGCGCTTCCGCCCGACCAACGAGATGTTCGCGGCGTTCAAGCAGGAGCCGCCACCCGAGATGACCGCATTCGGCGGAGGCGGCGGTCGCGGTGGCCCTGGTCGTGGGGCGCCAGGCGCGGCCCCGGCCGCTCAAGCAAACCAATCGCCGGGGGCACCCTCGCCCATGGCGGAAGCCCGTCCCTCGACTCCTTCTCGCGACGCCCTGAGCAACGTCGAAGGGCGCGCCGGCCGTGGCGGCGGCGGATTCCCCGGAGCCGGCCGAGGCGGGCCCGGTGGGGGCGCCGACTTCCAGGCACGCTCGCTCGAGCGCTTCAAGACCATGACCGCCGACGAGCGGGTGCAGTTCATCGCGCGAATGAAGGAGCGCGGGACCGACACCAGCGCGTTCGAGGCGCTGATGGCGCTACAGGGCAGCAAGCCTCAGGGGGCGGCCACGGCGCAGGCGCAGACCATCGACGCGCTGTTTGCGCCGTTGCCGGTGGTCGAGTCGCGCGGACGCGCGTGGACCTTCACCGACGGGCAACTGAAGCCCTTGCAACTGCGACTGGGTATCAGCGACGGCACGAACACGGAAGTGCTGGGCGGCGAGCTCCAGGAGAATGCCGAAGTGGTCACCGGCGTCACGGGCCTTGGCCCGACCCGCGCAACACCGACCCAGGGTGGCACCGGCAATCCCCTGATGCCGGCCGGACGCGGTGGCCGGCCGCCAGGAGGCGGCGGACGCGGTGGCAACTAACGCACTAGGGTCGGGCGACGTCCCGGCATCCACCGTCATCGCGACCCGGAACCTGGTCCGCACCTACGAGGTCGGCGAGCACCTGGTGAGGGCGCTGCGTGGCGTCAACCTCGACGTGCAGCGAGGCGAGTTCCTGTCGGTGACGGGGCCATCGGGCTCCGGCAAATCGACCTTCATGCACATTGTCGGCTGCCTGGCGCAGCCGACGTCCGGCCAGTACTTCCTTGACGGCCAGGACGTGTCGCAGATGTCGAAGAATGACCTGGCGGCGGTGCGCAACACCAAGATTGGATTCGTGTTCCAGGGCTTCAACCTGCTGTCGCGCACCTCGGCGCTCGACAACGTCGAACTGCCGCTGCTGTATGGCGGCTCCGCGATGAAAACGTCGGAACGGCATCAACGCGCAAAAGACATGCTGGCGGCGGTCGGCCTGGCCGATCGCGCCAGCCATCATCCCAACCAATTGTCGGGCGGCCAGCAGCAGCGCGTCGCGATCGCGCGGGCGCTGGTCAACAACCCGTCGATCATCCTCGCCGACGAGCCCACCGGCAACCTCGACTCCAGGACCAGCATCGAAGTGATGGAGCTGTTTCAGCGCCTGAACATCGAGCGCGGCATCACCATCCTGCTAATCACCCACGAGCACGACATCGCCGAACATGGCACACGCATCGTCGCGTTTCGCGACGGCCTGGTCGTTACCGATCACCCGGTGCCCGATCGCCGCATGGCCGCCGAAGAACTCGCCAACCTGCCCGTCGAAGCGGAGGCTGTGTAAGTCATGAGCATGCTGATGGTGTTCCGCGTCGCCCTCAAGGCGCTGGCCCGCAACAAGATGCGCACCTCGCTGACCATGCTCGGCATGATCATCGGCGTCGCCGCCGTGATCACCATGGTGGCCCTTGGCACCGGCGCGCAGGCGTCGATCGAGACGCAGATCCAGGCCGCCGGCACCAACATGATCATGGTGAGCGCCGGCAACTTCATGTCAGCCGGCGTCCGCACCGGCCAGGGCAACGCCAGCACGCTCACGCCGGAAGACGCGCAGGCGATTGCCGAAGTCCCCGGCGTGCAGTACATCGCGCCGGGCGTGAACACCCGCGGCCAGGTCGTGGCCGGCAACCTGAATTGGGGCACCCAGATCCAGGGCACCGACGTGGACCTGCCGCTGATCCGCTCGTGGCCCACGGCCACGGGCGCCTTCTTCAGCCCGGCCGACGTCGCCTCGGCGGCCAAGGTCGCGGTGCTGGGCTCCGTGGTCCACGTACAACTGTTTGGCGCCGACGTCGACCCGGTGGGCCAGATCATCCGCATCAATAACCAGCCGTTCACGGTGTCGGGGGTGATGTCGAGCAAGGGCCAGTCGGGGATGGGCCAGGATCAAGACGACGTCGTGTATGTGCCGTATACGACGGTGATGAAGAAGCTGCGCGGCATCACCTACGTGCAGAACATCACCGTCTCGGCGGCCTCGGCGGCCGACACCGCGCCGACCGCGGACCGCATTGCCACCTTGCTGCGCTCGCGCCACCAGATCGTGGACGAAGACGACTTCATGGTCCGGACCATGGAGGAGATGGCCAGCGTCCGCGTGCAGGCCACCGAGACCATGACGGCCCTGCTGGCGAGCATCGCCGGCGTGTCGCTGTTGGTCGGCGGCATCGGCATCATGAACATCATGCTGGTGTCGGTGACCGAGCGCACGCGCGAGATCGGCCTGCGCCTGGCGATCGGCGCGCGCGGCCGCGACGTGCTGATGCAGTTCCTGGTCGAGGCGATCGTGCTCAGCATGGTCGGCGGCTCGATCGGCATTGCCCTCGGCCTCGGCTTGTCGGAGGGCGTCACGCTGTGGATGTCGTGGCCCACGAAGGTCTCTCCGCAGGCGGTGGCGGTGGCTTTCGTGTTCGCCGCAGTGACGGGCGTGTTCTTCGGCTTCTACCCGGCCCGCAAGGCCGCGGCGCTGGACCCGATCGACGCGCTGCGGTTTGAATAGGCCTCTACCCCCACCTGGGCCGCCCTTAGACCTCGCGGGGAAAGGCGCGTATCATGTGGGCATGGACCTGCAATTCACGGCGGTCTTCCGCAAAGTGCCGGAAGGTTACATTGGATTCGTCGAAGAAGTCCCCGGCGCGAATACTCAAGGCGCTACGCTTGAGGAAGCCCGCGCCAACCTCCAGGAAGCCGTCGAAATGGTGCTCCAGGCAAACCGAGAACTGATCGCCGAAACGGCAAATGGCGGCGAGGTTATTCGGGAGCCCTTCAAGGTCAGTGCGTGAAGCGTCGGGCGCTCGTTCGGCACCTCCAGGATCAAGGGTGCGAGTTGCTGCGAGAGGGCGCCAACCACTCGATCTTCGTTAACCGGGCCGCTGGCAAGACATCGACGGTTCCACGGCACACCGAAATCAACGAGAATCTGGCTCGCAAAATCTGCAAGGACCTTGGCGTCCCCGCCCCGTAGCGTCGAAGCACGACGACTGCAAGCTCAGGGCTCAGTGCCCCAGCACTCGGTGGGGCACATAGCGCTCCTCCAGGAACTTCTGCTCTTCGTCCGCGAGTTCCACAGACAGCCCCTCGACAAGTTGGTCTAGTTGTTCCAGTCGTGATGCGCCGATGATGGGCGCCGTCACGCCGGGGCGATTCGCGACCCACGCGAGCGCCACCTGGATCGGCAGCACGCCCTTCCGCTTCGCCAGTTCCACGACGCGGTCAGCGATGTCGTAGTCGGCGTCGGCGTAGTAGAGGCCGTGCCCGAACTCGTCGTACTGCTCGCGCCTGGAGGCGTCCTTGCTCCCTCGTTTACGGTTCCCCGCCAGGAAGCCACGCGCCAGGGGACTCCACGGGATCACGCCAATGCCCTCGGTCGCGCACAGCGGGAACATCTCGCGCTCTTCCTCGCGGTAGACCAGGTTGTAGTGGTTCTGCATCGAGACGAAGCGCGTCCAGCCGTGTAACCGCTGGGTCGCCAGCATGTTCGCGAACTGCCAGGCGTACATGCTCGACGCACCGAGGTAGAGGGCCTTCCCCGCCTTCACCACGTCGTGCAGAGCCTCGAGCGTCTCCTCGATCGGCGTATGTTCGTCGTAGCGGTGGATCTGGTACAGGTCCACGTAGTCCATCCCCAGGCGCTTCAGCGAGCCGTCGATCGCCGCCATGATGTGCTGGCGCGACAGGCCGCGGCTGTTGGGATGGTCGGTGACCGGGTAGAACACCTTCGTCGCCACGACCACCTCGTCTCGACGAGCCAGCTCCTTGAGAGCGCGGCCCAGCACCTCCTCGCTCACCCCGCGTGAGTACATGTCGGCGGTGTCGAAGAAGTTGATGCCGTGCTCGATCGCGCGCTTGTAAAACGGACGGCTGGCCGCTTCGTCCAGTACCCACGGGCGCCAGTTGGGCGTGCCGTAAGTCATGGTGCCGAGACAAAGCCGCGAGACTTTCAGGCCGGTGGTGCCGAGGCGGACGTAGTCCACTGTCGTTTCTCCATGTAGAGGAAGTACGGGATCGAACAGAGCGCCAGGGCGCCGGCCACGGCGAAGGCCCGGCTGAAGCCGTAGTGTTCGCTGAGCCAGCCGACCGAGATCGAGCCGCTGCCAATGCCGGTATCGAACGCGCCAATCAAGGCGCCGAAGGTGGCGCCCCGGCGATGGTCGGGCACGTGCTGCATCAGGTGGGCGACGAACACCGGATAGGCCGAACCGAAGCCGATGCCAAACAGCACCGCCGACAGCCCGAAGGTCAGCCGCGTCGACGCGAACACCAGGACCGCCACGCCCAGCACCATCATCGCCAGGCACGGCACGATCACCCGCGCGTGCCCAATGCGGTCGGCGTAACGGCCGATGAAGGGCCGCGTGGCGACGATCGCCAGCGCGAAGATCGTGAAGAACAGCGCCCGCGGCGTCACGCCGACGCTATCGGCATAGACGGCGACGAAGCTGGTCACGCCGCCATAACTGAAGGAATACAAGAACAGCGTCACCGCGCCAATGACGACCCGCCACTCGACCAGGTCTGACGGCCGCAGCGACAACGGCGGCATTTCCCGACGTGTGTCAGGCGGCAGCCGCCACGCGATGAAGGCCATCAGCAGGTTCAGCGCCGCCATCTCGAGGCACAGCAGCGTCCACCCGCCCCGCTCGAACACCCACAGGCCGAGCCCGGGCGCAATGGCGATGGCGAGAATGCTGGCAAAGCCCGCATAGCCCAGCCCCTCGGCCCGGCGCGAGGCGGGGACAATGTCGAGAATGTAGGCGCTGGACGAGGACAGCAGTCCCGACCAGAACACCCCGTGAACGAGCACCAGCCCGAGGATGACGTGGTACGACGGCGCGACGGCGTAGAGCAGCGAGAACCCCGTGATCGCCAGGCTGGCGACGATCAGCACTTTGCGCTTGCCCAGCCGATCGCCGATGCCGCCGGTGATTGGCGCCGACACCGCCGAGGCGTAGGTGAGCAGGCCCAGGAACAGGCCGGCCTCGCTCCCCGTCCCGCCGAGCGACAGAATGTGAAAGGGCGCCACCGGCAGCAACTGGAACACGGACATGAAGACCGTGAAGCCGTAGCTGCACATCAGGAAGAACCGGGGCGTGAATAACGGCTCAGGCTCTGAGCGTGAGGACGAGCTTGCCAATGTGCGTTCCGGCCTCCATCAGCCGGTGAGCATCCGCGGCCTGGGCCAGCGGAAACACCTGGTGAACGATCGGCCGGACCACGCGCGCCTCGAGCAGCGGCCACACCTGCTGGCGCAACTGCTCCGCGATCACGCCTTTCTGGGCCGGGGTTCGCGGCCGCAGCGTCGATCCGGTAATCCACAGGCGCTTGCGCATCATCATCGAGAAGTCGAGCTCGGCCTTCGGACTTTTCAGGAAGGCGATCTGGACCAGCCGCCCTTCAAGCGCCAGCACGTCGAGGTTGCGGGCGATGTAGTCGCCGCCGACGATGTCGAGCACGACGTCCACACCGCGGCCATCGGTGGCCTCCTTCGCCGCCACTACCCAATCCGTGGTGCGGTAGTTGAAGGCATGCGAAGCGCCCAGGCCGCGCGCGGCCGCGCACTTCTCGTCGCTGCCGGCCGTGGTGAGGACGATCGCGCCACGGGCGCGCGCCAACTGAATGGCGGTCGTGCCAATGCCGCTCGTGCCGCCGTGGATCAGGATGGTCTCGCCTCGCGTGAGCCGGCCACGGTCGAACACGTTGGTCCACACCGTGAAGTACGTCTCGGGAATCGCCGCTGCCTCGATCATCGTCAAACCGCGCGGTACCGGCAGGCACTGCTCCTGCGGCACGTTCACCCGTTCGGCGTAGCCGCCACCGGCGACCAGGGCACACACCTCGTCGCCAATCGCGAACGACGCCGCGCCGGGTCCGAGCGCGGCGACCGTGCCTGCCACTTCGAGCCCTGGCAGATCGGAAGCACCGGGCGGCGGCGGATACTTACCCAGCCGCTGAATCACGTCCGGCCGATTGACGCCGGCGGCCACGACGTCAATCAGCACTTCGCCCGGCCCCGCGACAGGTTCCGGCCGATCGGCAAGCTTCAGGACATCCGCTGGCCCGAACTGTGAGATTTCAACGACCCGCATCAAATGCCTCGCACGGAAACACCGAAGCACCGAACCATCACCAAGTGTTTGCCCGCAACACAACCAAGACCAATGGTTTCCGTGCTTCCGTGTTTCGGTGTTTCCGTGTCATGCATTCACTTCAGTCCTGACGGCAGCCGTGGCGACGAGAGCAGCGCGCCGAACTCGGCCCACACGCGCGTGGCCGACGCATTGTTCCCGGCCTTGCGCGTGAGATACGCGCGAACGAGGTCCTTGCCCAGGTTGTAGTTGATCACGTAACTGCGGTACTGATCGACGAACTTCACCCGCTGCTCGGCGCGTGGCGCCGTGTACAACGCGTACTTCTCGAGCCACGCCGCCGCGCCGGCGCGGTCGATCGTGCCGTCAAGATACCGGCGGGCGGCCTCGTTGCCGGCATACGACAAACGCTCAACTAGGGCCAGCACGTCGTAATACTCCTGCACCCGCTTGCCGTCGAGACCCGCCAGCGGAAACAGCACCTCGCGCTCGAACGTGATGCGCTCGGCGGTCGGGAAGGCCACGTCAATGCCGTAGTTGGCGGTGCCCTCGGCGATCAGCGACTGGGGCGAGAACAGCGGGTAAACGGTGTATTCAATCCAGCCGCGGTCGCGCACCAGGTTCTTCTCGAGCAGCACGTTGTAGACGTGATGGCCGGGATAGCCCTCGTGGCACGCCAGGTCAATGGCGCGATCGACGTAGATGGGCAGGTCGGTGTTGACCTGGATCAGGCTCTTGTAATTCCCCTGGTACCAGTTGTAGCCCGACCACGACTTGCCGGTCACGTACTCGACCGTGAACCGTTCCTCGACCGGCAACTCCAGGTGCGCCAGGGTGCGATCACGGCAGGCGCGAATGGCCTCGCGAAACACCCGGTCAACGCGAGCGGTGGGGATGACGAATGCCTGCTTGAACCGGTCGTACCGCTCAATCAGCGAGCCCTCGCCCGGCAGACGGGCCTCGAGCTGCTTCAACACGGCCTCGAACTCCACTTCGGTCTGCGTCGGCGCGACCGCGTCGTACAGGGCCCGCGACTCCTCGTCAAACGTCAGCCGCTTGCCTTGCAACATCGCCACCCGTGCCCGCAGCGCCGACATCTGCCGGGCCAGGTACTGCCGGCGCAGCGCCCACAACTCGGTGTCCGTCGCGACGGGCCCGCCTTCGCCAGGCTTCGGCGCGGCAGGCTGAGCGGCGATCTCTTTCTCGAGCGCTTCGGCCTGCTGATCGATGGCCGCGAGCGGCGCCTTGGCCGCCTCGGCCTCCTTGCGCCACTCGGCCGGCCCGTAGAAGGCATCGACGTAGTCGGCGTCGTGCTGCCCCACGGCCAGCACCAGCTTGACGTAGCGTTCGGCCACGCCGCGCATGGGGTCGGCCGGGGACTGGGCAGTCAGCATCAGGGGAACTCCGGCAAGGGCCAGCACCAGGGGCAACAGCGTCTTATTTCGCATAACGGGAACCGATCGTCGGAATCAGGTAGTCGCGAAACGCGCGGTTGAAGTCGTAAGCGGGGGCGAAGCCCCAGTCGCGGCGGGCGGCGGTGTCGTCCACGTCCTCGGGCCACGAGTCGACGATGCCCTGCCGTTTCGTGTCGTTCTTCCAGGTGAGGTCGGCGCCAGGGAAGGCGCGCACGACTTCCTGCCGTACTTCCTCGGCCGACGGATTGAAGGCGGCCAGGTTATAGGCGGTGCGCGTCAGCGACGCCTTCGGCGCGGCGGCGAGCCGAAGCAAGGCCTCGACCCCATCGGGCATGGCCATGAACGGAATGCGGGTATCGGGTCGCACGAAGCAGGCATACGGCTCGCCCTTCGCCGCGGCATGAATCATCTCGGGCGCGTAGTCGGAGGTGCCGCCAGACGGCACGGTGAGCGCCGAGATCAGTCCCGGGAAGCGGACGCACCGAAAATCGACGCGACCCGACTGCGTTTCGGCGGCGAGCTGCTTATAGAAGCGCGCATAGTAACGGCCCAGCTGTTCGCAGTAGAGCTTGTTGCACCCGTACATGGTCGACGGCGTGTTGAAGTCGTCCTCTTTCACCTTGCCGGCCTGGCGCTTGGTCGCAAGATCAGGCAGCCCGTAGGCGGCAATGGACGAGGGGTACAGGAAGGTCACCGGCCGGCCATGGGACTCGGCCTCCCGCTGCGCAAACTCCAGCAGGTTCAGCGTCCCTTCCACATTCACCTGGTGTGCGGTCGTCGGCGTGAACTCCGAACGGGTCGAGAGCAGCGCCGCGAGGTGATACACGGTTTCGACCTCGAACTCCGACAGCACGCGCTCGAGCAGCGACTTGTCCATGATCGAGCCGGTGACTTCGCGCTGCACTTTCTTGGCCAGCGCGGGTTCCAGCGGATTCACGTCCAGGGTAATCACCGGCTGTGCGCCGGCCTCGGCCAGGTGCGCGATCAACCCGTGGCCAATCTCGCCGCCTGCACCCGTAATCAACACGACCGGCTTACGCATCAAGACGTTCTCCCGTCACGGCTGGCAGATACACGCGAAAGCTGGCGCCGCGCCCACGATCGCTGACCACTGAAATGGCGCCGCCGGTCTGGCGAATGATGCCGTAGACCGTGGCCAAGCCGAGGCCGGTCCCGCGACCGGTCTCCTTGGTGGTGAAGAAGGGTTCGAAGATCCGGGCCTGCGTCGCCTGGTCCATGCCAATGCCGTTGTCGCTGACCGCGAGCAGCACGAACCGGCCGGGCGCCAGCCCCGCTTGCAGCATTTCGGGCGAGTCGGCCTCGAGGCGGACGTTGGCCGTCTGGACCGTGATCATGCCGCCCGTCGGCATGGCGTCGCGGGCGTTCACGATCAGGTTGAGCAGCACTTGCTCGATCTGGGCCGGGTCAGCGAGCACCTGGGACAGCGTCGGCGCCAGTTCCTGTTGCAACTGCACGGCAGTGCCAATCAACCGCCGCGCCATGCGCGAGACGCTCGCCACGATCTCGTTGACGTCGAGCGCGACCGGTTGCAGCACCTGCTTGCGGCTGAACGCCAGCAGCTGGCGCGTCAGCGAGGCGGCGCGATCGGCGGCGTGCAGGATCTCGTCCACCTCGGCCGCCATCGCCGGGTCTTTCTTGACCCGGTGCGACATCAGCTCGGCATTCCCGCGAATGGCGGTCAACAGGTTATTGAAGTCGTGCGCGATGCCGCCGGCCAGGCGGCCGACCGCTTCCATCTTCTGCGCCTGCCGCAGTTGGTCCTCGAGCTTGACGCGATCGCTGATGTCGATTACGGTCGCCAGGATCGCCGGCTGGCCGCTGAACTCGGTCACCGAGCAGAACGCTTCGACCTGAACCACGGTGCCATCCTTGCGCACGCCGCGCAACGTCAGCTGGATGTTCGCGCGTTCGGCGTCCAGCCGCGACAACTGGTCGATAACCAGCGCCCGGTCCTGCTCGTGCAGCAGCGCAAACGCCCACGGCAGGTCGAGCAGTTCCTGTTGCCCGTAGCCGATGATGTCGGCGCCCTTCGGGTTGACGTAGACCAGGCGGTCGTTCTGCAGGATGTAGACGCCGACCAGCGACTGCTCCACCAGGCCGCGGTACTTGGCCTCGGCAGCGCGCAGGGCGTCTTCGGCGCGGCGCCGTTCGGTGATGTCGCGGGCCACCGCCTGCATGCCGGTGTACTGCCCCTTGGTGTCGAACACCAGCCACGCGTTCTGCCCCAGCCACACTTCCTGCCCAGACTTGGTCACGCCCGGGAACTCGACATAGGAATTGAGCACGCCCTGGCTGACCTGCTTGTAGTAGTGCTGCAGGATCGTCGGGCGGTAGTCGGCGCGGATGAACTCGGTGAAGCGGCGGCCAATCACCTCGTCGTTCGAATAGCCGAACACGCGCAACGTCTCAGGATTGACGAAGCGGAAGTACCCCTCGGCATCGGCTTCGAAGATGATGTCGGCCGCGGCGTCGAACAGGTGGCCATAGCGGTCTTCGGTCACCCGCAGGGCGTCCTCGGTGGCCTTACGCTCGGTCACGTCGCGATAGTGCACGACGATGGCGCCGACCCTCGGCTCGGCGAGCAGGTTACGGGCCACACCTTCGGTCCAGCGAATAGTGCCGTCGCGATGGCGGCACCGGAACGCGCCGGTCTGGGGCGCCTCGGGATGGTCGAACAGCTCGCGCACCAGGTCTTGCCAGGCCGCCAGATCCTGCGGTTCAACGATGTCGCGGACGCGCAGGCCGACCAGGTCGCCTGGTTCGAAGCCCAGCACGTTCGTGGTGGCGGGATTCGCCCAGCGGATGACGCCGCCGATATCCACCAGCACCACCGCATCGACGCTGAAGTTGATGAGCGCGGCGAGTTGCTCGACGCTGGGCGTCTCGTTCACCGCGCGCTCCGGACAGGCATCTGCCTATTCTAGGCTACAGATTGACGCCGCTTGGCGCAGATACCGCTAACGCAGTGGCAGCCGGGCGCGGCGCTCACCAGAGCGCGGCTTTCATCTCGGCAATCGCGATCTCGACCTGCCCCAGTTCCGCGAGCACCCGCTCGACCTCGGCCAGGGTGGCGGCCAGCGCCTCGGGCGGCGGCACGCTCCCGCGCTTGACCTCCCACGCCAGGTCGCGGGTCGTCTCGGCGCAGGCCCGGCACACCTGGAGGGTGTGTTCGTGCGCGTCGATCAGCCGCCGGACTTCCTCTTGTTCCTCGGGAGTCACTGCAGGGCGCCTCAGGTGCGGTAGGGATCGGGGCGCCAGGTCCGGATCGACGCCTTGATGGCCTTGGGGGCCAGGTTCTCGCGCGCCGCGCGTTCGAGCAGGGCACCCAGTTCCTCGTCCGACGCAAACCGCAGCGCGACGATCTGCTTGGCCGACAGCTTGGCCAGCAAGGCATCCTGGCCGGCCGCCAGGACCTCGGCGCAGCGCACCTTCACCTCGAGCATGATGATGCGGTCCTGCAGCGCGACGGTGTTCCAGCGCGTGATCGAGAGCAGGATCATGACCGCGACGATGAGGGTGAAAAACGCCCAATGATCGGTGTGCCACCCGAGGTGGAGGTCGCCGTACATCAGCCCCAACGTCAACAGGATGAAGCCCGTCGCCCAGTAGGTGGGCACGGGATGGTAGATGTGGTGCTCGTAACTCTGCTCTGCCATTACTTCAGCTTTCCGTCGATCTCTTCGTAGACCTTGCGCACGGCTATCGGCCCCTGCTGCTCGGCGAGGTACCACTCCTTGTAGGGTCCCCAGTTGGCCTGCTTCGCAGCCTCGGCCGCCGGCAGCCCGAGCTGGTGCAGGCGATTCACCTCGGCGATCACGGCGCGCATCGCCTTCTGGTACTCGACCAGCTCTTCCCGCGCCGCCTTCGGCTCTTCGATGAAGCCATGGCCCGGCACGAACTGCACCACGTCCATGGCCAGCGCCTGGTCGATCACGCCCACCCATTCGGTGGGATACGCCGAGCGCATGGCCGGGAACACGCGATTGAGGTAGACCTCGCTCATGAACAGGAGCTTCTGCTGCGGCAGGTAGACCAGCAGGTCGCCGCCGGTGTGGGCGCGGCCGGCGTAGATCGCCTGCACCTCGATGCCGCCCAGGTTGATCACCTCGCGGTCGCCGGTCATGGCCGGCGCGTCCAGCTTCATGGCCGCCTTCGACGCGGGCGTCACGATATAGGTGATGCCCTGTGGCAACACCGCGTTACCCGCGGTGTGATCGCCGTGATCGGAACCGACGATATACCACTTGACCGGCTTCGGCGTGACCTTGGCGATCGCGTCCAGCAGCTTCTGGGTCGCGGCCGGACTGCCCTGCCCATCGGCAATCAACACGCCGTCGTCACCGACAACGAACAGCGACACCGTCGTCATGCCGGCGCTGTGAAAGTCTTCGTAGCCGTAGACGTTGTCGAGGATCTTGGTGGTGCGGGGAAACTCGGCGCGGCTCAAGCCGCGCTTGATGGGGTCGGCGGTTCTGACCTGCGCGGCAGACCTGTCCGCCATAGCGCGAAGCGCGACGGTGGATGACGCCGACACCACCAGGGCCACAGATAACGCTGATAACGCAGACTTCAGAATTCTTGAAGGCATGGCCCGTTATGGTACCACGCACAATCGAAACAGGAGATGAGGAGCTCAGGAAACCTAAAGTGGCTCCTGACCTCCTGGCCTCCTGTTGTAGCCTTTCTAGCGTCCGTCGATCAGATCGCCCAGTCCGCCGACGCGGTCGAGGATTGAGCCCTCGCCCTTGCGCGAGCCGCCGGTTTGCGGGGCCGCGGCGTAAATGCGATCCGCCATGCGCGACAGCGGCAGCGACTGCAGCCACACGCGGCCGGGTCCCCGGAGGGTCGCGAAGAAGATGCCTTCGCCGCCGAACACTGCCGTCTTGATCCCGCCGACGAACTGAATGTCGTAGTTCACGCTCGGCTGCAGCGCGACCAGGCAGCCGGTGTCGACGCGCAGGGTCTCGCCGGCGCCCAGTTCGAAGTGATGAATGGTGCCACCCGCGTGGACGAAGCACAGGCCATCGCCCTCGAGTTTCTGCATGATGAAACCCTCGCCGCCGAACAGCCCGACGCCCAGTTTCTTCTGGAACGCGATGCCGATGGACACACCGCGGGCGGCGCACAGGAAGGCATCCTTCTGGCACACCAGGTGCCCGCCAAGCGCGCGCAGGTCCATGGGGATGATCTTGCCGGGATACGGCGCGCCGAACGCGACCTTGTGCCTGCCCTGGCCCTGGTTGGTGAACACCGTCATGAACAGGCTTTCACCGGTCAGGATGCGCTTGCCGGCGCCGAGCAGGGCGTCCATCACGCCCTTGGATTGCTGCTGGCTGCCATCGCCGAAGATGGTCTCCATCTGAATGCCGCTCGTCATGTACATCATCGAGCCGGCCTCGGCCACCGCGCCTTCGCCCGGGTCGAGCTCGACCTCGACGAACTGCATCTCGTTGCCATGGATCTCGAAGTCAATGTCGTGGGCGCGGCGGCCCGGCGGCGGTGGTGGGACAAAGCCCGCTCCGGCGGCCTGGCCCGCCGAAGCGCCGGCGGGGCCTTTGACAAACGGCGCGAAGGCAGCAACGTCCTTCACCTTCTGCCACGACGTCATGCCCGCGGTGAACACGAGCGTTTCGGCGTCGATGCTGCCGTTTTGCAAGTTCGAGACGATCTCGCTCTGCGCCACCGGGCCTACCTGATGGCCACCGATGGCCATGTACCACTGATTCGAGCCGTCCATGTGTTCTCCTTGTTAGTAGCCAGATGCCAGTAGCCAGATGCCAGTAGCGCCAGTTTCCAGTAGCCAGTAGCCAGTAGCCAGTAGCCAGCAATCAGAGAGCACTTCGTCTCTGGATACTGGCGTCTGGATACTGGCTACTCTTCCTGCGCGTCGATCTTCGCCGTGGTCTCGGCTTCGATGGCGGCGACCGCCGCCGGATCGAGTCCCAACCGGTGCGCCAGCTGCGCCAGGTAGATGCGTTCGGCGCCGGTCACCACTTCATCGGCCCGCACAATCGTAAACGCCAGCGTGTAGAACTCCTTGCGGGCGGCCGGGTCGGTCACGCCCTGGACGATCTCCGAGAGCGGCCGCGAGGTCTGCGCCAACTCGGGCTCGATGATCGCTTCGAGTCCAGCGGCCCTGGCACGGGCCAGGATCGCCTCGCGCTCCACCGCGGTCAACTCACCGTCGGCACGCGAGGCCGACACGGCCAGGCGAATCAGCTGCAGCACGGGGCTCGGAAGGTCGGCCGGCAGCACCGGAATCGGCGGCACTGTGGCACCCATGGCACCAGCACCCATAGGCACACTAGGCACCCCAGGCACCTGAGGCACATTCTGTCCCTTGACGCTGTCGTAAATGCCCCAGACCACGCCCGCCGCCGCCAACACAGTACTGGCGGTCAGGAAGCCGCCGTTGCCGGTGATGTACTTGGTGGCGCGCCGGGCGCGCTTGCGTCCCGAGCGGCCCATGGCGCCGCGTAAGACCACGGAAAGGATGTCAGCCGGATTGTTGAACACTTCGTTCGCCCCTCAGTGATGAAAATACTGGCAGAAGGCCGCAAATGTTCCAATTGAAAAACGGATGGATCGCGCGCTAATAGACGGCCTTCCCTACAAAGCCGCGAAGCGGCCGAGCCCTACGAGGGGCGCAGCCCGAGCCCCACGAAGGCGCGGAGCGCCGAGCCCTACAGCTGGGACGAAGGCGGTTTCGGCACAGCGGCCTTCGGGGCCTCCGGCGTCCAGTCCTCACCCGGATTGATGAAGCGGTTGGTCTCGAGCTTGTACTGCTTGTCGTAGAGCTGACGGTAGCGGCCATCGCGCTCCAGCAGTTCCTCGTGCGTGCCGCGCTCGACGATTTCGCCGCCCTCCATCACCAGGATCTGGTCGGCGCTGCGGATGGTCGACAGCCGGTGGGCGATCACGAAAGTGGTGCGGCCGGTGCGGAGGGCCTTCAGGCCGTCCTGGATCATCTCTTCGCTCTCGCTGTCGAGGCTCGAGGTCGCTTCGTCCAGGATCAGCACCTTGGGCGACGCCAGGATGGCGCGGGCAATCGACACCCGCTGGCGCTGGCCGCCGCTCAGCTTGATGCCGCGCTCGCCGACGATGGTCTCGTAGCCTTCGGGGAACTTGAGGATGAACTCCTCGCAGTGGGCCAGCTGCGCCGCCGCCTTGATCTCGTCGAGCGACGCCCCCGGCTTGGCGTAGCCGATGTTCTCGGCAATGGTCCCGTCGAACAGGAAGTTCTCCTGCAGCACCGACGCCAGCTGTTCGCGGTAGTCGCGGAGCGGAATATCCATCAGGTTCTTGCCGTCCACCGAGATGGTGCCCTTGAGCGGCCGGTTGAACGCCATCACCAGGCTGATCAGCGTGCTCTTGCCCGACCCGCTCGACCCCACGAGCGCCGTCGTCGTGCCCGGCGCGGCGTGGAATGACACGTCTTTCAGGACGGGAACACCCTCGTTGTATTCGAACCAGACCCGGTCGAAGCGAATGTCGCCGTCGATGGCACCAAGCGACGGCTTGCCGGCATCGGCCTCGTCCTCGGTCTGCATGTTCATGATCTCGCGGATGCGATCGAGGCCGGCGAAGGCCTCGGTGATCTGCGTGCCGATCGAGGCAATCGAGATCATCGGCGCGGCCAGCAGGCCGATGAAGAAGATATACATGACGAAATCGCCGAGCGTCATGGTGCCGGCCAGGATGGCGTTGCCGCCCATCCAGATCATGATCACGCCGACCACGCCGATGATCACGGTGCCGCCAGAGGTGGTCGCCGACACCCCGGTCATCGACTGCGCGATGTTGCGGAACAGCTTGTGGGCGCCGTGCGTGAACACGATCTCTTCGCGCTTCTCGGCGGTGTAGCTCTTGACAATGCGGATCCCGCCGAGCGCTTCGGTGAGGCGGCCGGTGACTTCAGCCTGGATCTTGCCGCGTTCGCGGAACAGCGGCCGCAGGCGCTTGAAGGCGGTGGCCATGCCGGCCCCAAACAGCGCCAGGACCACTGCCGTGACCAGCGTCATGCGCCAATTCAAGTACAGCAGAACGCCCAGGCTGATGATCGCGGTCAAGACACCGCCCACCAGCTGCACCAGGCCGGTGCCGACCAGGTTGCGAATGCCTTCGGCGTCGCTCATGATGCGCGACAGCAGGACGCCGCTCTGTGTCGAGTCGAAGTAGCGCACCGGCAGGCGCATGATCTTGGCCTGCACCTTCTTGCGCATGTCGGTGATGGCGCGCTGGGCCGCCACGCCGAGCGTTTGCCCCAGGAAGAAGCTGGTAATCGCCTGCACCACCGTCGCGCCGCCGGCCGCCAGGGCAATCGGCAACAGCAGCTCGATCCGGCCCTTGCCAATCACATCATCAATGACGTACTTCGACAGTGCCGGCAGGACGATGCCCGACAGGCGGCTGATCATCATCAGCGACAGCCCGATCGCGAGGCGCCGGCGGTGCACCCACACCAGCTCGCGGAACTCGCGCCACGCGGCGGCCGAGTCGATTTTCTTCTTGGCGGCGGAACGGGTGTCCGGCCCTGACGGCGCAGTCGTCCGCGTCGACGAGCGTTCGGCTCGCCGCATGGAAGGAGCGCCTGATCTCAATAGGGCCATAGGGTGCTGTCTATCCGCCTACAGGCGGATGCCACATCTGTCGGGATGGCTTCAATTCAACGCGTACGGGACGGCGAGCGTAAACGGGGCGATGCGCGCTTCGAACGTGTCGCCGTCGGCCTTCACCATGGTGTAACTGCCGTGCATGGTGCCGACCGCGGTCTTCAAGTGGCAAAAGCTGTTGTAGTCGTAGGTGGCGCCCGGCGCCAGCACCGGCTTCTCGCCGACGACGCCCTCCCCGCGCACTTCCTCTTCTTCACCATCGGTGTTGGTGATCACCCAGTGACGGCTCAGCAGCTGCGCGGTGTCCTCTCCCACGTTCGAGATACGAATGAAATAGGCGAACCAGTACTCGTGGTCCTTCGCCGAACTGCGTTCGGGGATGAACTTCGTCGTAACTTGCACGCGGATGCCGTTAGTCGTCGTATCGCTCACGCCAACGATTATCCCACGCTTGTCGCGCCGTAGCCTTGGCGAAGGCGGATCACACGCTAATCGAGGTGCCCGCGCTCGGCGTCGCCCATCTCGACCTTGCCGCCCGGGAAGTACTCGTTCCACCTGGTACTAACCTGTGATGCCACGTCCGGGCGGCAGGTTACTTCGCGGGGATACCAGGGCTTCATGCGCGCGTCGATCACCACCGGCGGCTCGTACGCAATGTGGTTCCGCACCACCTGCTGGGCGGCCGAATGGATGTCGGCCGCCGGCTCGAAGCGCGTGAACGTCGTCCACAGGAAGTTCATGTCGCTGCGCGTGGCGCGCTCGGGCTCGTCGCTGACAATCACCAGCGGCCACCCGGCAAAGGCCGGGTGCGCGGCCACGCGGCCGGGCGCCTGCGGGTCGTCCGCAAAGCTCCGCGTCCCCACCACCAGGCACCCGCCGCAGAACACGCGCACGTCGGTAACGTCGGACGGCGGCGGCACCGGGGGCGCAAACGTCCGCGGCAGGTCGCGGACGGGATCGCCCAGGCCGAGCCACACGCCCTTCGAACCCTCATTGACCACAGGACCGGTGTAGTCGAGCGTGTCCATCGACAGGTTCGAGAACACGTACAGGTCGGTGCGCGGGTCGGTGCGCGCCAACACGTGCTCCAGCGTGGCGCGGAAGTCCCGAAGGTCCACATGCTGATCGGTCAGCAGGATGAACTTGGTCAGCGACAGCTGGCCCTCGCCGAGAATGCGGAAGGCGCTGGCCATGGCTTCGCGCTTGTAGCGCTGCTTGACCACGGCACCGGCCAGCGAGTGATAGCCGGTCTCGCCGTACGACCACAACTGCTCCACCGCCGGCATGACCAGCGGGAACAGCGGCGACAGCAGGTCCTGCAACAGGTCGCCGATAAAGAAATCTTCCTGCCGCGGCTTGCCGACGACGGTGGCTGGGTAGATGGCGTCCTTGCGGTGCGCGATCTGCGAGACGTCGAACACCGGGTAATCGTGCTGCAGGGAGTAGTAGCCGTAGTGATCGCCGAACGGGCCTTCGGGCCGGCGCACGCGCGGCGCGACCTGCCCCATCAAGGCGAACTCGGCGCTCGCGATCAGGGGATGGGGATGACCGTTGGGACCCGCGACCTGGGGCAGGCGCTCGCCCGCAATCAACGAGGCCAGCATCAGCTCCGGCAGGTTCTCGGGCAGGGGCGCGATCGCCGACAGTATCAGCGCTGGCGGCCCCCCCAGGAACACCGTGACCGGCAGCGCTTCGTTCCGCGCTTCGGCGCGGGCATAGTGAAACCCGCCGCCCTTGCCAATCTGCCAGTGCATGCCGGTCGAGGTGCGGTCGTAGACCTGCATGCGATACATGCCGAGGTTATGTCCCGGCTTCTCGGGATGGTGCGTGTAGACCAGCGGAAAGGTGACGAACGGTCCCCCGTCATCGGGCCAGCAGGTCATGGCCGGGAGCTGATCGAGCCGCACATCGCTCGTCACCACCTCGCGCACGGGACCGGTGGCCAGGCGCTTCGTCCCGACCTTCAACAGTTCGAGGCCCACGTCGCGAGCGCCCCATAACTTCGCAGGGGTCGGCGGCAGCATCGTCTCGGCCAGGTGCACGATGCGCTTGATGAGGTCGAGCGGCCTCTTGCCAAAGGCCAGTTCGGCCCGCCGCGGTGTGCCGAACAAGTTGGTGGCGAGGGGGAATGCCGCGCCCTTGATGTTGGTGAACAGCAGCGCCGGGCCGCCGGCGGCGATCACGCGCCGGTGGATCTCGGCAGCTTCCTGGTTGGGATCAACCGGCGCGGTGATCTCGACCAGGTCGCGATCGCGGCGCAGGTGATCGAGAAACGCTCTAAGGTCTGGGAACATCGTAAACGGACCGTCCACCGATCATAGTCAACACCGACCGGATTCGGCCGAGTTCTTCTTCGCCAGCCGTGAACGGGTCGCGGTCGAGCACCGCGAGGTCGGCGACGGCGCCGACGATCAGCCGGCCCTTGTTGGTCTCCTGGAACTGGCTGACCGCCGATCCGTAGGTCGCGGCGACGAGCGCCTGCTCCACCGTGAGCGCTTCCCCACCGAGAGCCGGCGCAGTGGCAAGGCTGATCATGGCGAAACCCAGGAACGCGTCGCCCGACCCGAGTCCGAGCGCCACGCCGGCCTCGAGAAACGAGCGCAGCGGCGCGCCCGGCCGCGGCACCTGCACCGCCACCGCTCCAAGCCTGGGCAGCCGCGCGAACCACGCCGCCGGCATGGCCACCGCCTGCTCGACACGAGGCCGCTTCGCCTTCCATACCTCGGCCACGCCGTGGCGCTCGAGCGCGGTGACGTAGTCCTCTGCCGCCTGCGCGTCGAGACCGGCCACGGCCAGTGGATCCTCGCTGCCGTACGCCCAGCCGACGGCCTGGCGCATGCGCTCCCCCTCGGACCCGGCCAGCGCGAATCCCATGCCGCGAACGTCGAGTCGCGACGTCGGTTGCGGTGGGAAGAAGGGGCGGCTGTCTCGATTGGCGCCGGTCCCATCGGGCATCGGCATCCGCAGGACGCGCACCCGCATGGGCAGCTGCGCTTCGCGGAACGCTGCCACGGTCTCGGCCACGGGACCGAGCGAGAACACCTGGAGTGACGTCACGCCCTGCGCCACGGCATCGGCGCCGAGCACGCGCACGCTGGCCGGGGTCGCGCCCGCCAGCGTCAGGTGCGCATCGTTGAGACCGGGGATGACCACGCGGCCGGCAAGGTCGATGCGGCGGGTCGCGCTTCCCGCTGCGCGGCTAATGTCTGCGGACTCGCCGACCGCGATGACCCGTTCACTGCTGATGGCGAGCGCCTCGGCCCAGGGTTGCGACGGATTGGACGTGAAGACCTTGCCGTTGACGAGAACGGTGTCGGGCGCGGGCGCCGCGCAGGCGCCCAGGCAGAGCGCCCATGCCAGGATCGCGACGCGCAGCAACGGACCACCGTACGACACGTTCAACCGCGCGTCAGCTTCCGGTACTTGATGCGGTGCGGCTGGTCGGCCTGGGCGCCGAGGCGGCGCTTGCGGTCGGCCTCGTAGTCCTGGTAGTTGCCCTCGTACCACACCACCTGGCTGTCGCCTTCAAAGGCCAGAATGTGAGTCGCGATGCGATCGAGGAACCAGCGGTCGTGGCTGATGACGACGGCGCAGCCGGCGTAGTTGAGCAGCGCCTCTTCGAGCGCGCGCAACGTGTCGACGTCGAGGTCGTTGGTCGGTTCGTCCAGCAGCAGCAGGTTGCTGCCCTTGCGCAACAGCTTGGCCAGGTGGACGCGGTTGCGTTCACCACCAGACAGCGTGCCCACCTTGCGCTGCTGCTGCCCGCCCTTGAAGTTGAACCACGACACGTAGGCGCGCGAGGCGACCGTCTTCTTGCCCATCTCGAGCTCGTCGAGGCCGTCGGTGATCTCGTCGTAGACCGACTTGTTCGGATCGAGCGCGTCGCGTGACTGATCGACATAGCCGACCTGCACCGTCTGGCCGAGCTTCAGCGTGCCGCCGTCGGGCTGTTCCTGTCCGGTGATCAGGCGGAAGGTGGTGGTCTTGCCGGCGCCGTTGGGGCCGATCACGCCGACGATGCCGGCCGGCGGCAGGGTGAAGTTCAGGTCGTCAAACAACACGGTGTCGCCGAACGCCTTCTTGAGGCCGCGCGCTTCGACCACGACGTCGCCAAGGCGTGGCCCGGGCGGAATGTAGATCTCGACCGTGTCGACCTTCTTGGCGGTGTCTTCGGCGAGCAGCTCCTCGTAGGCATTGAGGCGCGCCTTGCCCTTGGCCTGGCGCGCGCGCGGCGACATGCGGATCCAGTCCAGCTCGCGCTGCAGCGACCGCTGACGCTTGCTCTCGGTCTTCTCTTCGACCTGCAGCCGGTTCGACTTCTGTTCGAGCCAGCCGGTGTAGTTGCCTTCGTAGGGAATGCCGCTGCCGCGATCGAGCTCGAGAATCCAGCCGGCGACGTTGTCGAGGAAATAGCGATCGTGGGTAATCGCGACCACGGTGCCCGGGTAATCCTTGAGGAACCGCTCGAGCCACGCGACCGATTCGGCGTCGAGGTGGTTGGTCGGTTCGTCGAGCAGCAGCAAGTCGGGCGACAGCAGCAGCAGGCGGCACAGCGCGACGCGGCGGCGTTCGCCGCCCGACAGCGTGCTGACGCTGGCATCCGGCGGGGGGCAGCGCAACGCTTCCATCGCCAGGTCGAGCCGCGAATCGAGGTCCCAGGCGTTGGTCGCATCAATGCGATCCTGCAGCCGCGACTGCTCGTCCATGACCTTGTCCATCTCTTCGGGCGACAGGTCTTCGCCAAGCTTGGCGTTGACCGCGTCGTAGCGGTCGAGCAGCGCCTTGATCTCGGCGACACCCTCCTCCACGTTGCCGCGCACGTCCTTGTCGGGATTGAGCACGGGTTCCTGCGGCAGGTAGCCGATGCTCACGCCCTGGCCGGGGAACGCTTCGCCGACGAAGCTGGTCTCCACGCCGGCCATGATCTTGAGCAGCGTCGACTTGCCGGCACCGTTCAGGCCGAGCACGCCGATCTTGGCGCCGGGCAGGAACGACAGCCAGATGTCTTTGAGGACTTGAGCGTCGGGAGGATAAACCTTCCCGAGCCCCTTCATTGTGTAGACGAATTGAGGTGCCATTAGGACTCTTGACTATAGCAGACGCGCTCCGGCTAACCGCCTTCGCCAAGGCTACGGCTGGTCAAGAAGCCGGAGGCTACAGATGTGGTGTCCGCCTTTAGGCGGACGTGATTTCGATGAGCTCGATCGCCTCGCGGCTGGGGCCTTCGATCATGACTGCGCGATACGGCCCCACCTTGTAGGGCTGTTGCAGGAACGTCACGCCACCGGCGCGCAGCTTGGCGACCCACGCGTCGAGATCCGTGACGCTTAGCGCGATGTGGTCCATCAGGTGGCCCCGGCTGGGCGCCGCCGGCGTGTCGCCCTGGTTCATGTACCAGAACAGCGAGACATCACCGAACACGGTGTTCGTGACCGACGGCGTGCGATACATCCCGCCATGTTCGAGGGCCGGCCACGTCTTGTCGGGACCGCGCTCAACCCGGCAGTTGTCCGCGGTCCGCACCGGCTGGTTCGCTGCCTGGCGGACCGGCACGTTCAAGTGGCTGCGATACCAAATCTGCGCACAGAACGGCTGGTCGTGGAAGAAGTGGACGTGATTGAAGCGCTCCATGGGCATGTTCCCCTGGTACTCCACCATCGCGTCATCCGGACCGCGCAAATAGGCGAACCCGGCGCCCAATGTGGGCTTCACGCCCCTGGCCTTGGCGTCGGCAATGCCCGCTTGCGTCAGCCCCAAGGCACCGCCGGCGCCGGGCCAGGTATCGGCACTCGTGGACACGGTGCCGCTGCCGTCACCCGTGTAAAGCGGGAGCAGGGTCGCGCCCCGCTCGACAAATGACTGGATGCTCTTGTGCACGTTGGTGACGTGCCAGCCGAAGTGCCAGAACGCGGTTTGCGGCTGGGTCGGAGGCGGCGTCGTCACCTTGTTGAACAGCAGGAGCACGTTGTTCGGCGAGTGCAGCGCCGGCTGTCCGGCAAAGGTCGTCTTCGACGTGCTCGGGAACAGCTTCGTGTAGAACTCGATCGCCGCGCCGGGGTTGATCGAGTTCAGGTGAAGGTGATGAAAACCCGGCGGTGGGAGCTGGGCCGGCTGAACCAGACCGGCCACGGCCACCAACGCCACAATCCAGCGAATCATGCTTCGGGCTTCAGCGTGACCAGCGTGTAGCGGTCCATCGGGAAGTACTTCTGGAACATCGACTTCACGATCTCGGGCGTCAGTGAGTCGGTGCGCTCGAGACGCTTGTTGATGCGGCTTGGGTCCCAGCCGAACATGTGGACCGTTTGCATGGAGCCCATCCAGTACGCGTTCTGACGGGCATTGGTCTCGAGATCGCGCCTCTCCGCTTCCTTCACCTTGTTCACATCGTCTTCGGTCGGCCCCTCGACCTTGAGACGCTCGATCTCCTTGAGCGAGGCGGCCACGAGCTTGTCGGCATTCTCGGGCGAGCTGCCAAACTGGATGACCATGGCCCCGTAGCCCTTGAACGGGGGGGAGTTGTTGAACCCAACCGAGACGCCGTAGGTACCGCCCAGTTCCTCGCGCAGGATCTCGCGCAGGCGGGTGCTGAGCACCTGCGAGGCGGCGCGAGCGCGGTGCATTTCGTATTCGTCAAAGCCCGGATCGGCGAAGAACGACAACACCGTCTGGCTGGCCGGCTCCTTGCCCTTGTTCACTTCCTCTTTGACCACGCCCACCGGGAACTTGACCCCCATGTCGCGATGCGCGGACGACTTCTTGCCCTGCGACGGCAGGGTCGCGACCCACTTCTCGAGCAGCGGGGTGATTTCGTTGACGGTGAAGGCACCGACGAAGAAATAGGTGAAGTCGGCGGCGTTGGCGAACCGCGCCTGGTAGAACGACTTCATGGTGTCGAGGTTCAGCAGCGGCACATCGGCCGGCGTCATGGCGACTGCGCTGTAATGATTCGACGAGTTGACTTGTCCGACCTTCTCGCCGAAGACCGCGCGGGGATTCTGATCGCGGTTCTGGAGCGAGGCGGCCAGACGGCGCTTGATCAGGTCAAGCACCTCGGGGGTCATGTTGGGCGCGGTGTGCGCGAGGTAGTTGAGCTGCAGCGCCGTGTCGAGGTCGCGCGGCGTGCTGGATCCGCTGATCCCTTGCGTGTACTCGCCGACGTTGGGCGAAGCCTGGGCAATCTTGCCGGCCAGCATCTTGCTGAGGTCCACCGGGCTCAGCCCGCCCATGCCGCCAATGCCGACCATGGCCGTGGCCAGGCTCGCGCTCTTGAAGTCGGCTTCGCTGGCCAGCGACACGCCCCCGGGCGCGTAGGCGGTGAACAGGACCTGATCGTTCTTGAAGTCGGTGGGCTTGAGCCACACCTCGACCCCGTTCGACAGCGTCAGTACCGTGGCCCCAATCTCCCCCACCTCGCGACGTGAGGCCACCGTGCCGGCCGGCGGCACCGCCCGAGCGCACCGCGGGGTCGACCGGCAGTGGCCGATCGAGCGCCAGCTCCGCCGGCACGGCCGGCGCCTGCGACGCGGCGACCTGCGCGCGCGGAATGGCCACGAGAGCCGTCACCAATAACACCACTGCAGCCACGGCGGAACTCAAGCGACTCATTCAACACTCCCTCTTGGCACCCTTGGCACCGGCACCCTGGCACCCGCCCGGCACAATAGGCCCCGTAGGCACCCCAGGCACCCATTACTATTCTCTAATGCGCCTGAAGATCAAACGTCTGGATTCATCCATCGGCCTGCCCGAACCCGCCACCGCCGGCGCCGCCGGCTTTGACCTCGCCGCCGCGGCTGACATGGAGATTCCGGCCCGAAGCATTCGATTGGTAGGCACTGGCCTGGTGATCGCCGTGCCCGACGGCCACTTCCTGGGGATATTTGCGCGCAGCAGCACGCCGCTCAAGCGCGGACTGATGGTCGCCAACGGGGTAGGCATCGTCGACGCCGACTACTGCGGGCCCGCCGACGAGATCAAAATCCAGTTGTTGAACGTCACCGATCAGCCCGTGCAGGTGAAACGCGGCGACCGCCTGGCACAGGGTGTGGTACTGCCCTGCCCCCAGGTGACGTGGGACGAAGTGCCGGAAATGGCCGCCCCCACCCGCGGCGGGTTCGGCAGCACGGGATCTTAACCCCTTCTCAATGCGGCGCACGGAAACACGGAAACACCGAAACAAATACTCATTGGGTCCGTCCCATCCGTTGGCATTCGTGCTTCCGTGTTTTCGTGCTTCCGTGTAACGCATTCAGCAGCCATGCGAAAGATTCTCCACATAGACATGGATGCGTTCTACGCATCCGTCGAGCAGCGGGACAATCCCTCGCTGAAGGGGAGACCGGTCGCGGTGGGCGGCGACCCGACCACGCGCGGCGTGGTCGCGGCGGCCAGCTATGAAGCGCGCAAGTTCGGCGTGCGCTCGGCTATCCCCATGTCGCGCGCCGTTCGACTGTGCCCATCGCTCGTCATCGTCCGGCCCGACTTCCAGAAGTACCGCACCGTGTCTCAGCAAGTGTTCGCCCTCTATCGCGAGGTAACACCGCTCGTCGAGCCGCTGTCGCTGGACGAGGCGTATCTCGATGTGACCGAGAACAGCTGGGACGAGCCGCTCGGCGTCACCGTCGCGAAGCGGCTGAAGGCCGCCATCCAGGAGACCACCCGGCTGACGGCGTCGGCCGGCGTCGCCCCCAATAAGTTCCTGGCGAAGATCGCCTCGGGATGGCAGAAGCCGGACGGGCTGACGGTCGTCGCCCCCGAGCGGGTCGAAAAGTTCCTCGAGGGTCTGCCGGTGGATGCGCTGTGGGGCGTCGGCCCGGTGACCGCCGCCAAGTTGCGCGAACACGGCATCGAGAAGCTCACCGACGTCCGGGCACGGACGCCGGCCGACCTCGAGGCGGTGGTCGGCAGCCTCGCCCCCTGGCTGATCGACCTCGCCCACGGCCGCGACGAACGCCGGGTGGAACCCAACCGGCCGTCGAAGTCGTCGAGCTCCGAGCGGACGTATGCCAGCGACCTGTCGGGCATGAGCGAGATCCGCCAGGAGATCGACAAGATGGCGCGCGATGTCGCCGCCTGGCTGCAGAAGCGTGGAATCACCGCGCGCACGGTGACCATCAAGGTTCGCTACGACGACTTCACGACCGTGACCCGCAGCCACAGCACGCCGCAGATGACCGACGATGCGGAGGCGATTGCCACACGGGCGCTCGCGCTGTTGGCCAAAACCGAGGCCGGGGCGAGGCCGGTGCGCCTGCTCGGCGTCGGCGTGCACAACCTGAGCACCGACGAAGACGAGACGAAAGCTGAGTCAACGGATCTTCGGCTTCCTTTTCAGTAAGGCCTACTTCCGGACGACCGTCACCTTCCTGAGTTCCACGCGATCGATCGGCGTCTCGCCGTTCACCGCCACGGCTTCGATCTGCTCCACCACATTGAGTCCGCTCTCGACCATTCCGAACGCCGTGTACTTGCCATCGAGCGCGTCGGCCTTGGCGGTGACGATGAAGAACGACGCGCTGGCCGAGTCGGGCTCGGCGAGCCGCGCCATCGACAGCGTGCCTTTCACGTGCAGTTGATCGTTGAACTCCGCTGTCATCTGCCGCACGTACTTCTGCTGGGTCTCGCCCAGCGGTGTCGTGCGTGTCGGCAGGTGCCCCGACTGGATCACGAAGCCCTTGACCACGCGGTGAAAGCTCATGCCGTCGTACACACCAGCCTGCGCCAGCCGCAGGAAGTTGCGCACGTGGTTCGGCGCCTTGTCGGGCGTGAACGACAGCGTGATCTCCCCCATCGAGGTGTCGAGCACGGCGCGATAGCGCGCCAGCTCCTCGACAGTCGCGGTCGAGAACGGCTCGGGCACGTCCGCCGGCCGGTCGCGAATGGTCACCTTGTTGACCACCACGCGATCGACGGCGAGGCCGGTGTCGTCCACGGCGGTCTCGGAAATCTTCTGCGCCACGAGGATGCCCTCGTGGACCCGCGCGAAGATCGTGTAGCGACCGTCGAGCCCGGGTTGATCCGTCACGGCGATGAAGAACTGCGTGCCGGCGCTATCGGGCTTGCCGGGAATCTGCGTCGCCGAGACCGCGCCGCGCGTCTGCTTCTCGTCTGAAATCTCCGGCTTCAACAAGTTGAGGCCGCCGCTGCCGTACTTGGCGCGCGCCGCGGGATCCTTCGTCACCGGGTCGCCGCCCTGGATGATTCCGAACTTGATCATGCGAAAGAACGTCGTGCCGTCGTAACCGCCGGACTCCGCCGTCTTGATGAACAGCGCGACATGGTTCGGCGCCCGATCGGCGAGCAGGTCTAGAACGATCGTTCCAGCTGTGGTGTCGATCACCGCCTGCTGGCCCTGAGCGAGCGTTGGCGGCGCTTGCGCCGACAACAGCGAGTCGAAGGGGACGAGCAACAGCACCAGCAGCGTGATGAGGCGGGGCGATGTCATGCGCGCATTATCCGTCCCTCCGCTCACCACCGCAAACTCGCGCGCGCGACGAACCTGCGGCCCGGGTGCCCCGTCTACCTTCCCAGTACACGACCTGCAAGAACCGCAAGTTGTAAGACCCTCAGAGGCAACGGACGAGAGACGTGACGGGCGGAGAGGACACCATGCGTTCGGTACTCTGCGTCGCTCTGTGTTCCGCGCTGTCGATCTCGAACCTGTTCGCCGAGCCGGCGACGAGGCCGCGTGACGGCGGCGCGCGCATCCGGCCGCAAGACACGCGCAGCGCGCAGCTGTTGCGCGACGGCATGGCGCGGTCCGACACCTTCCGCGCGCTCGTCGAGCGCCTCGAAGCCAGCAACGTGTTCGTCTACGTGTCGGTCAGCCCCCTGATCAAGTCGAGCCTCGCCGGCCAGTTGAACTGGATGACGCAGGCGGGGCGCTACCGCTACCTGCGGGCGACCCTGAACGCCGGACTGGGCACCGACCAGCAGATCGCGACGCTCGGGCACGAACTGCAGCACGCCGTCGAAGTGCTGGACGACGAACTGGTGGTGTGCGAGAAGAGCCTGGAGGCGCTGTACCGGCGCATCGGGCAGCCCAGCCGGGCCACCAGTGCAGGCTGGGAAACGCTGGCGGCCCAGGAAACCGGCTACCGGGTTCGCCGCGAGCTCGTGGTGACGCTCGGAGTGTCGATGGCCGCTCAAATGTTCAGTTTCGACCACTTGTGACGCAGCTGTCCGTTCCTGTTATGCTGTGTCCGGCAAGCGGGCCCCTTTTTCCTTCGTTTCTCGCTTGGCTTGCCCGACCAAGCAGCATGTACGAGGAGTATTTCGGGTTCGTTCAACCGCCGTTCAGCCTGACGCCGGATCCGCGGTTCTTGTACCGCAGCGAATCCCACGATGTCGCGCTGCAACAGGTCTGGCAGGCGATCCGCCGCAAGGAGGGCTTTATCGTCCTCACCGGCGACATCGGGACCGGCAAGACCACGCTGTGCCGGACCCTCCTCGAGCAGTTTGATCAGACCACGTTCACGGCCCTGATCCTCAACCCGTTCCTGTCGGTCGAGGAACTGCTCCGCGAAGTGCTGCTCAGTTTCGGGGTCGTCTCGCGCGATGCGCTCAAGTCGGGACGGCTGGCGACCGCCAGCAAGCACGAGCTGATCCGCACGCTGCACGATTTCCTGCTGTCGCTCGTGCCGCTGCACGGCAGCGCCGTGCTGATCATCGATGAAGCGCAGCACTTGTCGACCGACGTGCTCGAGGAGATCCGCATTCTCTCGAACCTCGAGACCAACGATCAGAAACTGCTGCAGATCGTGATTGTCGGGCAGCTCAACCTGCTGGACGTGCTCCAGAAGACCGAGCTGCGGCAACTCGACCAGCGCATCTCGATTCGCTGCTCGCTGAAGGCGCTGACCCGCGAAGAGGTCGAGGCCTACGTGACCCACCGGCTGTGGGTGGCGCGCGGCTCGACCTCGGTGTCGTTCACGCCGAAGGCGTTCGATCTCGTCCACGCGGTGTCGGGCGGCGTCCCACGCATGATCAACCTGTTGTGCGACCGGGCGCTGATGGTGGCGTGCGAAGCGCAAACCAGCCGCATCACCGAGGAGCAGGTCGTGCAGTCGGCCCGCCAGATCGGGCTCGCGGTCCCGAAGGGCAAAGTCAGGGGCGAGCGCTCGGCCGCGGCCACCCGATCGTCCAATCGCAGCTGGGTCCTCGCCGCACTGCTCGTGCTCGCAGCCGCCGGCGGCGCGACGTATTACTTCCTGGGCAACCCGATCGAGCTGTTTAGCGCCGCCGAAATGCCGTCGGTACGGCGCGCGCCGCCGGCGCGGTTGCCCGCGCGGGTCGCCGCGCTGGCCGTCCCCGCCGGCCTGCCTGAAATTGGGCCGCCACCGGCCGTGGCCGGCTCGTTCTCGGTGCTGGTCGGCACGTTCGACACCGCGCGCCAGGTGGATCAGCTCGAGGCAGAACTGCGCGCGCAGCGCCTCCCCGTCTACCTGATCGACGTGCTGGTGGCGCCAGGCGACCTGCAACGCCGCGTGCTGGTCGGGCGTTATTCCTCGCGCGAGGAAGCGGATGAGGTACGCCAGAAGCTCGGCCCGGCGATGAACGCCGCGCGCGTCGTTCCCGGTACCGTCGAACGCTTCCGGATCGTGCCTTAACGATCGCGGGATTTATACAGCTTCTTGATCGACTGGCTGATCGTCTTCATCTTGCGCTTCTCGTCGATCTGCGCGCGCGCGTCCTTGCGCACATCGAGGCTGCGCATTTCTTCCTGCAGCTTGTGGTAATTCACGAGGCGCGCGGCGTCGAGCGTGCTTTCGGCAATGGCCTGCTTCACCGCACACCGCGGCTCCTCGCGGTGCCGGCAGTCGCTGAAATGGCAGCCGCCCGCCAGGCTTTCGATGTCCTCGAAGGTCTCGCGCGTGCCCTCGGTCTGGCTCCACAACTGGATCTCGCGCATACCGGGCGTGTCGATCAACAGGCCCCGGCCCGGCAGCAGAATCAGGTGGCGATGCCGGGTCGTATGCCGCCCTCGCGAGTCGTCCGTGCGCACCTCGCTGGTCTTCAGCATGTCCTCGCCAACCAGGGCATTGACGATGGTGGACTTGCCGACGCCTGAGGACCCGAGCAGTGCCCCGGTTCGGCCGCGGCCGAGGTACTGCTCGATGACCGCGATGCCGGTGCGCTGCTTGGCGCTGATGCCGTGCACCGGGACGCCGACCGCCAGCGCGGCGATCTCGTCCAGGTGTGCGGACAAATGGTCAGCCACATCGGCCTTGTTGAGCAGCACCACGGGACGGGCGCCGCTCTCGTAGGCCATCAACAGGTATCGCTCGAGCCGCCGCGGGTTGTAGTCCCCATCGAGGCCCATCACCAGGAACACGGTGTCGATGTTGCTGGCGACAATCTGCTCTTCGGTGGTCTCGCCGGCGACCTTGCGGGAGAAACGGCTGCGCCGCGGCAGCACGGCCTCGATGGTGGCCGACGCCTCACCGGGGGTCGGCAAGACCGCCACCCAGTCGCCCACCGCCGAACGGTTCTCGCGGCCCTCGGCGTGGTGGCGCATGCGCCCGGCATGCTGCGCCTGCAGCTCGCCGGCCTCGGCGTAGAGCCGGTAGAGGTAGTTGAACTCGATGGCGACGCGCGCCGGGATCAACCCGGCGGCCGCGTGCGGGGCGAACACCCGCGCCCACTCGTCGTCCCAGCCCAGTTCGTTCAGGTCGAATCCCACGCGGAAGTAAGAATAACAGGGTGCCTAAGGTGCCTAAGGTACCTAAAGTGCCTAAAGTGCTCTGAGTGCGGAGTCCGCGCTCCGTAGGCACCCTAGCGGACACTACATCGATGTCGCGTCCGTTCTAGGCGGACCTCTTGACAGGCCGGTGGTAACTGTCCTACTGTCCTATGACACATGGCGAACGCCGATGCAGTTTCAACTCAACTTCAAGTCCGGTAAGCCGGTTTACCTGCAGCTGGTCGACCAGGTGAAGTCGGCGGCCGCGTCCGGAGCGGTGCTGGCCGGCGAGCCCCTGCCGTCCATTCGTCCCCTTGCCGAACGGCTGCGCGTGAACCGCAACACCGTGGCCAAGGCCTATGCCGAGCTCGAAAGCCAGCGGGTGATCGAGACCGTCGCCGGCAAGGGCTGCTTCATCCGCGAAACCAGCTCGCCGTTCAGGAAGGACGCGCGGCTCAAGCTGCTGACCGAAGAGGTCGACCAGGCGGTCGTGCAGGCCCACCACCTGCAGGTCGCGAAGGACGACTTCCTGAAACTGGCGGCAGACCGATTCGACGCGTTCGCACACAAGCGCACCCGCGCGGAGCACTCATGATGGCCATGCCCCCGGACGTCCCCGTGATCGACATCCAGCAACTGGTCCGCCGCTACGGCCGCACCGACGCGGTCAACGGCCTCAACCTGCAGGTGCCGGCCGGCCGCTGCTACGGCTTCTTCGGCCGAAACGGCGCCGGCAAGACCACGACCATCAAGTGCCTGCTCAACCTGCTGCGGCCCACCAGCGGCACGGCGCGGCTGTTCGGACTCGACCCGGCCCGCGACGAGGTGGCCGTGAAGTCGCGCCTCGCGTATGTCCCCGACCAGGTCGCCTTCTATCCGTGGATGACGGTGCGCGAGACGCTCGATTACTTCGCGTCGTTCTGCGACCGCTGGAACGACGACACCGAAGGCGCATTGCTCGGCCAGTTTCGACTCGACACGCGGCAGAAGACCAGCCACCTGTCGAAGGGACAGCGCACGCAGTTGGCCCTGATCACGGCCATTTGCCCTGAGCCTGAGTTGCTGGTGCTCGACGAACCCACCTCCGGACTCGATCCCATCGTCAGGCGCGAGTTCATCCAGACCGTGATCGGCGCCTACCAGGACGGCGACCCCGGGCGCCGGACCGTGTTCGTCTCAACTCATCTCATCGCCGAGTTCGAGGGCCTGATCGACGAGTTCACGATCATCGAGGAGGGCCGTGAAGTGCTGACGCTGGCGGCCGACGCGGCCCGCGAGCGCTACCAGAAGATCTACGCGCGCTTTGCGAGCGAGCCGACGGAACTGGACCTGGCCGGCGTGCAGGTCCTGCGCCGGGTCGGCCGCGAAGTCGAACTGGTCGCCAACGGCAATTCCGGCGCGTTGCTCGATCGCCTGAAGGCGCGCTCGCCAGAGGCACTCACCAGCGAGTCGCTCACGCTCGAGGAGATCTTCGTCGCGACGTTGCAGGCGGGCGGGGCCACCGCGTGAGCCCGCTCGAGATCGCGTTCCGCAAGGAGCTCCGGGCGCTCTGGCCCGCATTGGCCATCGCGGTCATCGCGATCGGCGCGCTGGCGCTGCGGTCGGACGGCCGCGACGCCGACCTCGGCTGGGTCGCGCTCTATGTCGGAGCTCTCACCCTCACCGGTCTGTCGATCGGCCACGAGTACTCCAACGGCACGCTCGCGATGTTGCTCTCCCAGCCGATTGAGCGCCGCCGCCTGCTGCTCGTCAAGCTCGGCGCAGCGCTCCCCCTGGTCGCGCTGCTCGTGGCGATCGGAATCGCGGTGTTGCCGCCAGGGGATAGCCGCGGACCGAGCGAGCTGCCGTTCCTCGCGCTGCTCTGCGGCCTGGTCGCGGCGCCGTGGCTGACGATGGTGTGTCGCGGTCCGCTGGCCGGCATCCTGTTCGGTAGTTCGATCACCGCGCTGGCGCATATCGCTGCGGAAGTGGCGCTGATCATTCGCTACGGCTCGCTTGACACCAGCGGTGCCAATCAGGCGGCGTTTCGCATGGCGGTGCTGACCGCCGGCCTGGCAGGTGGCACGCTGATCTCGGCCATTGCCGGGTGGCGATTGTTCATGCGGCTCGAGGCCGTGTCGGGACCAGCCCCGAGCATCGAGCTGGGCCGCTGGTGGCCGGCTCGCCATTCTGCCACTGCCCGCCCCCTTGCCAGGTCAACACGGCGACATCCACTGTGGCTGCTGGCGCTCAAGGAATTGCGTTTACAGCAGCTGACGCTGGTCGTGACGCCGATGTTTGCGGTGGGATGGTTCGCCTTGAACAGCGTGTTCGGCGGCAGCGACGTCCTGACCGCCGTCGCGTTTATTTACTACGGCGCACTGGCGATCCTGATCGGATCACTGGCCTCTGCCGAGGAACGTCAACTGGGCACGCACGAGTGGCAGACGCTGCTGCCGGTCGCCACGTGGCAGCAGTGGTCCGTGAAGCTGGTGATCGTCGTCGGGCTGGCCCTGACGGTCTCAGTGGCCGTCCCGACGATGTTGGCGGCCGGAGCGGCAGACGTTCGCGCCTGGCATGCCGGCACGATCACGTTCCTGGCCGTTGGCAGCTTGTACATCTCCTCGCTCTGCCGCAGCGGCCTGCACGCCCTGGCGTGGTCTGTGCCGGTGCTGGTGTTCGCGTTGCCGCTGCTGGGATCGCGCCTCGGCGGGCCGCTGCTGTTCGGCAACCAGCTGCTGCTGGCCGCCGCGCTCACAATCGCCGGAGCGGCGGCGGCCTGGTTCGGGTTCGAGAATCATCGAACCACGAAGCCGGCCGTCAGCAGTGTCGCCTGGCAGGCTCTCTTCATCGCCGCCGGACCACTGGCCGGCGCAATCATTTCCCAGTGGCCGCGCTAATCTCGTCGATGAACACGCCGGCTCTCGCGACAAACGACTCGTCCCACTCGTGACCGCCCTCGAATACGTGTTCGCCGACCGTGATCCCGGCACCGCGCAGCACCGCCAGGTCGGCTGCGGCCTTCGCTTCCGTGTACCACCTGTCAGCTCGACCGCGGCCCAGCAGGACCGGTGGCAAGCCGGTCGCCACCGGCGCGACATCCGGCGGCACGTCACCGGCCAGGGCAATCACGCCGTCGCACGGGCGCTGACCGAAGGCCGCGGCGCGGTACGCCATCGCGACCCCTTGTGAGAACCCGGCATAAATCATCGGCCGCGTAATCCCCGGCTCGCCCGCCAGTTCCGCCAGCACGGCCGCCACGTAGGCAATGTTGTCGGCGATCGCGAGTTCGCGATCCTCGGAGGTCATCCAGCCGGCCACGACGGCATTCGCGCGCGTGTAGAAGCGGTTGAGCGCCTGGACGCTGATCAGGTTGAGCGCTCTCCCGTTCGCGATTCGACGCAGCACCGCCAGGTGGATGGCGGCGTTCTCCTGGTAGCCGTGAAAACCCACCAGCGTCGCCACGGCGTCGGGGCGCTCATCGATGAGGTAGCGGCCGTGGGTGCGAACCGCGATGGTTTTTGTGCCGCTCGTCAAGCTCGGCCGCTCCGCCTGTGTCATGCCCGATGATGCTATAACGGGATCATCGTGAGTCCCGTCGCATTCGAGATCGCCGTCGACGCCGACAGTCCCGTAACTGCGGCCTTGTACCCAGCCGAGTCCGCCACGGCCCTTGGGGCGGTCTTGGTGTTCGCGCATGGCGCCGGCGCCGGGCACTTGCATCCCTTCATGACCAACTACGCCACTGCCTTAAGCTCGCGGGGCGTGTCGGTGGTCACGTTCAACTTTCCGTACATGGAGAAGCGGCGCAAGACGCCTGATCGCGCGCCCGTGCTGGAAGACGCCTTCCGGCGCGTGGTCGCCGGCGCGGTGCAACACGTCAGTCCGCCTAAAGGCGGACTCCACATTTTTGTCGGGGGCAAATCGATGGGCGGGCGCATTGCCACGCACCTGGGCGCCGCGCTCGACCGGTGGCCGGATGCACCGCAGCCGTCCGGCATCATCGCGTTCGGGTACCCGCTGGCGCCGCCGCGCGGCAAGCGGACCGGCGACCGCGTCACGCACCTCAAGGCGCTGACGGTGCCGACGTTGATCGTGCAGGGCACCCGCGATCCGTTTGGCGGTCCCGACGAGATCGCCGAGGCCATTGCCGATGCGAACCCGGCGCCGCCGCTCACGGTGCTGGCCGTGGAGAGCGGCGATCATCCTTTGCCGTGTTGAAGTCGAGCGGGCGGGACCAGGCGACGGTCCACACCACCATCCAGGACGAGGTGGTGGCGTGGATGCGTGCCCGGTGTGCGGGCGCCTAGTCTCCGGCGATTGGCGCGCGCAGCTTGACCGGCTTCGCCCGGCTCGCGCGCACCCGCAGGTTGATTACTTCGACGAAGATCGAGAAGCCCATCGCGAAGTAGATGTAGCCCTTCGGAATATGCACCCCGAAGCCGTCGGCGATCAGCGAGAAGCCGATCAGGAGCAGGAAGCTGAGCGCCAGCACCTTGACCGTGGGGTGGCGCTCGACAAAGCCGCTGACCGCGGCCGCCGAGAACATCATGATCGCCACGGCGATGACGACCGCCGCGATCATGATCGACAGATCGTCGGCCATGCCCACCGCCGTAATCACCGAGTCGAGCGAGAAGACCAGGTCGAGCAGCATGATCTGGCCGATCACGGCGCCAAACGTCGGCGCGATCTTGGCCGAGACGTGCCCCTCTTCGCCTTCGAGCTTGTCGTGAATTTCGTGGGTGGCCTTGTAGATCAGGAACAAGCCGCCGATGGCGAGAATCAGATCGCGGCCCGAGAACGCGTGGCCGAACACGGTGAAGAGCGGCGCCGTCAGCCGGACGATCCACGCAATCGACATCAGCAGCAGGATGCGCATGCCCATGGCGCCCAGCAACCCGACGCGGCGCGCCCGCTCCTGCTGCGCGACCGGCAGCTTGCCGGCGAGAATGGAGATGAAGATCACGTTGTCGATGCCGAGCACCACCTCGAGCAAAGTGAGGGTGACCAGGGCGATCAGTCCGTCAGCGGTCAGGAAGGCTTCCATGGCGGTCAGTCAGGTGGAGCGGCGGGCGTTATTCGAGGGCCAGTTCGGGCCGGCCCTTGAGGCCGCCCCAGGTTTCCGGGTCTTGCCACAGCAGCGCCCAGAAGTACCGGGCGACGGCGTCCTTGGGATAGGCGGCCGACAGCGTCTTGATGCCCGCATCCAGCTTCGCGTCGTCCGGCTTTGCCGGCGACTCGTCCTTGATCAGTCCATCCTCGTGCGCGATTCCCAGGGCGTCGAGAAACGCGCCCATCATGGGGCGCTGGTGTTCGAGGTGAAACGAGATCACGAGCCGGGCCGCCAGCAGGTCCGAGATCTGAACCAGCCCGGCCAGGTGCTTGGCACGCTTGTCGACGCTTAAGGTGAGGATGCTCTTGGGCCGGAACTTGATCTGCCGGGCGATCAGGGCGACGGCCTCGGCCTGCTCGAGCGCGGCCTGCTCGTCACTCCAGAAGGCCGCGGCGGCCAGCACGCGAAGGTCCAGCGGCATCAGGCGCCACAGCCGGGCCGGGCGAATCTCTTCAACAGACGACATATCTCTTCAGTGTATCTCAGGGATCGAGGATCAGGGATCGGGGATCAGGGATCGGGGATCAGGGATCAGGGATCAGGGATCAGGGATCAGGGAATCCGAAGTCACTACAATGGCGATATGAGCGGACCAGCCAATTTCTTCGACCAAGTCACCCAGTACTTCAACGAAGCGGCGAAGTTTACGACCTACCCGGAGGGTCTGCTCGATCAGATCCGGCGCTGCAACAGCGTCTATCGATTCGATTTCCCGCTGCGCCGAGCCACCGGCCAGATCGAGGTGATTCGCGCCTGGCGGGTCCAGCACAGCCATCACAAGACGCCGGTCAAGGGCGGCATTCGCTACAGCCCCGACGTGTATGAAGAGGAGGTGATGGCGCTCGCGGCGCTCATGACCTACAAGTGCGCGATCGTGGACGTGCCGTTCGGCGGCGCCAAGGGCGGCATCAAGATCGAGCCCAGGGACTACACCCCCGAGGAGCTGGAACGCATCACGCGCCGCTACGCCCACGAGCTGGCCAAGAAGAACTTCCTCGGCCCTGGCCTCGACGTGCCGGCGCCCGACTACGGCACCGGCGAGCGCGAGATGGCGTGGATTGCCGACACCTACGCGGCGCTCAACCCGGGCCAGCTCGACGCGCTCGGCTGCGTCACCGGCAAGCCCGTGACGCAGGGCGGCGTGCGCGGCCGCAAGGAAGCCACCGGCCGCGGGCTGTTCTTTGCGGTTCATGAAGCCTGCAATGACGCCGGTCTGATGAAGCGGCTCGGCCTCGCCACGGGCCTCGACGGCAAGCGCGTCGTCGTGCAGGGCCTCGGCAACGTCGGCTACCACGCCGCCAAGTTCTGCCGCGAGGGCGGCGCGCTGATCATCGCGATTGCCGAACGCGAGGGCGCGATCACCAATCCGAAGGGCCTGAACGAAGAAGCGGTCTTCCAGCACCGCAAGGCGACCGGTTCGATTCTCAACTTCCCTGGTGCCACCAACATTGCCGATACCGCGGCGGCGCTCGAGATGCCGTGCGAGATCCTGCTGCCGGCGGCGCTCGAAAGCGTGTTCACCGCCGAGAACGCGCCGCGCATCCAGGCGAAGATCATCCTCGAGGGCGCCAATGGTCCGACCACACCGGAAGCGGACCCGATCTTCCGGCAGAAAGGGATCCTCGTGATCCCCGACATCTACTGCAACGCCGGCGGCGTCACGGTGTCGTACTTCGAGTGGCTGAAGAACCTGTCGCACGTGCGGTTCGGGCGGCTGCAGAAGCGGCACGAGATGGCCAACGAACTGGCGGTGCTGAAGGCGATCGAGAAGGCGACCGGCAAGACCTTCACCGACGCCGAGCGGGCGGCGTTCGCGCACGGGCCCGACGAGCAGGACCTGGTGAACTCAGGGCTCGAGGAAACCATGATCACCTCGTTTCATGACCTGCTGAAGACCGAGCGGGATCACAAGGGTATTCCCGATCTCCGCATCGCTGCGTTCGTCAACGCCATCCACAAGGTGGCACGCAGCTATGCGGAGCTCGGGATCTTCCCGTAGGCCGTCCCCGCCGAAGGTCGGCGGAGGCGGGCCTAGTCGTCCGACTTGCGCGGACGCATGTTCTGCTGGAGAATGCGCTTGCGGAGCCGGATGCTCTTCGGCGTCACTTCCACCAGCTCATCGTCGTTGATGAACTCAACGGCGACTTCGAGCCCCATCAAGTGCGGCGGGACCAGGCGAATCGCGTCATCCGCGCCCGACGAGCGCATGTTGGTCTGCTTCTTCTCGCGGCAGATGTTGACGTCGAGGTCGTTGGTGCGCGAGTTCTCGCCGATCAGCATGCCCTCGTAGACCTGGGTGGTCGGCTCGATGAAGATGGTGCCGCGCTCCTGCATGCTGGCAATCGCGTAGGCGGTGGCCACGCCGGTGCGGTCCGAGACCAGCGTGCCGTTGGCGCGCGCCGCAATCGGGCCGTGCCAGGGCTCCCATCCCGAGAAGATGTGATTGATGATGCCGGTGCCCTTGGTGTCGGTCAGGAACTGCGAGCGGAAGCCGATCAGGCCGCGGGCCGGAATGCGGAACTCGAGGCGGACGCGGCCGCTGCCGTTGTTCACCATCTTGGTCATGGTGCCCTTGCGAGTGCCGCACATCGCGATCACCACGCCCTGGAACTCTTCGGCGACGTCGATGACCAGCTCCTCGACCGGCTCCATGCGAACGCCGTCGATCTCCTTGACGACGATCTCGGGACGCGAGACCTGCATCTCGAAGCCTTCACGCCGCATCATCTCGATCAGGATGGCCAGCTGCAATTCGCCGCGGCCCAACACCTTGAACTGCTCCGGCGTCTCGGTGGGTTCGACGCGGATCGAGACGTTGCCGAGCAGTTCCTTCTCGAGGCGTTCCTTGAGGTGGCGCGAAGTCAGGTACTGCCCGTCGCGACCGGCCATCGGCGAAGTATTGACGCCGAAGATCATCGAGACGGTCGGCTCGTCCACGGCCACCGGCGGAATCGGCTTGGGATTGACCGGGTCGGCGATCGTCTCGCCGATGGTGATGTCGTCGATGCCGGCGAGGCAGACGATGTCGCCGGCCGCGGCTTCATTGATCTCGACGCGCTTCAGCCCCTCGAAGGTGAACAGCTTGGTGACCTTGGTCTCCTTATACTTGCCGTCCAGCTTGCAGATCACCACCGGGTTGTTCAGCTTGACCCGGCCGTTGGAGATGCGCCCGATCGCGATGCGGCCCAGATATTCGCTGGAGTCGAGGTTCGAGACCAGCATCTGGAGCGGGGCGTCGACGTCGCCACGGGGTGGCGGCACGTGGGCAATGATCGACTCAAACAGCGGCCGCAGGTCTTCTCCCTGCACCTCGAGACTGGTGCTGGCCGTGCCCGCGCGGCCATTGGTAAACAGCACGGGAAACTCGATTTGCTCCTCGGTGGCGTCAAGATCGATGAACAGGTCATAGACCTCGTTCAGCACTTCCTGCGCCCGGGCGTCGGCGCGGTCGATCTTGTTGATCACGACAATGGGCGGCAGGCCGCGCTCGAACGCCTTGCGGAGCACGAAGCGAGTCTGCGGGAGCGGCCCTTCGGCCGCGTCGACCAGCAGCACGACGCCATCGGCCATGGAGAGCACGCGCTCGACTTCGCCGCCAAAGTCGGCGTGCCCCGGCGTATCCATGATGTTGATCAGCGTCTCGCCGTAGTGGACGGCGGTGTTCTTGGCCAGGATGGTGATGCCGCGCTCGCGCTCGAGTTCGTTGCTGTCCATCGCTCGCTCGGTGATGCGCTCGTGGGAGTTAAAGACGCCGCCCTGGCGGAACATCGCGTCAACGAGGGTGGTCTTGCCATGGTCGACGTGCGCGATGATGGCGACGTTGCGGCGAAGAGGATTGGCGATCGGTAAGGATTTTAGAGATGAAGACATCTCAGGAGTATATCAGCCTTGCTATTCTATATTCATGATTCTAGAATAAGGAATGATTCAGGCCTCTCTTAAGGCCCAAGACGTCCTCGTCCTCGCCAAACTCATCGTCGGCCAGGGGCAGCGGCGAACTATGGCCATCCTGGCCGCCGAACTGGGTCTCAGTGCGTCACAGGTGCATGGGTCGCTCAAACGGCTCGAGAAATCGCGTCTCGTCGCCACGCCCGCTGACGGTGGCCGCCCCATTGTTCACGCCGTCGAGGAGTTCCTGATCTACGGCCTCAAGTACGTGTTCCCGGCCCAACGCGGCGAGATCACTCGCGGCATTCCGACCGCCCACGCCGCGCCGCCCTTGAACCAGCACTTTGCGCCAGGCGCCGACCTGCCGCCGGTCTGGCCCGACCCGGAGGGCGAGGTCCGCGGCACCGCCCTCGATCCGCTGCACAAAATGGTGCCCGGGGCCGTCCGCAAGGATCCCGCCTTGTACGAACTGCTCGCCCTGATCGAGGCGCTGCGCGACGGCCGCGCCCGCGAACGACAACTCGCCGAGCGCGAGCTGGCCACGCGCCTGCGCAGGCTGCTCCATGGCTGATCCCAACCGCGACCTGTTCGAGCGAGCCGTGCGGCTCCTCGCCCCTGTGCTGGACGAGCTGATCTTCGTCGGCGGCTGCGCAACGGGATTCATGTTCACCGACCCGGCCGCCGCCGGAATTCGTCCGGCCAACGACCTCGACGCGATTGCGGACGTCGCTTCGTACGCGGCCTACACCACCCTCGCGAACCGGCTGCGCGCCATCGGGCTGCAAGAAGACACGAGCGCGGGCACCATGACGGCGCGCTGGCGCCATGACGACGCGGTGGTGGATGTCACGCCAACCGACCGCAGCGTGCTCGGGTTCTCGAATACTTGGTACGCGCCGGCAGTCGCCGAAGCCCAGCGGGTCACCATCGCGGACTTGCCGGTGCGCATGGTCACGCCGCCGTTCCTGATCGCGAGCAAGCTCGAAGCCTTCCACGTCCGCGGGCACGCCGACGTGGTCACGAGCAGTGACCTGGAAGATGTTGTCTTGATCGTTGACGGCCGGCCCCAACTGCTCGCCGAGATCGAGCGCGCCGGCGGCCCGGTTCGGCACTTCATCGCGTCGGAATTCGGGGCCCTGCTGGACAACCGGCGGTTTCTCGACAGCCTCGCCGGCTTGCTCCCCCAAGACCGCGCGAGCCAGGCCCGGCGGCCATTGCTCGAGAAGCGGTTGCGTGGCATCGCCGCCCTGCAGCAGCCGTAGCACCCTGGCACCCTGACACCCTAGGCACCTTAGGCCCCCTAGGCCCCCTAGACACGTTAGAATGTGTCCATGCCAATGTTCGAATACCAGTGCCGGTCGTGCGACCACAAGTTCGAGCTGCTGGTCCGCGAGTCCACCCGCTACGAATGCCCCAACTGTCAGGGGCGCGAGCTCGACAAACAGCTGTCGGTATTTGCGGTCAGCGCGCCCGGCAGCGGTGTCGGCATGGCCATGAACGCCGGGCCCTCGGCCTGCGGCGCGTGCGGTGACCCGCGCGGCGCCGGCAGTTGCCGGAACTGACGCCATGAACAAGATCATCCTGTGCGTCATCGCCGGCCTGATTGCGGCCGCCGCAAGCACCTCGAGCACGGCCGGAGCGGCCCAGGGCGCAGCCATCACGCCGCAGGCCATTCCCTCTCCGGCCTCAGGCACGTCAGCGCAGCCGCAGTTGACGGTCTCGTCGCGTGGGGTGCTCCTCAGTTGGATCGAGCGTACCGGCGATCTCGCCACCTTGAAGTTCGCGGAGCGCACTGCCTCGGGATGGACTGACGCGCGCACGGTGGCGTCGGGCCGCGACTGGTTCGTCAACTGGGCCGACGTGCCGTCGGTCATGCGCCTGCCCAATGGCACGCTCGTCGGCCACTGGCTGCAGAAGAGTGGCCCCGACACCTATGCCTACGACGTGCGGCTGTCGTACTCGAAGGACGAAGGGAAGACCTGGTCGCCGTCGTTCGTTCCCCATCACGACGGCACCAAGACCGAGCACGGCTTCGCTTCGCTGTTTCCGCTGGGCGACGGCCTGGGCGCCATCTGGCTCGACGGCCGCAACATGAAGTCCGCCGGCGGTCACGACGAACACGGCGGTGGCGGCGTCATGACCGTGCACTTTGGCCGGTTCGACAAGAACTGGAAGCAGGTCGAGGAATCCGTCGTCGACGCGCGCGTCTGCGAATGCTGCCCCACCGCCGCGACCGTGACCAGCGAGGGCGTGATTGCGGCCTTCCGCGATCGCAGCGACGGCGAAATTCGCGACATCTACACGTCGCGCCTCGTGAACGGCAAGTGGTCCGAGCCGGCGGCGGTGCATGCCGACGGGTGGAAGATCGCCGCGTGCCCCGTGAACGGTCCCGCGTTAAGCGCCTCCGGGCGCAATGTGGCGGCGTCGTGGTTCACAGTAAAAGGAGACGCTGTGAAGGGCGAGCAGGGCCAGGCCTACCTGGCTTTCTCGAGCGACGCCGGACGCACTTACGGCGCGCCCATTCGTGTGGACGATGGCGGATCGCTGGGGCGAGTGGATGTGGCGTTGGTGCCCGACGGCAGCGCGGCGGTGGCCACGTGGATTGAGTTCGCCGATCAGCGGTCGCAATTCCGCGCCCGGCGCATCGACCGCACCGGCGCGCGCTCGGCCCCCGTGACCATTGCCGGCCTCGCCGGCGGCCGGTCCAGTGGCTACCCGCGCATGGCCCTGAACGGCCGCGAGTTGGTGTTCGCGTGGACCGAGTCGAGCGCTGGCGGCGCCATGCAGGTGAAGACGGCCACGGCCGTGCTGCCGCAGTAAGACGGTCCATGAAGCGCGCGCTACGATTCGCCGCCTGGCTGTTGTTGTTGCTGGCGTTGGTGGTGACCGGCGCCATGCTGGTGGTGCAGGGCCGCGGCGTCAGCGCCCGGCCCCAACCGTCATGGATCGAGACGCGCGCCGCGCTGTTCCTGCGCGGGTGGCTGACGCCGCCCATGTACAAGGGCCTGCGCAATCCCGTCACCGCCACCCCCGGCAACTTTGCGGACGCCCGGCAGCACTTCGCGGATCACTGCGCCAGTTGCCATGCGAATGACGGCAGCGGCAATACCGAGATGGGCCAGTCGTTCTACCCCAAGGCGCCCGACATGCGCCTGCCGCGCACGCAGGAGTTGAGCGACGGCGAGATCTTCTACTTCATTGAGAACGGCATCCGGCTCACCGGCATGCCCGCCTGGAGCACGGGCACCCCCGAAGGCGAAAAAGCCAGTTGGGAGCTGGTCCACTTCATCCGCCGCCTGTCGGCGCTGACTTCCGAAGACCTGGCGATCATGGAGCGCTTCAACCCCACCTCGCGCGACGTGTTCGAGGAAGAGCTGCGAATCGAGCGCTTCCTGAGCGGCGAAACCCCCGACCCACCAGCCCCACCCGTCTCACCCGCCCCCGATCCCCACGCCGGCCATGAACCCCCGAAATAGGGCCGGTTTCACCACGAATTTCGATCCCACTTGAGCAAGATGAGGCACAATGGCTTATAATTGAGACTTAGTCTCAACTTTGGGTTATTCACCATTGTGATCAGAAAACACGCTTCCCTCGCCGCCCTGCCGGTCGGCGGTACCGCCACCGTCGCCCACGTTCGCGGTGAGCGCGCCGTGGTTCGCCGCCTGCTGGAAATTGGCCTGGTGCCGGGCACGACGGTCACCATGCGACGCGTCGCGCCCATGGGCGATCCGATCGAGCTGAAGGTGCGCAACTTCGCGCTGTCAATTCGCCGGTCCGAAGCGCTCGGCATCGAAATCGAGTGACGCGGCATCGAGTGACGCCGCTTCCCATCGTTCTGGTTGCCGGCAACCCCAACTCAGGCAAGTCCACGCTCTTCAACGCGCTCACCGGCGCGCGCGCCCACGTCGCCAACTATCCCGGCGTCACGATCGATCGGGTCGCGGCGACGCTGGCCGGCGCCGACGGCAACGCGTTCGAACTGGTTGACCTACCCGGCACTTACGGCCTGAGCGCGCGCTCACGCGAGGAACAGATCGCGGTCGACGCGCTGATCGGCCACGGACTGCCCGCCCCCCAGGCCGTGGTGGTCGTCGTCGATGCGGCGACGCTGGCCCGGTCGCTGTTCCTGGCCATTGAGGTGATTGCCACCGGTGTGCCGGTGGTGATCGCGCTCAACATGTCGGACGAGGCGGCTCGCGACGGCATCACCATCGACGTCGCCCGGCTCGCGGCGATGACCGGCGCGGAAGTCGTGCGGACGGTGGCTACGAGGGGCAAGGGCCTGGACGAGCTCAAGGCGGCGATTGCGCGCGCCGTCACCGGCCCCGCTGCGGACGCGCCGCCGATCGAGCGGCCGGCCGCCCTGGCCGTGGACATCGCGGAGCTGGAAGCCGCCATTCTGGCCGAGCACGCGCTCGGCCGGACCGGCGCCGCGCGCGCATGGGCGATGTGGCTGCTGTTGTCGCTCGATGACGAAGGGGCCGATGACCTGGCCGGTGTGCCGCCGCCGCTGCGGGTACTGACGCGCGCCATTCGCAGCCGCGCCGCCGCCGCGGGCCGCAATGTCGACCTCGAGATCATCGCGTCCTCGTATCGCCGGGTCGATGCGATTGTCGAGGCCGTCGTCCAACGGGCGGCGCCCAGCCGGCGCCGGACCGATCGCATTGACGCGGTGCTGACGCACGGTGTCTACGGCGCCGTCGTGTTCGCGCTGGTGATGCTGGTGGTGTTCCAGGCGCTGTTTACCTGGTCGGAGCCGGCGATTGCCTTTATCGAATCGATGGTGGCGGGGGTCCAGGGGCTGGCGGCGTCGGCGCTGCCGCCCGGGCCGCTCACCGACCTGGTGATCAACGGCATCATCGCCGGCGTCGGCAACGTCGTGGTGTTCGTGCCGCAGATCGGGTTGTTGTTCCTGTTCATCGGCCTGCTCGAAGACTCGGGCTACCTGGCGCGGGTGGCGTTCGTGATCGACCGCCTGATGCGCAGTGTCGGTTTGAACGGCCGCGCCTTCGTGCCCATGCTGTCGGGGTTTTCGTGCGCGGTGCCGGCGGTGATGGCCACGCGCACCATCGAGAACCGGACCGATCGCCTGCTGACCATGCTGGTGCTGCCGCTGATGTCGTGCAGCGCCCGGCTGCCGGTGTACGTGCTGGTCACCGCCACGGTGTTTGCGCCCGATGCGCGCCTCGGCGTGCTCAGCGTGGGAGCGGTCGTGCTGTTCGCCATGTACCTGCTGTCGGTGGTGGCGGCGCTCACCGCCGCGGCCGTGCTGAGGCGCACCGTGTTGAAGGGCCCCGGAGCGCCGCTGGTGCTCGAGTTGCCGCCGTACCGGCTGCCGGCCACCGGCGTGCTGCTGTTCAACGTGTGGCAGCGGGTCCGCGCGTTCCTGATCGGCGCCGGCACCGTGATTCTCGCGCTCACCATCGTGCTGTGGGCGCTGCTGTCGTATCCCAAGGTCGCGACGGCGGCGGCCGGCGATCAGCTGCGGCACAGTTTCGCCGGCCGGCTGGGCCACGTCATCGAGCCGGCGATCGAGCCGCTCGGTTTCGACTGGCGCATCGGCGTCGGCATCATCGGCGCATTCGCGGCGCGCGAAGTCTTCGTCTCGACGCTGGCGATCGTCTTCGACATTGAATCCGACGGCGCCGAGGACGAACCGCTGCGCGAGGCGCTGCGCACCGCCACCTGGCCTGACGGACGGCCGTTGATGACGCCGCTGGCCGGCGTCTCGCTGATGGTGTTCTTCGTGCTGGCCTGCCAGTGCATGAGCACCGTCGCCGTCGTCCGTCGCGAGTCGGGCACGTGGCGGTGGCCAATCTTCATGGTCGTCTACATGACGCTGCTCGCGTACGGCGCGTCACTGGTCGTCTACCAGGTCGGCGCCCGTCTCGGGCTGGGGCTCGGCTGATGGTGCAGGAAATCGGCGTCGCCGTGATCGTGCTGGGCGCCGTGGCCTTCCTGGTCCGCCACTTCTTCGGTGGCCCCGGCAAGCCGAAGGCGGCGACGACGTTCATTCCGCTCGGCAAGCTCAAGCAGAAGCCCCCCAACGACTGCCATTAGCACCCCAGGCACCCCTGGCACCTTAGGCACCTTAGGCACCCTAGGCACCTTAGGCACCTTAGGCACCCTAGGCACCTTAGGCACCTTAGGCACCTTAGGCCCTTGACACCAATACCCCCCTCCGGTATCTTATAGGGGTAGGGGGTATACACATGAGCTTCACCGAAACGACCGTTGTCATCGCTGGCATGAGCTGCGGGGGCTGCGTCAACAGCTTGACCCGCGTCCTGACCGCCGTTCCCGGCCTCGAACCACTCAAGATTGAGGTCGGCAAGGCCCGGCTGAAGGTCGACGCCGAGGTCGCGACACCCGCGGTCATTGCCGCCGCGGTCGAGCGCGCCGGCTTCACCGTCATCAGCCAGGAGTGATCGCCATGGATGGAATGGACTTCACCATCATCGGCGTTGCGGTCGCGTTGATCGTCCTGGTGAACTGGTACTTCCTGGGCCGGTCGCAGTCATCGGTGGTGGCTGTGGCCGCGCCCGGGGCGGTGGCCGAGTTCACCATTCGGGTCGCGGGCGGCTACTCGCCTAACGCCATCGAGGTCGCCCGCGGCAGCCGCGTGCGCCTGACTTTCGATCGCCAGGAAGATAACCCGTGCTCCGAGGAAGTGGTGGTGCCCGACTTCGGCATCAGGCGCGATCTCCCGGCCTTTGCGCGCACCGTCGTCGAGTTCACCGCCGACACCGCGGGCACACACCAGTTCGCGTGCGGCATGGGAATGCTGCGCGGCACCATCGTTGTGAAGTGAGACGCCATGAGCAACCAACTCGCCCAACCCGCCCCACCGGCCCCACCGGCCCAACCCGCCCAAAAGATCACCCTGCCCGTGGAGGGCATGACCTGCGCGGCGTGCCAGGCGACCGTGCAACGTGCGCTCAGCAAGCAGCCAGGCGTCGCCAAGGCGGCGGTGAACCTGATGATGCACGAAGCCACGGTGCACTTCGATCCGGCGGCGACCAACCCCGCCCAGATCGTCGCGGCCATCAACGACACCGGCTACGTCTCGCGCCTGCCGGTGGCGGCCGATGACACCAGCAGTGCCGATGATGAGCGGGAGCAGCAGCAGAAGCGCGAGTACAACACCCTCCGCACGAAATCGCTGGTGAGCCTTGCCCTCGGCGCGGTGGCGATGATCGCGTCCATGCCGTTGATGGGTGGCATGTCACCGCACGCCGAGCACTCGGGCGATCCGCTGCTCCGTTGGACGATGACCGCGATCGACCCGCCGGTGCGAGCGGCGCTGCCCTGGCTTTACGCACTCGATCCGCTGATCCTGACCTACGCGCTGCTGGCCGCCACCGTCTTCGTCATGACGTGGGCCGGCCGCCACTTCTACACCCGCGCCTGGTCGGGCCTGAAGCACGGCACGGCCGACATGAGCACGCTGATCGCGGTCGGCACGGGGTCAGCTTTCATTTACTCGCTCGCCGCCACGCTGGTGCCGTCGTGGTTCGTCGCCGACGGCGCGCGGCCTGACGTCTATTACGAAGCGGTCATCATCATCATCGCGCTGGTGCTGCTCGGCAACGCCATGGAGGCGCGCGCCAAGACCCAGACGACGAGAGCGCTGCGCCAGTTGGCGAAGCTGCAGCCGTCGAGCGCGCGCGTGCGGCGCGACGGGCAGGAACAGGACATCCCGATCGCCGCGGTCCGCGCCGGCGACATCGTGCTGGTCCGGCCGGGTGAACGCTTCCCTGTGGACGGCGAGATCACCAGCGGCAGCGGCGCGGTGGATGAGTCCATGTTGACCGGTGAGTCGATGCCGGTCGAGAAAGCCACCGGCGACCGGGTAATTGGCGCCACCGTGAACAGCACGGCCGCCCTCGAAGTGCGGGCGACCGCGGTGGGCACCGGCAGCGTGCTGGCCCGCATTGTCACGCTGATGAAAGAGGCGCAAGGCTCGCAGGCGCCGATCCAGCGGCTGGCCGATCGCATTTCGGCGGTGTTCGTGCCAATCGTGATCTCGATCGCGATCGCAACCTTCGCGGCGTGGATGGTGTTGCCCGAGACGCCGTCGTTTGCATCGGCGATCACCGCGGCGGTGTCGGTCCTGATCATCGCGTGCCCGTGCGCCATGGGGCTGGCGGTGCCGACCGCCGTGATGGTGGCCAGCGGGCGCGGCGCGGCGGCCGGCATCCTGATCAAGGGCGGTGAACCGCTCGAGCGGCTGGCGGCCGTCGATACGATCGTCTTCGACAAGACGGGAACGCTGACCGAGGGCACCCCGCGCGTCACCGACATGCTGATCGCGCCGGGACAGGACCGGGCGACGGTGCTGCGGTTCGCCGCGGCGCTCGAGAGCCGCTCCGAGCACCCGCTCGCCAAAGCGGTCGTCGCCGCAGCCGGTGACGACCGCGGCCCGCGGCCGGCAGTGGATAACGTGAGCGCGCTGCCGGGTAAGGGCGTAAGTGGCACGGTCGATGGCCGGAACGTGATCGCCGGCACCGAAGGCCTGCTGCGCGAGTCTGGCGTGGACGTGACGCCGCTCGAGGCGAAGGCGCGCGAGTGGGCGGCCAACGCCAACACGGTGGTCTTTGTCGCGATCGGCGGCCAGGCCGTCGCGGCGTTCGCCATCGCCGACACCATGCGCGCGAACGCGAAAGACGTGGTCGAGGCGCTCGGCCGGCACGGGTTGCGGACGGTCATGCTCACTGGCGACCGGAAGGCGACCGCGGAGGCGGTGGCGAAGCAGGCCGGCGTCAGTGAAGTCATCGCCGAAGTCCTGCCCGACGGCAAGGTCGCGGCGATCAAGAGTCTGCAGGCGGACGGCCACGTCGTGGCGATGGTGGGCGACGGCTTGAACGACGCCCCGGCGCTGGCGCAAGCCGACATCGGCATGGCCATGGCCTCGGGTACCGACATTGCCGGCGAGGCCGCGTCGGTCACGCTGATGCGCAGCGACCTCGACAGCGTAACCCAGGCGATCGTCCTCTCCCGCAAGACCATGCGGACGATGAAGCAGAACCTGTTCTGGGCGTTTGTCTACAACGTGATTGGGATCCCAGTCGCGGCCGGCGTGCTGTTCCCCGTCTTCGGTATCCTGCTGAGCCCCATCCTCGCCAGTGCGGCGATGGCATTCAGTTCGGTGAGCGTCGTCTCCAACAGCCTTCGTCTACGAGGAGTGACCCTGTCGTGAAGCACACACATGAGCATGCGGTGGCCGTGGATCCCGAAGTGAAGGACGCGAACCTGAAGCGCCTCCGGCGCATCGAAGGCCAGATCCGCGGCATCCACAAGATGGTCGAAGAGGATCGTTACTGCCCCGACATCATCACGCAAATTGCCTCAGCGCAAGAGGCGCTGCGGGCGGTGGGACGACAGCTGCTACGCAACCATTTGAAGCACTGCGTCGCCTCGGCGATCAAGCAGGGACCGAAAGAAGCGGACGCCACCTACGACGAGCTGCTGGAGCTCGTGTATCGACACCTTCGGTGAGCTGTCAGTCCGCCTGAAGGCGGACTCTACTTCAAGAGATCCAGCGCGGTCACGAAGCGCGGCTCGATATCCACCGGCACCGCCGTCAGCTTGTCGAGCACGGCCTTCGTTGGCGGCCGCAGCACGCCGAGCGTGTCGATCATCTGCTTGGCCTTGGCGTAGCTGCCTTCGGCCTGCAGCGTCATGATCTCGCCGGTGAGCGCGGTGACGGCGTCGCGGATCTTCGCGGTGTCCACCGCGAACGTGCCATCGGCGTTGACCGTGAAGCCACCCCGATCGAGCAGGTAGTTCAACTGGATCGCCTGGCCGCGGCCGTGCGCTTCGTTGATGCCGAAGCGGAGCGAACGGAACGCCGACGCCAGGAACGTCGTGTACATGGTCTGTTCGAGGTCCTTGTCGAGCTGACCCCGATCGATCAGGAACTGCAGCGCGAACAGGCCCGAGATGTCGGCCTTGGCCTCTTCGATCGCGCTGTAGGTCTCCTTGAGTTCCTGGCGCACTGTCGTGGTGCGGCCACCGACGGTGATGTCGTGCGGGCCGAGTCCGTGCATCAGTTCGTGCATCAGGATGTGCGTGAAGAAGGCTTCGAACGCGATGTTCCCCTGGTCGGCCGATGCCAGCGCCACCTTCGAGATCGGCGTCAGCACCTTGTCGAACTTGGCCTGCTGGTTGTTTTTCAGCATCACCCGCTTGCTGCCCTTCTCGCGGATGACACGCTCGTCATTCGGCAGGTTGAACGCGGCCGTCTGGACGCCGCGGTTGGCGTCCCCCGCCGAGAACACGGTATTGACGACCGCGATCGGCGCCAGCGCGCCCAGCTTCGGATTGCGGTACTTCGCGTCGATGGGCAGGTTGTTCTCGATGTCCTGCAGCGAGCCGGCGAACTTCTGCAGCTTGTCCGACTCGGTGCGGTCCTTCACCGTGATGAACGCTTCGAACGCCGCCTTGTAGTTGAACCACTCGTCTTCGTAGACCTCGTACGGCCCGATGGTCGGCTCGATGGTGGCGTCGAGCTCCATCCACTTGACATCGCTGTCGTAGTAGTCGTTCGACACGAACGCAGCGGCGCGCGATTCGAGGTACGCCTTGAGCGTGGGCTGCGCGGTGGCGGTGGCTGCGGCGCGGAGGTGCTGGGCCGCAATCGCCAGCCCGCCCTGGTATTCCAGGCTGTAGGGCACCGCGATCAGCTGGCCGTCAGGACCGCGACGAATGGTCGTGAAGAACCCGGTGGCGGCGGTCTTCTCTTCTGGACCGAGCCCAGCGATCCACTTCTCCACTTCCTCTTTGGTCGCACCCACGGGATAGAAGTTCGCGGCGGCGGGTTTGTCGGGCGCGCCGGGGATGAACGGCTCGTTGTGATCCAGGCGGGACCACGGTCCCTTGTTCACCAGGAACGCGTGCAGCCGCGCCTTGCCAAGCGGGGTCTCGTCTCTCACGAGCGCCTGGAACATGGTCTCGTTGCCCGACCACGCCTGCTCCAGAAACAGCGCGTCCATCACCTGCGCGGCCCGCACCATGTGGGCCAGCGCCTCGCGCTCGTTAGCGGGCAGCGCCGAGATGTCCGCGGTGAGATCCGTCGGCGCAAACCGTGCGGTCTTCTGCTGCAGTTGCGACACCGCCTGGTCGGCGGGCGACGCCGGCTCCGCATTCGGAGGCGGCCCGGTCGGCGCCTGCGTGCGACAACCCGCCAACGCGAGCACGAGTGAAGCCGATGCTACCGTCATGATGACCCGTCCCATGAATGACTCCTTCGCACCAATCCCGACAAGCAGTTTCCTCCCGACCAGCAGTGCCCTCCCGACCAGTAGGTCGCTCCCGTCACCGTCGGCTAGTGAACGCCCGACGAACCTTGCAACATGGAGGGCTCCGCACCCAGCCGCCTGATAGCCACTTCCCACATCTGGTCGACCGGCGTCGAGAAGATCAGATCCGACTCGACCGGCGCCAGCAGCCAGGATGACTCGGCGAGTTCGCCATCAAGTTGCCCCGCGCCCCAGCCGGCATAGCCAACGATCATCCGGATCCCGGGTTCGGGCGAGGCCTCGAGCGTCTGCCTCACCAGTGTGGGCGAGGCCGACAGATAAACGCCCGCCTGCACTTCGAGCGCTTCCGGATCGAGCTCGGGCTTCGCGGTCAGGATCCACGCGCGGGTCGGCTCGACCGGGCCACCGGTGAACAGGTGCATCTTCGGATGGATCTCGATCGGTTCGTCGGCCGTGACAATCGCCTGCGCGGGCTCCGGCATCCGGCGGTTCAGCACCAGACCGAAGGCGCCATGGGCGCCGTACTCCGCCAGCAGGATGACCGTCTTCGAGAAATTGGGATCGTTCAGCTGAGGCATCGAGACCAGCAGCACGGGGGCGAGAGAGGCGTTCGCCATGGATCGATACTACTTCAATCGTCGCCTCGCCCACGCCACCGCCTCCTCGACCACTGGCGTGTGCGCGCTGTGCGCCGAGTTCTTCACCCCGTGGCCAGGCCGCTCGAGCACCGGCGCCAGCGCCGCATCGCCGGCATTGCCAATCACGATGGCCAGGTTGCGGCGCAGGCCCGACAACGGCAGGTGCGTCATCGCGCTGCCCTTCACGAACTCATGCAGTTCCCGGTCGGTGCGCTGCCACAGCTCGGCGGCCGACGCGCCGTCCCTCGGCGCCGCCGTCCACGCCGGATCCGCAGTCACCACCGGGGCCAGGTTGTACGGGCACACCTCCTGGCAGATGTCGCAACCGTAGGCGTGGTTGCCCAGCCAGGGCCGCTGCGGCTCCGGGATGGCCCCGTCAATTTCAATGGTCAAGTACGAGATGCACCTGGTGGCGTCGACCACGTGCTCATCGACAATCGCGCCGGTCGGGCACGAATCAAGACACAATGTGCAGGCGCCACATTGATCGGTCGCCGGCGCATCCACGTCCAGGGTCAGGCTCGTCGCCACGCCGCACAAGAACATGTAGGAGCCGAGTTCAGGATTGATCACGCAACTGTTCTTGCCGATCCAGCCGATCCCGGCGTGCTGCGCGTAGACGCGTTCCTGCACGTGATGCTTGTCGACAAAGATGGCCGTCGCGAACGGCTCGTGGGTCTGCTCGCGCATCCACGTGGTGAGCCGCTCCAGCCGTTCGGCGAGGACGATGTGGTAGTCCTGCCCGCGCGCGTAGCGAGCGACTCGAACTCCATCGACTCCCGACTCCCGGTTCCCGACTCCCGGCTGTTCGGTGTTGTAGATCGCGCCCGCGACGATGACCGAGCGTGCCGAGGGCAGGAAGTTCCGGATATCAGCGCGCGCGTGGGCTGACTTATGCAGGTAGATCATGTCGCCCGCGTAGCCGCGGGCGAGCCATTCAGGGAGGAACGCGAGTTCGGGCAGCGCCGTCGCAGGCGCCACCCCGCAGACATCAAATCCGAGGGTCAGCGCCTGCTGCTTGATCGACTGCGCTGTCAGCACCTCACTTCGAACTGCGGACGAGCTGACGCAGCACATACGGCAGGATGCCGCCGTGCGAGAACGCCACCAGTTCCTCGGGCGTGTCGATGCGCGCCATGGCCGTGAACGACTTCGTCGAACCGTCCTCGGCCGTCGCGGTCACCGTAACGACCGCACGCGGCTTCAGGGCCGCACCCGCACCGGCCAGCGCGAACGTCTCGCGGCCGGTCAATCCGACGCTGGCCGCGTTCTCGCCGTCGGTGAACTGCAGGGGCAGCACGCCCATGTTCACGAGATTGCTGCGATGGATGCGCTCGTAGCTTTCCGCGATCACCGCCTTCACGCCGAGCAGCATGGTGCCCTTGGCTGCCCAGTCGCGCGACGATCCCGAGCCGTACTCCTTGCCCGCAATCACTACCAGCGGCACGCCGGCCGCCTGGTACTTCATCGCGGCGTCGTAGATGGGCACGACGTCGCCACCGGGCAAGTAGGCGGTCACGCCGCCCTCGATGCCCGGCACCATCTGGTTCTTGATCCGCGGGTTGGCAAACGTGCCGCGCATCATGACCTCGTGGTTGCCGCGGCGGGCGCCATAGGAGTTGAAGTCCACCGGCGCCACGCCATGCTCGACCAGGTACTTGCCGGCGGGGCTATTGGCCTTGATGTTGCCGGCCGGCGAGATGTGGTCGGTGGTGATGCTGTCGCCGAGCAGCGCGAGCGCGCGCGCGCCGGTGATCTCGGTCAGCGGCGCCGGCGTCATCGACAGGTTCTCGAGGAACGGCGGCTTGCGGATATAGGTGGAGTCGGCTTCCCAGGCGAACCGGTCGCCGGTCGGCACCGGCAGGTTCTTCCAGCGCTCCTGCCCTTCGAACACGTTGGCGTACTGCTGGCGATAGGCCTCCGACGTCACGCTGTGCAGCATGGCCGCCTGGATTTCCTTCTCCGTCGGCCACACGTCCTTCAGGTAGACCGGCTGGCCGTCCTGGCCGGTGCCCAGCGGTTCGGTGGTGAGGTCGATGTTCATCGACCCGGCCAGCGCGTAGGCGACCACCAGCGGCGGCGACGCCAGGTAGTTGGCGCGCACCTCCTGCTGGATGCGGCCCTCGAAGTTCCGATTGCCGCTCAGCACCGAGGCCACGACCAGTCCGCGCTCGATGATCTCGGACGAGACCTCTTCCGGCAGCGGGCCGCTGTTGCCGATGCAGGTGGTGCAGCCGTAGCCCACCAGGTTGAAGCCGATCTGATCGAGATACGTGTCGAGGCCGGCCTTCTTCAGGTAGTCGGTGACCACCTTCGAGCCCGGCGCGAGGCTGGTCTTCACCCACGGCTTGCGGGTCAGGCCGTGTTCGACCGCCTTCTTGGCCACGAGGCCGGCGCCAATCATTACGCTCGGGTTCGAGGTGTTCGTGCAGCTCGTAATGGCCGCGATCACGACCGAACCATGTTCAAGCTGGGTCGGCGTGGCCACGGCAGCGCCGGTGCCACCAGGACCCTGGCCTGAGCTTGTCGAAGGCTTCACGCCCTTCTTCAACTCGTCGAGCGAACCGGCGAACGAAGCCTTGGCTTTCGACAGCGACACGCGATCCTGCGGCCGCCGCGGGCCGGCTAGGCTGGGCACCACGCTCGCCAGGTCCATCTCCATGGTCTCGGTGTAGACGGCATCCGGCGCCCCGGCCGTGGCAAACAGGCCCTGCGCCTTGGCGTAGGCCTCCACCAGCGCCACCTGCGACGCCTCGCGTCCGGTCAGCCGCATGTACTCGAGCGTCATGTCGTCAATCGGGAAGATCGCGACGGTCGCGCCGTACTCCGGGCACATGTTGCCCAGCGTCACGCGGTCGGCGATGGTCAGGTTCGCAAGGCCGGGACCGTAGAACTCGACGAACTTACCGACCACGCCGCGCTTACGCAGCGCTTCGGTGATGGTCAGCACCAGGTCGGTCGCGGTCGCGCCCTCGGGCAGCTGCCCCGACAGCCGGTAGCCGAGCACGGTCGGAATGAGCATCGAACTGGGCTGGCCGAGCATGGCCGCCTCGGCCTCGATCCCACCCACGCCCCAGCCCACCACGCCCAGGCCGTTGACCATGGTGGTGTGCGAGTCGGTGCCGAACACCGTGTCCGGATACGCCGTGCCATCGGCATCGCGGCACACCACCCGCGCGAGGTACTCAATGTTGACCTGGTGCACGATGCCGGTTTCGGGCGGGACGACGCGGAAGTTGCGGAAGCCGGTCTGGCCCCAGCGCAGGAACACGTAGCGTTCGCGGTTGCGGTGGTACTCGAGGTCGGCGTTCAGGTCCTTGGCGTTGGCGGTCCCGAAGTGATCGACCTGCACGGAGTGGTCGATGACCAGTTCCACGGGCTGCAGCGGATTCACTTTCTGCGGATCGCCGCCGAGCGCGACAATGCCGTCGCGCATGGCTGCCAGGTCGACGACACACGGCACGCCGGTGAAGTCCTGCAACAGCACGCGGGCCGGCATGAACGACATTTCCTTCTCGCCAATCGTCTTCGGATCCCACGTCGCCAGCGCCGTGATATCAGCGGTCTTGACAAACCCGTTGTCCTCGCGGCGCAGCAGGTTCTCGAGCAGGATCTTCAGGGAGTACGGCAGGCGGGCCACGTTCGGGAACCCGGCCTTCTCGAGTGCGGGCAGGCTGTAAATGCTGACCGTATCGGCGCCGACGGACAACGCGGTGCGGGTCTTGAAAGTATCGAGACTAGGCATGATGGCGACAGGCTCCTGAACTACAACCCACCTAATGGATCGTTTCAGCTATTGCGTGAATCCAGCAACCTCGCTCACCGAAGGCACTGGGGCCGTTCCTACGGAACGGCCCGCAGGGAACGCGAAGACTTATTCAACTAATCTTATCAAGGAACGCGCGGACGACGGCGGCGGGGTCCTGCTTCTCGCCGTCCACGGCAAAGTTCATTTGCCGCATGTCGGCGGCGGAGATCCGCCCGGCCAGGTTGCGAACTGCCGCGGCGGCGGCCGGATACTGCAGCAGCATCGACGCCCGGGCGACCGGCGAAGCGTCGTAGACCGGGAAGTAGTGACGGTCGTCCTCCAGGACGGCAAGGCCAAGGGCCTCGATCAAGCCACTGGTCGCGTCGCCGGCCGTGACGTCAATTTCGCCCGCGGCCAGGGCCCGGTAGATCAGGTTCAGGTCCATCACCCGCGGCGATGCCGCGAACGACAGGCCGTAGGCCGCGCTCAGTCCCTTGAAGCCATCGGGCCGCTCCAGGAATTCATAGCCAAACCCAGCGCGCCATGTGGCGTCCGCCCTCGGCAATGTGGCGTCCGCTTTTAGGCGGACCATGCCCGCCAGGTCACTCACGGTCCTCAGTCCCAACCGCTTCGCATCGTCGCCCCGCACGAGAATCGCAAACGTGTTGTTGAAGCCAAGGCGCGGCATCAGCGTCGCGCCGAGCGCCGCGTAGCGCCCACGCACGGTCTCGAACACGGCCTCCGAATCGGCGGACGCGGCCTCGTTGAAGATCGCCGTCAGCGCCGTGCCGGTGTACTCGACGTAGAGGTCGATGCCGCCGCTGAGCAGAGCTTCATGCGCAATCGCGGTGCCGCCGAGGTTCAGGCGCCGGTCCACGGTCAGGCCCTGGCGCTCGATCGCCTGCGCCAGCAACTCCCCCAACACCACTTGTTCGGTGAAGTTCTTGGAGCCGACCACAAGGTCGGCGCGGCCGGCCGTCGCCCGGCCGGACCACACCGCGGCCGCGGCGAGCAGCGCCACCACGGCCAGAACGGCAACATGGCGAGCGGAGCGGCGGCGCGCATCGGCCAGGTGGCCGGCGGCGGCGAGCGCGGCGTCGGCGGCCAACGCCAGGATCGCGGCCGGCAGTGCACCCGCAAGAATCACCGTGGCATCGACCATGGCGAGTCCGCGAAAGATGTAGTCGCCGAGACCGCCGGCGCCGATCGCGGACGCGATGGTCGCGGTGCCCACGCCGATCACCACGGCCACCCGCAGGCCCGACACGATGGACGGCAGCGCCAGCGGCCATTCCACCTGGCGCAGTACCTGCCGTGGTGTCAGACCCATGGCCACCGCGCACTCCACCACGGCTGGCGGGACGCCCTGCAGGCCGGTGATCGTGCTGCGCAGGATCGGTAGCACCGCATAGACCGTGAGCGCCACGAGCGCCGTCCGCGTGCCAATGCCGCCGATCAACGGCAGGGGGATCAGGAAGCCGAACAGGGCCAGGCTCGGAATGGTTTGGGCGAGGTTGGCCAGGCCGACGATCGGCCGCGACAGTGATGGCCGGCGGGCCGCCAGGATGCCCAGCGGAATGCCCACCGCCGCGGCAATCGCCGTCGAGGCCGCCACGAGCACGACATGCTCGCCGAGCCGCGTGGCCATCTCGGCCCGATGCGACGCGACAAACGCCAGCAGTTCCGTCATGTGGCGTCCGCCTTTAGGCGGACCGTTCCCATTAGGGTCCGGACTCTCGGATCATCACTCGTCTGCAGGGCAGCTGGCGTATCGCACGCGATCAGCGCCCCCTCATGCAGCACGGCGATTTGATCCGCCAGCGCGCAGGCCTCTGCCATGTCATGCGTGACGAGGATCACCGACCGGTGCCCCCCGCCGCGCGGTTCCCTTGCCAGTGCGCTATGGGGGGCAGGCAACGTCCGCTGCACGCGAAGAAACTCGGCGTGTAGTTCGCCCTTCGTGATCGGATCAAGCGCGCCGAACGGCTCGTCCATCAACAACAGCGGCGGATCGGCCGCCAGGGCACGTGCCAGCCCGGCACGCTGCCGCTGGCCGCCCGACAGTTCGTCGGGCCAGCGGTCGCGAAACACCGCCGGTTCCAGGCCAACCAGCGTCAGCAACTCGTCCACCCGGGCACTGACGCGGTCGGCGGGCCAGGCCAGCAACCGCGGCACGGTGGCGAGGTTGTCGCCGACGGTGACATGGGGAAAGAGACCCGCGTCCTGGATCACGTAGCCGGTGCGACGCCGCAACGCGATGGGATCCCAGTCCCGCGTGTTCTTGCCATCGACCAGCACGTCGCCCACATCGGGATCCAGCAGTCGGTTGACCAGCCGCAATAGCGTGGTCTTGCCCGAGCCGCTGCGCCCGACCAGCGCCACGGTGTCCCCGTGATGCACGGTCATCGACACGTGGTGCAGCACCGGCCGGCCGCCGCGACTCGCCGAGACTTCCGCGAACTGGACGGCGGGTCCGGGCATGCGTGTCTACAAGGACAGGAACAGGTGAACGGCGAACGTCGGGTAGACGCGAGCCTTGTCTTCGAAATCGATGCCGCCGCGGCGCAGGTTAGCCCGCAGGTCGCCACGCAGCCCCAGTGACCGGGCCGTGCCCGAGCCGCCGCGGATCCAGTACCGCGCACCCACACCGGCGTAGTAGACCTGCCCTGTCTCGACTAAGGTGCGCTCTTCGTGCAGTTGCCGCAGGTAACCGGCGCCGCCCACCACCAACGGACGCACGCGAGGCCCGAGGCGTACAGGCATGTGCCAGACCACGGCGACATCGAGCAAATACTGGTGCAGCTGTTCGCCCTCGAGGTCCTGCCGGTTGGTCTCCGTATCACCGGTAATGGTGACGGGTAGGCGCGGCCTGCCAAACGCCCCGCCGCCTTCAATCGCGAGGGAAGGTGTGAGCGTGAACCCGACGCGCGCTGCGGCGCTGGCGACAGATCCTACTTGCGAGCTGGCGGAAAACCACGTGAATGGCGGCGGCGTGCGGCCAACGGCGTTGCTGCGCAACCGCGCGTTGATGTCGCCCACGTCGTAGCCGCCAGACCACACCACGCCGCCCTCGAGCACCACGCGATGCGCGCGCAACGCCGGCGCCTCCTGCGCAGAAGCGACGTCGGCACTCAAGCACCCGAGCACCAGAGCACCCAAGCACAGCACCCTAGGCACCCCAGGCACCTTAGGCACCTTAGGCACCCTCATTTCGGTAACACCTTGATCTCAATTGGCGCCGATGACCCTCCGCGCGGCGCCACGACCATGCGCGGGGCATAGGCGACGCGGAAGTTCACATCGATGGCGGTTGAGAAAAAGCTATCCACCTCCGCATCGTCCAGTGGCTCGACCCTGAGGATGTAAGGCCCGGGCGCCAGCCGGATGATCGCAAACTCGCCACGGTCGTTGAGGGCGAAGTTCCCGACGCTGACGCCGGTCTCGGGATTGAATGCGACGACGTGCGCGCCGAGCATGCCCTGGCCGTTCTTCGTAACCCGGCCGGTAATGCCCCCGGTCGCGGCGACCTGGCCGGCGGCTGGGTAGAGGTCCGCAATGCCGGCCATGTCGTCGGCCTGCAGGACGCGGTCAGCGATGGTGCCCGCCGACATGGCAATCGGAAACATCACCGAGCCGGAGGCGATGACGCGGCGGCCGCCGGTACTGGTCAATTCGGTCTCGCCCAGCGCCGAGTGGCTGAGGCCCAGGAGATGGCCGAGTTCATGGAGCGCCACCGATTCCAGGTCAACGCGGCCCGGCGTGCCATCGGCGGCGACCGACCACGCGAACCGCGCATTGAAGAAGATGTCGGCTTCGACAATGTCCCCGTTGGTGTCGTCGATCAGGAAGCTGGTGGCGCCGAGCACGCGATCGAGCTCCGGCCGGTCGAGGAAACCAAGCGTCGTGCGCCCGTCGACCATCCCCGGTTCCGCCGCGGTCATGCCCTGGAATTCGAAGCGAACGATGGCCGACGGCACGGCCTGCCACGTCGCCGTGGCTCGCGCCACCGCGCCACGCAGGTCGCCGGCCGACACCGTCGGGCTGTTGGCTTCAAAGACGAAGTAGCGGACCGGGCCCCGCCATGTGACGTCAATCACGCGGCCGTCAACCGGGGTACCGTGCTTCAGATACGCCCCGGCGGGCAGTGACGATCCCGCCACCAGCAGGGCGGCGACGACGACGCCAATCGCGCGCCTCATCGGACCGCCTCCCGCACCGCCCGCACGGCGGTCTCGAACGCGTCGAGGGACACGGGCGCGCGGCGCCGGTCGCCGCGGACAATGGGCGCCCCGGCCGGCTCGATCGCCGGCGGCGTCACGAGCGCGGTGCCGGAAGCGGTGTCCCGAACCACGCGGTAGATGCCCTGGGCAAAGCCGGTGGTCACCGGCAACCGGGGCCCGCGGGCCATCAGAAACAGCACGGCGTGGTCGCCCCTCGCGAACGATGGCGCGCCGGGCATGACATTGCGGTACCGTCCGACCTGTCCGCCCGGAACGGTCAGCGTCAACTCAGCCGTCGCGGGCCCCTTCAATCCCTTGATCACTTCGACGGTGACCAGGCTGTCGATGCGGCGGCGATCGTCGCTCCACTGCCCCTGCACGTCGATCACGCGCGCGTAGACAACGACTGATGATCGGCGGACCAGTTCCTCGAAGCTCAGCGGAGCAACCGTCACGGCCCTTGCCGGTCCGGCCGCCGACACGATCAGGCCACAGATTAGACACAGATTGGACAGCGACCGACGGGCAACAGAACAGCTACGACCCATTCGCCGAGTGTACGACATCGAGCACCGCTTCGGCGGCGCGCTCGCTGGCCCCCGGACCGCCGAGCCGGCGGCACACGTCAGCCAGCTGCACGATCATCTGCTCGCGATAGCCGGCATCGGTCGTAATGCGCACGGCTTCGGCGGTAACCGCCTCGGCCGTGCAGTCGTCCTGGATGAGCTCCTGGACAATCCGCTGACCCGCGATCAGGTTAACCATGGCGTACATGTCGACCCGCGCCAGGCCCTTGCCGAGCCGGTAGGTCAGCGGCGATAGCTTGTACAGCACCACCATGGGCTTGCCGTGCAACGCCGTCTGCACGGTCGCGGTGCCCGACGCAGTCACGACCGTATCGGCAGCCTGCAGCACATCGTCTGTCCGGCCTTCGACGATGCGGAGGGTGACGCCCGGGATGCCGAAACTCTCGAACAATCGATCGGGCAGGTTCGGCGCGCGGGCAACGATGAACTGGACGTCCGGCACCTGCGCCGCAATCTGCGGCGCCGCCGCCGACATCACCGGCGCCAGCCGCTCCAGTTCGTTCGGGCGGCTGCCCGGCAACAGGGCCATCACCGGCTTCGCCGGATCGAGGTTCAGCCGCCGCAGCAACTGCTCGCGCGATTGCACGGGCGCGACCATGTCGACGAGCGGGTGCCCGACAAAGCGCACGTCCATGCCCGCGTCGCGATAAAGCGCTTCCTCGAACGGAAAGATCGGCAGCACCCGATCCACGAATTGCTTCATGGTCTTCATTCGCCCGGCCCGCCACGCCCACAGCTGCGGGCTGATGTAATAGATCACCGGCACGCCAAGCCGCTTGATCGCGCGCATCAGCCGGAAGTTGAAATCGGGATAGTCGATGACCACCAGCGCGTGGGGCCGGCGAGTACGGGCGGCCTCGGTCAGCAGGCGCAGTGTCCGGAACGAGCGCGGCAGGACGGCGAGGGCTTCGGTCAGCCCGGTGACCGAGAGACCGTGAAAGTCGGCGACCAGCTCGCCGCCGGCCGCCTTGAACCGTTCGCCGCCGAGGCCGAACACCTCGATCTCGGGCTCGCGCTGGCGAAGAGCGGCGACGAGCGCGCCGGCGTAGAGATCGCCGGAGGGCTCGCCGCACGACAACATGAGCCGGGTCACTCGGGCCTGGCGGGCGGCCGTCGTTGGAAGTCCGCCGACAGCAGGTCGATGTTCTCGATCGCAATGCGCTCGAAGTCCCCGAAGCCGACCCCCTTCAAGTCCTTCACGAAGGCATCGGCGTTGCCGACCAACACGATCGACAGTTGCGCCGGGCGAATGAACCAGCGCGCCACCCGCTGGATCTCGTCGGGCGTGACTCGCAAGATCCGCTCGCGGTACTTCGGCAGATCATCAACCGGCAGCTCGTAGAACAACTGGTTCAACACCTGGGTGGCGATGGCGTCGGGCACCTCCAGCGACAACGGGAAGCTCCCCACCATGTAGTCCTGCGCCCCCGACAGTTCCTGATCGAAGACGCGTTCGCGCTGCAGCCGCGAGAACTCGTCCACCACAATCCGCAGGGCTTCGGCCGTATTCGAGGTTTGAGTGTCGGTTTCGGCAACGACCGCGCCGGCCATCTTGTAGGTGTCGAGATCCGCGGACGCGCCGTAGGTCAGCTGCCGCTGCGATCGCAGCACCTGCTGCAGGCGGTTCGCGCCCTCGCCGCCGAGAATCTTGACCGCCTGGTCGACCGCCTCGTAGTCGTTGTGCTTGCGCGGAATGGCGAGGTGCCCGACGCGGATCTGGGTCTGCACCGCGTCCTTCTTGTCGATCACGATCACCCGCTTGGTGGGCTGGGGCGGTTCGATCGACGTTTGCTCCGGCACCACCCCCGGCTGCCACCCGCCGAAGTGCTTCTCGAGGCCCGCCATCGCCTCGGCGGCCCCGATGTCGCCAACAACGGCGAGCAGGGCGTTATTGGGCAGGAAGTACTTCTTGTGGAAGTCCACGAAATCGGCGCGCGTCAGCGACGCGAGCGAGGCCGCGGTGCCGGCGCCGGGCATGCCGTACGGATGGAACCCGTAAATCAGGCGATCGATGACCCGGCCCGCCACCGCTCCGGGATCCTCGGCCGACACCTTCAGCGCCGACAACGCCTGCTGGCGCTGGCGCTCGATCTCGTCGGCGGCAAAGGTCGGCCGCTGGACGACGTCGGCCATCAGCTCGAGCGCGAGGTCGTAGCTGTCCTTCAGCACCACGGCGTTGATGAAGCTCAGGTCGCTGCCGGCGCCGGTGCCGAGGATGCCGCCGACAAAGTCGATGGTGTCGGCGATCTGCTCGGCCGAACGCTTGCCGGCGCCTTGATCAAGCAAGGTGGCCGTGAGCATCGCCAAGCCGTGCTTGTCCTTGGGATCCTGCGCCGCGCCGGCGCGGATGATCATGCGGACGCTGACCGACGGCTGCTCGTTCTGGCTGACCAGGACCACCTGCAGCCCGTTGGCGAGCTTGCGGATCTCGTACGGCGGGAACACCACCGGTCGGGCCGGCAAGGGGCGCGGCGGACCCTCGCGTGGCCAGTCGGTGACGCGCGCGCCCTGGGTGGACGACTGGCGGAACTCACGCGCCCCGGGCACGACCTGCGCCGCGACAATCGCGGTCAGCGCCGAGAACAGCGCCAGCGTGGCGACAGCCTTGACCCTCATTTCGCCACCTCGTTGAGGCCGCCCCGCGGCATGATGCGCATCACCAGGCGCCGCTCGGGCACGAAATACTGCTGGGCCGTCCGCTTGACGTCGGCGGTCGAGACCTTCAGGAAAGTGTCGAACTCGCCGTCGGCGGTGGCCATGTCCTTCTGGATCACCTCGGCGTGCCCCATCTGCGACGCCTTCTCCTTGATCGACAGCCGGCTCAGGACGTAGTCGCGGGAAAACTGGTTCTTGGCGCGCTGCAACTCGCGCTCGGAGATGCCGTCGGCCTTGAGCTTGTCGAACTCGGCAATCAGCGCCTGCTCCACTTCATCCGGCGACTTGCCCGGGTTGACGAGCGCCACCGCGTAGAAAATGCCGGGGTCTTCGAGAAAGCTGCTGCTGCCAAACGCGGTCAGCGCGAGCCCGGTCTCGTAGACCAGCTTGCGGTAGATGCGCGAGGTCTGCCCGTCCGACAGCGTCTTCGACATCACGAACATTGGATACGAATCGGGATGCCCGTTGTACGGCGCCTGGTAGGCGACGATCACCGCCGGCAACGGCCACGGCTGCTCCAGGTTGATCCGCCGTTCCTGCGTGCGCAGCGGCTCCTTCGGAATGTCCCGGGGCACCGGCTTCGCCGACTTCGGGATGCGGGCGAAGTACTGGTTGACCAGGGAGATCACCGTTTCGGTCTCGAAGTCGCCGGCAATCAACAGCGTCGCGTTGTCGGGCACGTAGTAGGTGTTGTGAAAGTCGCGCACCTCGTCGATGGTCGCGGCGTTGAGGTCGTTCATGCTCCCAATGACCGGGTGCTTGTAGGGGTGGACGTCGAAGGCATGGAAGCTGATCAGTTCGTTCAGCAGCCCGTAGGGCGGGGTCTCGATGCGCATGCGGCGTTCTTCCTTCACCACCTCGCGCTCGGCGATGAACACCTTCTCGTCGATGCGCAGGCTCGCCATGCGGTCGGCCTCCATCCACAGCGCCAGCGGCAGGTACTGGGCCGGAATGGTCTGCCAGAACACGGTGGTGTCCTCGTTGGTGTAGGCATTGGCCTGGCCGCCTACCGACGCGATGATCGAGGTGTGCTGTTCGGGCTCGATGTTCTTGGAGCCCTTGAACATCATGTGCTCGAAGAAATGGGCGAAGCCGGTACGGCCCGGCTTCTCGTTCTTCGAGCCGACGTGGTACCACAGCTCGACCTGCACAATCGGGGTGGACTTGTCCTGGTGCATGACCACGACCATGCCGTTGGGGAGCACCAGCCGCTGGTACTCGAGCTTCGGCGGCCGCACGTCAGCATAGAGGGGCGCCAGCCAGACAGTCGCGCCGATGGCGACCATCCCAAGGATTACGTAGAGGCGAGTCGGTAGACCCGCCTGTGCCAGCGTGGTGAGTGTCCGCATTAGTTGTCCGTCTCTTCAACCTTCTGGAGGCGCGCCTCGAGATCCTTCAAGTGGCGCCGCATCTCCGGCAATTTCCGGAACACGACCGACGACCGGCGCCATTCGGTATTCGCAATGGCCGGGTACCCGGAGACGAACTGATCGGCTTCGACGGAGTTGGTGATGCCCGACTGCCCCACCGCTTTCACGCGGTCGCCAATCGTCAGGTGGCCGCCCACGCCGACCTGGCCGCCAAACGTCACGTGATCGCCAACCACCGTGCTGCCGGCAATGCCGACCTGCGCGGCCAGCAGCACGTGGCGTCCCAGCACGACGCCGTGCGCAATCTGCACCAGGTTGTCAATCTTGGTGCCGGTCTTGATCCGCGTCTCGCCCACGGCCGGCCGATCGATCGTGGTGTTGGCGCCAATCTCGACATCGTCTTCGATCACCACCGGCGCGGTCTGCGGGATCTTCTCGTGCGAACCATCGGGCCGCTGCGCGAAGCCGTAGCCGTCGCTGCCAATCACGGCACCGTTCTGCAGCACCACGCGGTCGCCGAGGGTGCAGCGCTCGCGGACCGACACGTGCGCATGCAGCACGCAGTCGTCGCCGATCGTCGCGTCGGCGCCAATCACGACGTGGGGATGAATGATGGTACGAGCGCCCACGCGGGCGCCGGCGCCGACGACCGCAAACGGGCCGACCGAGGCGGTGGCATCGACGGTCGCATCGGCCGCGACCGACGCCTGCGGGTGGACGCCCGGCTCGGGCAGGCGCTCCGGCGACAGCGCCCGGGCGGCGCGAGCAAAGGTCAGGTACGGCGTCGAGCTGCGGATAATCGCGCACGGCGCGCCGCTCACGCTGCTGGCGGCAATCACCGCGCTGGCGCGGGTCGCCGCGAGCAACGCCGCATATTTCGGATGGGCGAGGAAGGTCACGTCACCGGCGCCGGCCGTCTCGATCTTGGCCACGCGGTGAATCTCGATACCGGAATCGCCCTCGACGGGGCATTCCAATCGCTGAGCCAGCTCGCCGAGGGTCACAAGGTCGAGAATATCACGCGGTCGTCGTGGCCATCCGCTCCACGAACCGGGCCAGTTTCGGCAGGTGCAGCCGGCGCGCGACGTCGTGAATCGCCCGATGACGCTGCTCGCCCCGCAGCACGAACGCGCGCCGCAAGTCGGTCAGCGCGGCGCTCGGCGCCACCTGCCACTGCACCACGTGCAGGGCACGCCGGGCGCCGCGCCAGGCCAGGAAGTGACCGATGACGGTGAACGTGAAGAGGTAGCCGAGCACGTTGGGACCCGGGATGAGTGCGACCGGCGCCGAAGCGATCAACCCGACGGAATGCACGGCGAGCAGCCTGAGGTGACGGTCGGCGTCGCGCTTCATCGATGCGCGCATTACGCCCTCGGCTTCGCCCGGGCCCATGTCGGCATCGGCATGCAGTGTGGCCGCGTCGGCCGTGCGCAGGCGCCAGAGCAGCCGCTGTTCGGCAATGCGCTCGGCAATCCAGCGCATCGACTTCTGCTGCATCATTCCCAGGAACGTCGTGGGCACTTCTGGCGCCACCTGGTGCCGCGCCCGTTCCGCCTCTTTCAATTGCGCCTGAAAGCGCGCCCGCGCCCGGCCAAAGAATCCCTTGTCCCCAACCGGCTCATCCGGCTCCTCATCGTCTGGCGCCTCGTAATAGGCTTCGAAGCGATCCGAGGCGATCGGCACGAGATACACGTCCATTACTTGTTAGGACGTCGAATTCGGCGCGGAGTTCGCACCGGCTCTGCCGGAATCGCCGGCTTGCCGGCCTGCTCCCACGCGCCGACGATCATCGAGGCCACCGCGGTGATCGACGCGTTCAGCTGCCGCTCGAGGGTCGGCAGCGTGCCCTTGCCGAACGCCGCGAAGTAGCCGTCGTCATAAAACTCGCGCCCGGCGGTCGCGGCAAGGTCCGATTCGAGCACGTTGGCGGCGGCGCGGTTACTGGCCAGCAGCACCTCGAACATGTAGTCGCGCGGACTGGTGACGGCGGTGGCCGGGGCCGGCTTGATGACGAGACGGCTGCGGTTGCGCTCGAACAGTTCCGACTCCCAACGCGAGTGCACGCCGTCCTGGCCGGTGACCTGGCCGTTGTAGTTGACCACCGCGTGCAGCGGCACGAACGCGTCCGACACGTAGTGCGCCAGCACCGCCGCGAACAACACGATGTTGTCGACCGCGTAGGGGGGCGGCGTCTGGCGCTTCAGCGCCTCGAACTCCCGTTGGAGGTGGCCATAGAACTCAGCCGTTCGCCAGGGCAGCAGCCCCTGCGTGTGCACGACATCCTTGCCGAACTTCTGGACGGCCGCGTCGTAGTCGCGCGGCAGCGCGGCGAACGGATAGGGACCGTAGGCCTCGTAGTCGATGTCGAGAAAGTGATTGGGTGGTTCCTGGTCAAAGCCGACCGTTCGCCACATGTCGGGATCGACCGACCGCTCGACGACGAACGCGCGGCGCTTCTCGAAGAGCGGCTTCAGCTCGGGTGGCAGCAGCTCGATCATCCGATCGACGATGAACTTGTGAGCTTCGAACCCCCAGGCCGCCGCCGAACTCGGCAGGGCGATGGTGGCGGCGAGGACTAGCGCGGCAATTCGCATGCCTCCATTATGACGCCGGGTGCATTTTTCTGTGTGACGCCCCGAAACAATGCACCCGGCGTCTTACTGAATTCTGGTCGCCGACCATCCATAGGCGCCGGCATTCGCGTAACGGTAGTCGTTGAGCCAGATCGCCGGGGGCGCGGTGCTGCGGTCAACGTGCACGAACGGGAACCGCGACCAGCGCAGGAACGCGCGGGCACGCGGCGACTGCAGTGCTGCCTGTGCCTCGGCCTGGTCGAACCCTTTCGGGATGCCAAACCCGGCAGGACGGAAGTGCGGCAAGGGCTCGAACCACAGGTTGCCCTTCTCGTAGCGATCGCCCAGGTCAACCACCACTTCGCGGCTGAACGGATTGACGGCCACGGGCGTGACCATGAAGGGCGTATCCACGGGGCGACCGGCGCGGTCCAGCCCGCCGCTCACCACCATTCGTGCCACCGCATTCGATGCCAACATGGTGACGACGTAGACGGCCGACAGCGCGACGCCGATGCGGGCGGGCCGGGCGGCGCCGGCGAGGCCCTTCCGTTCGCGCCGCAACGACCCCCACCACCCGAGGCCCAGCGCGAGATAGAGCCAGGGATCGACAATGAAGAGGGCGTCACCGTAGAACCAGCGCTCGGACCAGGGCATGAGCAACCGGAGGCCGTAGCTGTTCATCAGGTCCATGAACACGTGCAACAGCACGCCGAGGTACGACAACCGGAGTAACTCGCGCGCCACCGCGCGCGGTGGCGCCTGCGCACGGCGCTGCAGCACCAGGCGATCGTAGGCGAGCATGGCGCCGGTCAGGATGATGGGCAGCGTGGCCTGGGCCAGCACGCCGTGGGTCCAGCCGCGGCGGAACGACATGGCCAGGGTGTTGGTCGCAAACACCGCCACGTCGATGTCGGGCAGGTTGTTGGCGAGCACCAGGGTGCTCATGCCGAGGGTGGTGCGGCGGGCGAGGCCGGCTTTGCCGATGGCCGCGCCCACCAACGAGTGACACAGGTTATCCACGCCGCTCCAGGAACGCCTTCATCGCATCGTCGCGCAGGTCCTTGCGCAGGACTTTGCCAACGTTGGTCTTGGGCAAATCGGTGCGGAACACCACGAGGCGCGGGATCTTGTAGGCCGTCAGGGTCTTGCGGCAGTGGTTCCGCACGTCGTCTTCGGTGAGCGCGGGATCCTTCTTGATCACGAACGCGACGACCACCTCGCCGGTTTCGTCATCGGGGACGCCCACCACTGCGGTGTCAACGACGCCGGGATGCTCGGCGATGGCGGCTTCCACCTCGTTGGGGTAGACGTTGAAGCCGCTCACCAGGATCATGTCTTTCTTGCGATCGACGATCTCGATGTAGCCCTCGTCATCCATCTTCGCAATGTCCCCAGTAGCGAGCCAGCCGTCGGAGAGCGAGCGAGCGGTCTCGTCGGGCCGCTGCCAGTACCCCTGCATGACCTGCGGCCCCTTGATGCACAGTTCGCCGACCTCGCCGAACGGCACGGTCTGGCCTTCAGCATTGACGAACTTCACGTCGGTGCCGGGAACCGGCACGCCTATGGAGGCGCGCTTGGGCCGCTGGAACGGGTTCAGGGTGGCCACGGGCGAGGTTTCGGTGAGACCGTACCCCTGGTAAATCGGCGTCTTGGTCATGGCCTCCCACCGCTCCCCGATCACGGGCACCAGCGCCATGCCGCCGGCGACCGAGCCGCGCAACTGCCAGTTGGTGCGGGTCTTGAACCACTCTTCGTGCATCAAGCCGGCGAACAACGTGTTCACGCCGGTAAACCAGGTGATTGGTTCGGTCTCCATCACTGTCTTGAGATTCGACAGCGGCCGCGGGCTCGGAGACAGCACGTTGCGGCCGCCGGCGATGAAGAAGATCATCAGGTTCGCCGTGAACGCGAAGATGTGGTACAGCGGCAGCGCCGTCAGCATCACTTCGTCGCCCATGCGCAGAAACGGCTTCCACATCTCGAGACTCTGCGTGGTGTTGGCGACGAGGTTGCCGTGCGTCAGCACCGCGCCCTTGGCGACGCCGGTCGTGCCGCCCGTGTATTGCAGCGCCGCAATGCTCTCGTGATCGAGCGCGTCGGCATACAGCCGCGGGTCGGCGCCCGCAGCCATGCGATCGGCGCCGGCGGCCAGCGCGCGCCGGAAGGTGGTGTGCGCGAAGGTAATTGGCGGCACCATCTTCTTGACGTACTTCTGCACCGCGCCAATCAACAGGCGCTTCACTGGCGACAGCAGGTCGCCGATTGACACGACGATCACCGTCTTGATGGCGGTCTTGGGCAGCACCTCGGCCACCTTGGTGGCGAACAAGTCGATCACGATGAGACCGGTGGCGCCACTGTCAGAGAACTGGTGCATCATCTCGGCGGGCGTGTACAGCGGATTGGTGTTCACCATGATCAACCCGGCCTTGAGCGTCCCGAAGACCGCGATCGGGTAGGCCAGGCAATTCGGCATCTGGAGGGCGACCCGGTCGCCGGCCTTGAACCCGGCCACTTCGCGCAAGTAGACCGCGAACTGGTCCGACAGGCGATCGACCTCGGCGTAGGTGAGGCCACCTTGCGATCCGTTGGGCAGTCCGAGGGTGAACGCGGTCTGCGGCGCGTAAGTGGCGGCGGCGTCACGAATCGCCGCAGCCATGTGCGGCCACTTCAATGGCCCCAGGTCCTGGGCGGTTGACGGATGATAGAAACGTGTCCACGGACGAGTTGGGTTCGTCATTTTGGGTTCCGGGGCGCAATTCTTGCACAGGCCATGGTAGCCATGACACAAATCCTGCGCACGACGGCGTTTCTCAGCCTAATCGCCCTGGGCGCCGCCTGCGGTCAGCAGGATTCGCCCACTTCGCCATCCCCAACGGTTGCCAATTCATCCATTTTTTACACGGCGATCGGCGCCAGTGACGGGATTGGCTTTGGCGGGTCGTCGCCCTGCCTGCCGTTTTCCGACTGCCCCACAGGCACCGGCTACGTCCAGACCTTGCGCCGCCAGTTGGCCGAGGGCGGCCGAACCGTCGAACACCGCAACCTCAGCATTCCTGGGTCGGTCCTGAGCAAGGCGGTGTTCGACCTGGCTGCCTCGATCGGCCGCCCGATTGATTCGCTGGCCGGCAACTTCATCGAACGCGAGGCGCCGTTCGTGCCGACGACGACGACCCACGTGACAATTTTCGCGGGCGGTAATGACGCCAATACGATTGCCCTCGCGGCGAGATCGCAAGGCGGGGCCGATCCCAACGGGTTCGCGGCCACGCAGATCCAGCAATGGGGTATCGACCTCGAGGACCTGGTGGCCCGGATCCGTGCGCGTGCGCCCAACGCGCGGATCGTGGCCCTCAACCTCCCCAATCTGGCGGCGTCACCCTACCTCTCGGGTAACCCGACCGCCGAGAAGAGCCTGATGCAGCGGGTGGCTGTCGGCCTGTCGGACAAAATCAACGCGCTACAGTCAAAAAACGTACTCGTGGTCGATCTGATGTGCGATGCGCGGCTCTATCTGCCGTCCAACTACGCCGCTGACGGCTTTCACCCAAGTGATGGCGGCTACGCCGTGTTCGCCGAACTGACCCTCCCGGCCCTGAGGGACGGCACGAATCGCACGCCGTCAACGACCTGCCCGCAACGCCGCGTCTTTCCCTAGATTCACAGGAGATCAGGAGTCTCAGGAGAAAACTCCTGATCTCCTGGACTCCTGTTCTTAGGGGCATCGGCCCATTGACCGAATCTAACCGACCCACGCTTTGTGCAGTTTCTGAACTTTCCCGATCGCACTTTGCAGTTTCTTGTCAGAATCTACCTTGTTGATGGGTGGAATATTGCAAAGTGATGCCTGAAACGTGCATAATTTGTCATCCGACCGCTCGTCGAGCGGTCTTTCATACAAAAGGGGCAAATACGCATGGGTTCCGCAGCATTGGGCGAGGCAATCAAGGGCATCCGCGGGTGGGCTATGACCGAGGGGCGGTTGGCGCACACCCCCGCGAACGTGAAAGACACGTTCGGCGCGCGCGTGTTCAGCGACAAGGTCCAGCAGGCCAGGCTGCCGAAGCCCGCATACAAGGCGCTGCGCGACACCATCATGCGCGGGGAAGCGCTCGACGCGTCGACGGCCGATGCCGTCGCCTCGGCGCTGAAGGATTGGGCGGTCGAGCACGGCGCGTCGCACTTTACGCACTGGTTCCAGCCGCTCACCGGCATCACCGCCGAGAAGCACGACTCGTTCTACGGCCCCACGGCCGATGGCCGCGCCCTGGCGGAATTCAGCGGCAAGGAACTGGTCCGCGGCGAGCCCGACGCCTCGAGCTTCCCGTCGGGCGGCATTCGCAGCACCTTCGAGGCCCGTGGCTATACGGCATGGGACCCGACCAGCCCTCCCTGGCTCCTGGTCCACAACAACAGCGCGACGCTGGTGATTCCCACGGCGTTTGTCAGCTGGACCGGCGCGGCGCTCGACAAGAAGACGCCCCTGCTCCGCTCCATGGAAGCGCTCTCGGCGCAGGCGGTGCGCGTGCTCAAGCTCTTCGGCTCGAGCGCAACCCGCGTGACCGCGACCTTCGGACCCGAGCAGGAGTACTTCCTGATCGACAGCAACTTCTACTTCGCGCGGCCTGACCTGCTGAACGCCGGGCGCACGCTGTTCGGCGCCCGTCCGCCCAAGGGCCAGGAGCTCGAAGATCAGTACTTCGGCTCGATCCCGGAACGCGTCCTCGCCTTCATGGCCGAGGCCGAAGCCGAGCTCTACAAGTGCGGCGTGCCGATCAAGACGCGTCACAACGAGGTCGCGCCGTCGCAGTACGAAGTCGCGCCGATCTTCGAGAGCGCCAACGTCGCCACCGACCACCAGATGATGACCATGGAGACGCTGAAGCGCGTCGCGCCGAAGTACGGGCTGGCCTGCCTGCAGCACGAGAAGCCGTTTGCCGGCGTCAACGGCTCGGGCAAGCACCTCAACTGGAGCATGGGCGACGACCTGGGCAACAACCTGTTGAACCCGGGCGATACGCCGCACGACAACATGCAGTTCCTGTTCTTCTGCACCGCGGTGATTCGCGCGGTTGACGTCTCGCAGGGCCTGCTGCGCATGAGCATTGCCCACGCCGGCAACGACCACCGCCTCGGCGCCAACGAGGCGCCACCGGCGATCCTGTCGGTGTTCCTCGGCGACATGCTCACCGAGATATTCGATCAGGTGGAAGGCGGCGGAGCCAAGAGCACCAAGGCCGGCGGCTTCCTCGACATTGGCGTCGCCGCGCTGCCGCAGCTGCCGCGCGATGCCGGCGACCGCAACCGCACCTCGCCGTTTGCCTTCACCGGCAACAAGTTCGAGTTCCGCGCCGTCGGCTCGACCCAGAACGTCGCGCTGCCAGGCACCTGCCTCAACGTTGCCGTCGCCGACTCGCTCGACGCGCTCGCCACCGAGCTCGAGGCCAAGCTGGCCAAGGGCGAAGCACTCGAAGCCGCCGTCGCGTCGCTCCTGCGCGCGACCATCAAGAAGCACAAGCGGATCATCTTCAACGGTAACGGCTACTCGAACGAATGGCAGAAGGAAGCGGCCAAGCGCGGCCTGCTGAACCTGAAGAACACCGTCGATGCCCTGCCCGAGATCATCAAGCCCGGCGTGATCAAGGCGTTCGAGAAGTTCAAGGTCTTGACCGAGGCCGAACTCCACGCCCGTTTCGAGATCAACCTCGAAACCTACTGCAAGACGATCAATATCGAGGCGCAGCTGATGGTGTTGATGGCCAACCGCTACATCCTGCCGGCGGCGTTCGAGTACGTGAAGCGGGTCGGCCAGAGCGTCGCGGCGGCCAGGGCCGGCGGCGTGCCCAGCAAGGAAGGCAAGAAGGTGCTGGCGCAGATCGTCAAGCTGACCGACGCGTTCCGCGCCCAGACCGAACGGCTGGCGGCGGCCCTCGACCACAGCAGCGCCTCGTCCGAGAAGCACGCCAAGTACATGCGCGACACGATCGTGCCGGCCATGGTCAAGCTGCGTGATCTGGGCGACCAGATCGAGGTGGTCGTGCCGCACGAAGTGTGGCCGCTGCCGACCTACCGCGAGATGTTGTTCGTAAAGTAGTTCTTACAGGAGGCCAGGAGTTCAGGAGCCAGTCTTTCAAAAGACTACTCCTAGGCTCCTGATCTCTTGTGTTCGTGAGCGAGGGCCATCTACTATCTGGTTCTTGCCCTGGGTCATTTTTACCGTCGCCCTCGCAGTCCGACTGCTCCACCTCTTGCAGATCCAGCCCTCCCCTTTTTTCGACGTCCTGCTCGGTGACGCCCACGGTTACGACGAGTGGGCCCGGCGCCTCGCCGCCGGTGACTGGGTTGGCACGGAAGTCTTCTACCAGGCACCTCTCTATCCGTACTTCGTCGGCGGCGTCTACGCGGTGTTCGGCCGCGACCTGCTGATCCTGCGCGTCTGCCAGGCGGTGATCGGCTCGGCGTCGTGCGCGCTGCTCGGCATGACCGGCGCCCGCCTCTTCTCGAAGCCGGTCGGTTTGATCGCCGGTTTCGGGCTGGCGCTCTACGCGCCGGCGATCTTCTTCGACAGCCTGATCCAGAAGTCCGTGCTCGACATGTTCTTCGTGTGCCTGAGCCTGTGGCTGATGGCCCGAATCCTGCGCGGTGGCGCGACGCCTGCGAACTGGCTGGCGCTGGGCCTGGCGATGGGCGGACTCGCGCTCACTAGAGAGAACGCACTGGTCTTCATCGCGGTCATCGTCGGGTGGATCATCGTTCGCGCCCGCACCGGCCCTGACACTCCCCCCGTTGGCACCGTAGGCACCGTTGGCACCGTTGGCACCGTTGGCACCGTTGGCACCGTTGGCACCGGAGGCACCGTAGGCACCTTAGGTGCCGTAAGCACTTTCGTCCTCGGCCTCACCGTGGTCTTGCTGCCAGTTGCCGCGCGCAATTACGCCGTCGGCGGCGACTTCTATTTGACGACGTCTCAATTCGGCTCGAACCTCTACATCGGCAACAACCCGCGCGCCGACGGCACCTATGCCTCGATCCGGTTTGGCCGCGGCGCCCCCGAGTTCGAGCGGATTGACGCCACCGAGGTTGCCGAGGAAGCCGTCGGCCACGCGCTGACCCCGAGCGAAGTGTCCAGTTTCTGGACCGGCCGCGTCGTCGACTACATCACGTCGCAACCGGTGGACTGGATCCGATTATTGGGGCGCAAGGTCCTGCTACTGGTGAACGCGACCGAGATGCTCGATACCGAAAGCCAGGAGAGCTACGCCGAGTGGTCGTGGCCGCTGGCGATCGGCAGCTGGGTCGGGCATTTCGGCGTGCTGGTGCCCCTCGCCGTTGCCGGGGTGTTCGTGACCTGGCCGCACCGCCGGAACCTGTGGCTGCTGTACGCCATGACCCTCGCCTACGCCGCCAGCGTGGTCGTGTTCTACGTGTTCGCGCGCTACCGCTACCCGCTGGTACCGTTCCTGCTGCTGCCGGCGGCAGCCGCAATCGTGGGTGGACAAGCGTTCTGGCGGGAAGCCTCGGTTCGGATGCGGGGGGCGGCGCTCGCAGGCGTCGCCGCCTCGCTGGTGGTGGCGTACGTGCCGTTGCTGTCGCCGACGCTGATGCGCAGCATTACCGAAACCAACCTGGGTACCGCCCTGCAGGCGGCAGGGCGCCACGACGACGCCGTGGCGCACCACCAGCGCGCCATCGCGCTGGCGCCTGACCACGCGCCGGCCTACAACAACCTGGGCGCGTCGCTGCGCGCCGCCGGACGGCTGGACGAAGCGATCGCTGCTTATCGCCAGGCGCTGGCACTCCGACCCGACTTCGCCAGCGCCAGCTACAACCTGGCCAATGCCCTGCTCGCCAAGGGTGATGCCGGCGGCTCGGTCGAGCAGTTCCGCCAGGCGCTTCAGTCAGCCGACACGGTGGAGGCGCGAAACAATCTGGGCATCGCGCTCGCCGGCAAGGGCGATGCCGCCGGTGCCGTCGCCCAGTTTCGCGCGGCGCTGACGCTGGACGACCGTTCCGTGCAAGCCCATCGCAACCTGGGCAACATGCTGATCGACATGGGCAACCGCGCCGAGGGAATGGCTCATCTCGAGCGCGCGGTCGCGCTGGCGCCGGCTGAGCCCGATGCCACCTACGACATCGGCGCGATTCTGCTGGAGGAAGGAAACTTCGCCGGCGCCGCGCAGCGCTTTCGCGCCGTGTTGGCCGCAAGACCAGGCTGGGCCGAGGCCCACAACCACCTCGGCATCGCCCTGGCCCAGCAGGGCCGCATGGCCGACGCCCTCGCAGAGTTCGAGCGCGCCGTCACGGCGCGTCCCGACTACGCCGAAGCCCGCGCCAACCGCGACCAGGCCCGCACCGTCCTCGGCCGCAAGCCATAAAAACAAACGAGGCGGCCACATTGGCCGCCCCGTCTGCATGTCGATTGGCACCGTAGGCACCTTAGGCACCTTAGGCACCTTAGGCACCTTAGGCACCGTAGGCACCTTAGTGGCCTACCACCTCGTCACGACACCGAGTCCATACATCCGCCCCTGCATGATGCTGTTGGGCGCGAGGTAGGCCGACGACAGCGCGTTGGTCGTGATGTAGCTGATGATGGCGTCGGAGTTGTTCACGTTGAACACCTCGAACGTCGGCAGGATGGTGAAGCGGTTCACCCGGAAGGTCCGCGACACCTTGAAGTCGAGTTGAACGATCCGCTCGACCTGTGTCGCGCGCACCGACTCGAGGTTGTAGGTCATCGAGGGCTGAGCGAAGGTCGCGGTCGGCATGATGATCTGTCCGGCCGGGCACGGCGACGGGCAGCTGGCCGGGTAGCGCGTTGCACCACGCGTCACCGTCATGACGCGCGAGCTGGTCGGGCTGCTGTTGTTCTGGAACGACATGGCGAGGTTGACGCCCCAGCCGATGTCCTTCGTGCCCGACAGCTTGTACTGCGGCCGGTAGGGGATGTCGAGCAGGAACTCGTCACAGAGCCCCTTGCCGTTACCGCCGAAGTTTGGGTCGTCCGGCGACGTGCAGTTCTTCTGCCGCTCGCGCTCGAACGACATGCCACCGCTCATCTGACCGCCGCCGGGAATGCGCCAGCGGGTATCCAGGACGAACGACTCGTACTTGTTCACGCGCTCCGGATCGTAGGTGTCGAGGTTGCTCGTCGCCCGGGTGACCGTGCGCGCGTAGACTTCGAACGGCTGGCCGGTGGTCGGGTTGTACCACGTGTACGGCACGTAGTCGGCGTGGGTGTAGCTCCGGTTGATGGTGGTGGTCAGGTTGCGGAAGTCGCCCTTCCACCAGGCGCCGGCCAACGACAAGCCGGGGAGCAGCTCGTGCTGCACTTCGACGCCTTGCTCCAGGTTCCAGGTGCGCGGGTACTCGCCGTACTCGTTCAGCGCGGCAATACCGAAGTTCGAGGACAGGCCGGTAAACGAGATCTCGCAGCCGACGCTCGGGTAGCCGGTGCAACCGCGTTCGCCCTGCGCGATGTCGTCACCGTTGACGTCGCGCCAGGGTAACGTGGCGGTCTGGCTGAGCAGGGGGTTATACGCCGCGGCTATACCCGTCGTGCGCGACAGGTTGTAGCGGTTGAACGAGTACTTGAGGGCGGTGCGACCGTTGCCCATCAGGTCGTAGACCAGCGCCAAGCGCGGCGCGAAGTCACTCCAGTCTGGCACGTCGAGGATCTCATCGAAGGCGCGTTCCGGGACGAACCGGCCGGCCGGCGACTTGCCGGCCAGCACTTTGGCGTTAAGCGTTTCCCAGCGCAGGCCGACGTTGGCTGTCAGCCGGTTCAGCCGAATCGAGTCTTGGATGTAAATCCCCAGGTCGCGGTTGAGGCGCTCGCCGTAGCTTAGCGGCGAGTTGCGAATCAGCACGCTGTCGGGCACCGACCAGCGGACGCCGGTGCTGCTGCTCCGGTATTGCTGGATCAAATCCGCATTGGCATCACGGGTATGCTTGAACGTGCCCTGCCGGTTGTTGGCGCCCATCTTGATGGTGTGCACGCCCTTCACGTAGGTGGCCGCGAAGTTCCAATAGAACGCCACCGGGCTCTCGGTGGTGTTGGTCGGGCCGGCCTGGGTGTAGCCGCCGAGGTCCTGTTCGTTCTTGGCCGCCTTGGCAAACCACGCGGCCGTGCCACGCGGCTGCTCGATGCCCTCCCGGTACTCGTTGGTGTAGTACTCGGTGTTGTTCGACCAGCCGGCCTCGAGGAACAGCGAGCTGGAGATGGGCGAGGTCCACTTGATGGCGGTCGTGTGATACGCCGGCGAATTCCACACCGTCGCCGCCGTCTCGGGATCGTAGTTGGCCTGCATATCGTGGCCACGGTACTTGTCGATCTCGTCGAAGTAACCCGAGAACTTGTTGCGCGGCGTCGCCTGCCACGTCAACCGCGTCATGCCGTTCAGGATGTACTGGTCGTCAACGCCCTGACTGCCATCGTCAAAGAACGTGTTCGCAATGAAGTTGTTGACCGAGTTGTAGCGAGTCGCGCCGAAGATCCACAACTTGTCTTTCTTGATCGGTCCGCCAATGGCGAACGAGTAGTCGACAATGCGGTCAATGGCGTTGCCGGCCGACAGGCCCCGCGCCTGGTGCCGGTCAGTCAGGTTGCTCGACTGCCAGGCACCCGGCCGGCTCACCGCCTTGAAGTCGCCGCTCCAGCGGTTGCCGCCCTCGCGCGGAATCATGTTCAGGCGCACGCCGCCCGACGAGGTTTCGGCGCCAATGCCGGCGGTCTGGTAGCTGACCTCGGCGTTCATCGAGTCGTTGAAGTAGCTCTGGATGGCGCCGTCGCCCTGCAGGCCGTTGACCATTTGCCCGTCCACCAACACCGTGGTGTTGGACGTCGACATGCCGTGCGTCGACATGTAGGTCTGCTGCATGGCACGGGCGCCGCCGGTGTCGGGCAGGCTCAGGTTCACGCCCACCACCAGCTGCGCCATGCCCTGGATGGTGCGGCCGGTCGGAATAGCGTCAATCGCTTCGCGGTCGAGCACGGCGGTCTTGGCCGCGGTCGTCACGTCGACGACCGGCGATGAGCCGGTCACGGTGATGGTTTCTTCGAGGGAGCCGACCGCCAGCTCGGCGTTGATGGTCGCGGTGAACTCCGACGCCAACTGCAGACCGTCGCGGCGGAACGTCTTGAAGCCCGGCAACGTGAAGGTCACGCTGTAGATGCCCGGCCGCAAATCGGCAATGCGGTACGAGCCGTTGCCGTCGCTGACCGACGCCTTGACCTTCTCGATGATGACGTCACTCGACGCCTCCACCGTGACCCCGGGCATTGTCGCCCCGGTCGTGTCCTTGACGATGCCTGTGATCGCGCTCTGGGCGTAAGCGGCGGTCGACAGGAGCATCGCCCCGACACACGCCCAGAACGTCCGAGCCAACATTCTTCGCGCCATGCTGTTCCCCTCCAGTGCAACACCCGAAACCCGGACCCGTGCGAATGGCACACGCCGGACACAACACCAACCGAGTCGAAACAAGTGCGAACCGGCGGCCGGCCGGCTTCATGCAAGAGCGGTATGAACGCGACCAGCGGCGCGAATGGGAGGCTATTCCCAAGGGGTTAAAGTGTCAATACAAACCATTACACTTGCCTGCAACTTATTGGATCCGGAGACACTCAGTTCCAATCATGAATTCAGCAAGGGAAACAGATGGCTCGGTCGGGCGGGTGGGGCCGGTCGGGCCGGTGGGGCGGGTAAGATAGTGGGATGCGATTATTGATTGTGACGACGCTGTTGGCCATGAGCGTTGCGGCCTGCGGCGGCGGCTCCGACACACCCACCGCCCCCAGCGCCAACGTGCCGTTCTCGACCGTGGATGTCCGGGTCGGCACCGGCGCTGAAGCCAACACCGGCCGCCGGGTCACGGTGAACTATGCCGGCTACCTGTACAGTGCCACGGCGGCTGAAAACAAAGGCAACCGGTTCGATGCGGGCACCTTTCCGTTCACCGTCGGCAGCGGAGTGATTCAGGGGTTCAGCCAGGGCGTGATTGGCATGCGCGTCGGCGGGCTGCGCCGCGTCATCATTCCTCCCAGCCTGGGTTACGGTGCGGCGGGGTCACCACCGACCATTCCCGGCAACGCCACGCTCGTGTTCGACATCGAGCTGCTCGCGGTTCAGTAGTCTGTAAGACTCATGGCGCAGGGAAGCGCGGGTCGGGCCACAATGGTCAGATGCTCGACGATGTCAGCGGGTACAGCCGGGGGATGTACGCCAACTGGTTCTGGCACCATTCCCTGCAACTGTTGATTGACGCCGGCGAGGGGCTGCAGCTCGCACTCGGCTCCAACGTCTTCTCTCCTTCAGTGCTCGCCATCAGCCACGGTCATTCCGACCACGTGCTTGGCCTGCCGGGCCTCGTCGCCGCTCGCCGATTCAGCAAGGGCGCGACCGACAAGCCGCTGACCATCGTCTATCCAGAGGACTCGCGAGGGGTTCAGGCGGCGCGCGACCTGCTGGGCACTGCCTATGCCGGCGTCGTCTTTCCACTCACGTGGCTGGCCGTTGCGCCGGGGACCGCGGTCCCGCTTGGCAAGGGACGGTCGCTCGAGGCCTTTGCGGTTCGCCATGTCGAGGGCGAGCCGGCCCTGGGCTACCGGGTGGTCGAAACGAAACGGCGGCTCAAGCCCGAGCACGCCGCGATGAGCCAGGCCGAGGTCGAGGCCGCGGCCCGCGACGGCCGCCGCGAGTCGCTGCTCGAAACGGTCACCCACGTCCGGTTCGCCCACTCGGGCGACGCCATGCCGATCGATCCGGCCCTGGTCGCCGGCGCCGACCTGCTCGTGCACGACGCCACGTTTCTCGAGGAGCCCGATCGCAAGTATCCCATCCACGCCACCACCGAGGAGGCGCTGGCCGTGGGCCGCGCCGCCGGCGTGAAGACGCTCGTCCTCTATCACCTGTCCATTCGCTACGACCGCGCCACCGCCTTGCCGGCCCTGCGCGCGCAAGTGTCCGCCAGCGGCTTTACCGGCGAGTGCTGGCTGCTCGACGAACACAAACTAATCGCACTCCAGGCACCTTAGGCCCGCCTTCGCTCGCGAGAGATGGCGGCGAGCTTCGGCGAGGTCCCGCCGAAGCGGCCTTTGGCCGCGTAGGCGGACACCTTAGGCACTATAATTTTTGGAATCGTGACGCTGACCCAGAAAGATGTGACGCGGATCGCCGAGTTGGCCCGCCTCGAACTCACCGCCGACGAGCTCGACCTGTTCACGCGCCAGCTTGGCGGCATCCTCACCTACGTCGAGCAGATCAACGCGCTCGACACCTCCGGCGTGCCGCCGACGTCGCACGTGCTCAATCGCCCGGTCGATCGCGACGACACGCTGCAGCCGTCGTTGTCGAGGGAAGAGCTGCTGGCCAACGCGCCCGATGCCGCCCGCGAGGCCGGCCTCTTCAAGGTGCCACGAGTCATCGGATGATCCGCCTTCGCCAAGGCTACGGCGCGACAAGCTGCCCTCGAGACCTATGACTGCCCAATTACTGGCCAGGCGGATTGCCAGTGGCGACAGCACCGCGCTGGCCACGTGCGAAGCCCACCTCGAACGCATCAAGGCGATCGATCCGAAGTTGAGCGCCTTCAACACGGTGACGGTGGAACGCGCTTTCGATCGCGCTCGCGCGCTCGACGCGCAACAGCAGGCCGGCGCGCCCCTCGGCCCGCTGCACGGCGTACCGGTCGCGATCAAGGACAATATGTGCACGGCCGGGGTGCCGACGACGGCCTCGTCCAGGATCCTGCGCGGCTACGTGCCGCCCTACAGTGCCACCGTCGTCGCCCGGCTCGAAGCCGCCGGCGCGATCATGGTCGGCAAGACCAACCTGGACGAGTTCGCCATGGGATCGTCCACCGAGAATTCGGCGCTTGGCCCGACCCGCAACCCCTGGGATGTCGCGCGCACGCCCGGCGGTTCGAGCGGCGGCTCGGCGGCGGCGGTGGCCAGCCGCATGGTGCCGCTGGCGCTCGGCTCCGACACGGGCGGCTCGATCCGCCAGCCCGCCGCGTTGTGCGGCATCGTCGGCTTGAAGCCGACCTATGGCCGCGTGTCGCGCTACGGCCTGATGGCCTTCGCGTCATCGCTCGATCAGATCGGGCCGTTCACGCAGACCGTCGCCGATGCCGCGCTCGCCTTCCAGGTGATCGGCGGGCACGACGGCCACGATGCGACCTCGTCCACCGAGGCGATGCCGGATCTGCAGGCGGCGCTGACCGGCGACATCAAGGGCCTGCGGATCGGTGTGCCCAACGCGTTTCTCGGCGAGGGGGTCGACCCGGCGGTGTTGGCGGCGTTCCAGGAGGCCCTGCGCGTGTTCGAGTCGCGCGGCGCGACCCTCGTCGACATCCAGTTGCCGCATGCCGGCTACGGCATCCCGGTCTACTACCTGATCGCCACTGCGGAGGCTTCGTCGAACCTCGCGCGCTACGACGGCGTGCGCTACGGTCACCGGACCACGATTGAGAAAGAGGACACGCTGCTGACCATGTACGAGCGGTCGCGCGATGAAGGCTTCGGGGCCGAGGTGAAGCGCCGCATCATGCTCGGCACCTACGTGCTGAGCGCCGGCTACTACGATGCCTACTACCTGAAGGCACAGCAGGTGCGGACCCTGCTGCGGCAGGACTTCGAACAGGTCTTCGCCACGGTGGACGTCGTCGCCACGCCGACCACGCCCACGCCGGCGTTCAAGCTGGGCGAGAAGACCAGCGACCCGATCCAGATGTATCTCAACGACATCTTCACGGTGAGCGCCAACCTGACGGGCCTGCCGGCGATCAGCGTGCCCTGCGGCTTTTCTTCGGCTCGGCTTCCGATCGGGATCCAGCTCACCGGCCGAATGTTTGATGAGGCGGCGCTACTGCGGGCGGCCGATGCCTATCAACGCGACACGACGTTCCATACCGAGGCTCCCCTCCTTCGCTAAAGCTTCCACCTCCGCCGAGGCTACGGCGGACAAGCCGGAGGGCAAACCGCACCGACGACCCGGGCGTCACTGGGCGGTGATGTTGGGCCGGCCCTGGCGCAGTACGAACTTTTGAATCTTGCCCGTCGCCGTCTTCGGCAGTTCCGCGACCGGCGTGAAGCCGTGCGGCACCTTGAAGTGGGCCATGTTCGCGCGACCGAACTCGCGGAGCGCCTCGGCGGTGGCCGACTGGCCGCTCTTGAACACCACGTACGCGTGCGGCGACTCGCCCCACTTCTCGTCGGGCAGCCCGACCACCGCTACCTCCTGGATCGCCTCGTGCCGCAGCAGCATGGCCTCGACTTCGACCGATGAGATGTTCTCGCCGCCGCTGATGATCACGTCCTTCAGGCGATCCGTAATCTGCACGTAGCCGTCAGGGTGCACGACCGCTGCGTCGCCGGTATGGAACCAGCCATCGGCCATGCACTTCTCGGTCGCCTCGGGATCGTTGTAGTAGCCGGCCATGATCACGTTGCCGCGCGCGACAATTTCGCCGGCGGTCTTCCCGTCGGCAGGCACTTCGTACCCTTTGTCATCCACGACCCGCAATTCGCCCGACGTGATCAACTCGACGCCCTGTCGCGCCTTGATACGGGCGCGCTCGTCGGCCGGGAGCACCGCGTGCTCGGGGCGCGGCTCGCAGATGCTGATGGCTGGGGCGGTTTCAGTCAGACCGTAGATCTGCGTCACGACCCACCCGAGCTCGTCCTCGATGCGCTGGATGGTCACGGCCGCCGGCGGCGCGCCGGCCGTCATCACGCCAACCCCGCGCGGCACGCCCTGCTTCACCGCCGAGGGCGCGTTGGCCAGCATGATCAGCACGGTCGGCGCCGCGCACATCCGGGTGACCTGCTCCTCCTTGGCGAGCCGAAACACCGTGGGGGCGTCGAACTTCGGCAGGCAGATGTGCCGGCCGCCGGCGGCCGTGACGGTCCACGTGAACGTCCAGCCGTTGGCGTGGAACATCGGCAGCGTCCACAGGTAAGTGTCGGCCGGCGTCATCGGGGTGTGCGTCAGCATGCCGACGCAGTTCATCCACGCGTTGCGGTGCGTGATCATCACGCCCTTCGGCCGCGACGTCGTGCCGCTCGTGTAGTTGATGGTGAGCAGGTCGTTCTCGCCAATGGCCGGCCGCGTGAACTCCGGCGCGCCGTTCGCGACCAGGTCTTCGTAGTCCAGCCAGCCCGGCGCCAGGCCCCTGTCCTCCGTCTTGTCCGCCGTAGCTTCAGCGGAGGCGGAAGCCTTGGCGAAGGAGGAATCAAGGGACACAAACTGCGTGACGCTCTTCAGGTCCGTGCGAATCGAGTCCACCGCTTCCAGGTAGTCGCTCGACACGCAGACGACCGTGGCGCCGCTGTGCTGGATCATGTAGCGGAAGTCGTCGGCCACCAGGCGGAAGTTGATCGGCACGAGGACCGCGCCGATCTGGGGGATGGCATAAAACGATTCGAGCTGCGCGTGCGTGTTGGGCGAAATGTAGGCGACCCGGTCGCCCTGCTTCACGCCCAGGCGCTGCAACGCCGACGACCAACGGTCGCAGCGGTCGAAGAACTCGCCGTACGTCCACCGCGCGGCGCCATCGACGACACCCTCGCGGTTGGCGTAGAGCCGCCGCGTGCGGCGCATGAATTCAAGGGGAGTCAGGGGCACTTCCATCGGCGTGAATCATAGCCGATGGAGATAGGTGCTTAAGGTGCCTAGGGTGCCTAAAGTGCCTAAAGTGCCTAAAGTGCCTAAAGTGCTAGGAGACGACGGCGGGCGGCTGTTGGCGGCGCATGAAGGCCCACACGACGAGGCCGAGCAGGACGAACGGTATCGCGGGAATCAGCAGCGAGATCAGGGCGGCGAACAGGCCGATGATGGCGACCACGGCGCCGACGACCAGCAGTATTGGCAGGAGCGCCGCGCCGGCCGCGAGGCCAATCGCGCCCGTGACCAGGCCGAAGGGGATCCACAGCAGCTTGAACAGGATGCGCAACGGCAGGAACACAGTCCACAGCACCAGCTTCAGGACCAGGAAGATGAGGCCGAAGACAAACGCCACGGCGAGACCTGCGGCCAGGATTCCGGCAAACGCAATCATTTCGATCATCTCAATTGAACAGACGAGGCAGGGGGCCCTTGGGTTCCGGGCCAACAGAAACCACGAAGACCGAAGGGCACGAAGCAAAACCCGTTAAGGGTTCGTGTTCTTCGTGCGCTTCGTGGTTGCGGTCTCAGCGCAGGTCGACGACGACCTTGAAGTCGGGCAGATCCCACTGGACGAGGTTCTGCTTAACCTCTTCCATGGCAACACGTTCCGGCTTGATCAGCTTCGACGCGGGCAGCATGTCCAGCGTTTCGGCGTCGAGGCGGACGCGGGCACCGCGGCGCAACTGCTTGGCGCGCAGGGCGGAGACGTCCACATAGAGGAAGCGGCTTTCGATGGGCGCGGCCTTCGGGTGCTCGATGGGCGCGTCGTCATCCGCAGGGGTGGCGTCGGTGGTCTGCGGGATTTCAGTCTCTGACATAGCCATTCAGTCTACTACGGGACAGGGATCGGGGAACAGGGATCGGGGACCGGCCAGATTCCGGCCCAATCCCCAACAACCCCCGCTCCCTGATCCCTGATCCCTGATCCCTGATCCCTGATCCCTGACTAGGCCGCGACTTCGACGTTAATCGTCCGCGGGCGGGTTTCTTCACGGAACGGCAGCTTCACGGTCAGCACGCCGTTCTTGTATTCGGCGGCAATGCGGCTCGCGTCGACGCTTGACGGCAGCGAGAACGACCGGCTGAACGTGCCATACGCCCGCTCCACCCGGTGAAACTGCTCCTGCTTTACGTCGGTGGCGAACTTGCGCTCGCCCTTGAGCGTCAGCGTGTTGTTCTCGAACACCACCGCGATGTCTTCGCGCTTCATGTCCGGCAACTCGGCCTTCAGCACCAGCTCCTGCTGGCCGTTCTCGAAGATATCAACCGCCGGCACCCAGCGGCCGTTGGTCAGGAGGTCGGCGAACGGATCGAATCGAACGATGGACATTTCTCTCTGCCTCAAAAGGCTCCGGCTAAAGCCGGAGGCTACATCTGGAATCTCCGGCTAAAGCCGGAGGCTACAACTGGACTACCGCGTCTCCGCGAACTCTGCGTCAACGACCTCGCCGTCTTTCGCGGCATCGGCCGGGGCTTCCTGCTTCGGCGCGTCTTCTGCTGCCTTGGCAGCCTGCGCCGCCTGGTGCGCTTCGGCTTCCGCCTTGTTACGGGCCTCCACTTCCTCGCGCTTCTTCGCATCGTCGGCGGCCTGGGCTTCAGCCTCCTTCACCATGCGGTTCACTTCGTCCTTGCTCAGGCCGCTGGCACCGCTGATGGTGATGGTCTGCTCCTTGCCGGTCGCCTTGTCCTTCGCCATCACGCTGACAATGCCGTTGGCGTCGATGTCGAAGCTCACCTCGACCTGTGGCAGGCCGCGTGGCGCGAGCGGCAGGCCCGTGAGGTGGAAGCGTCCGAGCGTCCGGTTGTCGCGCGCCATCGAGCGCTCACCCTGCAGCACGTGCACTTCCACGCTGGTCTGGTTGTCGGTCGCCGTCGAGAAGGTCTCGCTCTTCTTCGACGGGATGGTGGTGTTGCGCGGGATGAGCACCGTCATCACGCCGCCCAGCGTTTCAATGCCGAGCGAGAGCGGGGTCACATCGAGCAGCAACAGGTCCTTCACGTCGCCGGCCAGCACGCCGCCCTGAACCGCCGCGCCAATCGCGACCACTTCGTCCGGGTTCACCCCCTTGTGCGGCTCCTTGCCGAAGTACTCCTTCACCACCTGCTGCACACGCGGCATGCGGGTGGATCCGCCGACCAGCACCACTTCGTCCACGTCGGACGGCTTGAGGCCGGCGTCGGCCAGCGCCTGCTTGAGCGGCCCGATCGTCCGCTGCACCAGGCCCTCGACCAGCGACTCGAGCTTCGCCCGCGACAGCTTCATGGTCATGTGCTTGGGACCCGAAGCATCGGCCGTGATGAACGGCAGGTTGATCTCGGTTTCCATCACCGACGACAGCTCGATCTTGGCCTTCTCAGCGGCTTCCTTGAGACGCTGAAGCGCCATGCGGTCCTTGCCGAGGTCAATGCCGTCGCTCTTCTTGAACTCCGCGGTCATCCACTCGACCACGAGCTGGTCGAAGTCGTCGCCGCCCAGGTGCGTGTCGCCGTTGGTCGACTTGACCTCGACCACGCCCTCGCCCACTTCGAGCACCGAGATGTCGAACGTGCCGCCGCCCAGGTCGAACACCGCGATGGTTTCGTCCTTCTTCTGGTCGAGGCCGTACGCCAGCGCCGCGGCGGTGGGTTCGTTGACGATGCGCAGCACGTTCAAGCCGGCGATCTGGCCGGCGTCCTTGGTGGCCTGGCGCTGCGAGTCGTTGAAATACGCCGGCACGGTGATGACCGCGTCGGTGACCTTGTCACCGAGATAGTCTTCGGCGGCCTGCTTCAGCTTGCCCAGGATCATCGCGGAGATCTCGGGCGGCGAGTACTGCTTGCCGCGCACGGTGATGCGCGCGTCGCTCGCCGGGGTCTGCGACACCGTGTAGGGCACCCGCTTGGTTTCCTCGGTGACTTCGTTGAACTTGCGGCCCATGAACCGCTTGACCGAGAACACCGTGTTCTCGGGGTTGGTCACGGCCTGGCGCTTGGCAACCTGGCCCACGAGGCGGTCACCATCCTTGCCAAAGCCGACCACGGACGGAGTCGTACGAGCGCCCTCTTGGTTGACGATGACGGTGGGCTGCCCGTTTTCCATGACCGACACGACCGAGTTGGTCGTGCCCAGGTCGATGCCAATCACTCTGCCTTTAGTTGCCATGTTGGTTGTGTCCTCCCTTGGACTTTTCAAGTATGCCCGATACATGAGTGTATGTCAATAATCAAATATTAGCGTCTTACACTCATGCTGTTTTTGACGCCGGGAAACCGGAATCGTTTCTTGACCGCGCTAGAATCGAGGCAATGGCCGCGTTCAACAGTTCGATGGACATCGACCCAACCGACCTGGCCCAGGACGTCCAGCGGTTGCTCGAGGACCTCGCCCGGCGGCGCCCTGACCGGCGGCACGTGGTCTCGGGCGAGTGCATGCCGGTCGTCGACGTCTTCGAGACCGAGCGAACGGTCGAAATCGTCCTCGACCTGCCGGGGGTGGCCGCCGACGCGCTGCGCGTGCTGATCAAGTCCGGCGTGGTGTTGATCGTGGGCGAGAAAGAACGGCCCGTCCTGTCGACGAACACGCCGGCCAGCTACCACCTGGTCGAGCGCGACTTTGGCCGCTTTGCGCGCGCCGTGCGCGTGGCCGGCGCGGTGGATGCCGGGGGCGCGCGCGCCCGCCTCGCGCAGGGCGAACTGCGCGTCGTGCTCCCCCGCCGTGACGAGCGGCGCGGCCAGGGCCTGCTGATCCCCATCGACACTGGCGCACCTGATGGTCCGGCTTCCACCTCCGCCACGGCTTCGGCGGACAAGGAAGCCGGACGCCACATCGCCCCGGCGACCGAATGAAGCTCCTCTTCATCGGCGACATCGTCGGCCGCCCCGGGCGCGACTTGCTGCGCAAGCACCTAAAAGCCCTCGCCGCGGCCCACTCCGTGGACCTGGTAATCGTCAACGGCGAGAATGCGGCGGGCGGCGCCGGCATCACGCGCGACAACGCCAACGAGATCTTCGGCGCCGGCGCGGACGTGATCACGACCGGCAACCACGTGTGGGACAAGCGCGAAGCGCTCGAGTTCATCGTGCACGAGCCGCGGCTGATCCGGCCGGCCAACTACCCGGAGGGCACGCCGGGGCGAGGGTCCCACGTCGCGGTCAGCCGATCGGGCGTCCGCGTCGGCGTGGTCAACGTGATGGGGCGTGTGTTCCTGCCGTCGCTGGACGATCCCTTCCGGACCGCGCTGCGCGAAATCGCGCGGGTAAAGGCGGACGGTGCCCAGGTGGTGTTCGTGGACATGCACGCCGAGACCACCTCTGAGAAGGCCGCGCTCGGGTGGTATCTCGACGGCCAGGTGGCGGCGGTGATCGGCACGCACACGCACGTGCAGACGGCCGACGAGCGCATCCTGCCCGGAGGCACCGCCTGCCTCACCGACGCCGGCATGACCGGTCCGCACGACGGCGTCATCGGCATGGACAAGACCGCGGTGATCGCGCGCTTCGTCACCGGACTGCCGGGCCGCTTCGAGCCGGCGACCGGCGATGCGCGGCTGCACGGCGTGACCATCACCACCGACCCGGCGACGGGCCGCGCGACCGCGATCGAACGCGTCGCGCTGACTGAAGTGCAACTGCAGGCCATCACCGATCGCGCATCAGCTGCCGTATGAGCAAGTTGCCTTTTGATGACGAACCGCCACAGACGCCCAGGGTGCCTCAGGTGCCTACGGTGCCTGAAGTGCCTGAAGTGCCTACGGTGCCTAAAGGGCTAGTGCCAGGTGCGCCTGTGCCGGTGCCCAAGCCGCGCTACGAGTTCTCGCCGAAGCTGACGGAGGGCGAAGCACCAAAGGCGCCAGCGGCGCCAGTTCGACAGGTACTTACCGTCAGCGAGCTTTCAGCGACGATTCGCGACGCGCTCGAATCCAAGTTCCAGAACATCTGGGTCGAGGGTGAGATTTCCAACGCGCGACTCTGGAACACGGGGCACCTCTACTTCACGCTGAAAGACAACGCGTCGCAGATCAAGGCGGTGATCTTCCGCGGCTCGCTGCGCTACCTGAAGTTCAAGCCTGAAGACGGCCTGCGCGTCGTGGCGCGCGGCAAGATCAGCGTCTATGACGTCAAGGGCGAGTACCAGCTGATCTGCGAGCACCTGGAGCCGCAGGGGTTCGGCCCCTTGCAGGTGGCGTTCGAGCAGTTGAAGAAGAAGCTCGCCGCCGAAGGCTTGTTCGACGCGTCGCGCAAGCGGCCGCTGCCGGCGCTGCCCCGCCGCATTGGCCTGGTGACGTCGATTGACGGCGCGGCGCTGCGCGACATGGTGCGCGTGCTGCGGCGGCGCTATCCCAACGCCCACCTGATCATCGCGCCCACCCGCGTGCAAGGCGAGGGCGCGGCCGGCGAGGTCGCCCGCGCACTCAAGCTCGTGGCGCGCGTCCCGCACGTCGACGTCATCATCGTCGGCCGCGGCGGCGGCTCGCTCGAAGACCTGTGGGCCTTCAATGAAGAAGCGGTGGCGCGCGCCATCGCGGCCTCGCCCGTCCCGGTCATCTCCGGCGTCGGGCACGAAACCGACGTGACCATCGCCGACTTCGTCGCCGACCTGCGGGCGGCCACGCCGTCGGCGGCGGCGGAACTGGTGGTGCGGCGCAAGGACGAGTTCTTCGCGCACATCGACCGCATCGGCGAGCGGCTCGACGCGGCCATGGGCAATCGGCTGCGCCGGATGGAATCACGGCTCCACCTGCTGGAGGCGCGCCCGGGCTACTCCGGATTCCCGGGCCGCCTGGCCTTTCGCGGCCGGCACGTCTCGGAACTCGCCTCGGTGCTGCGCCACGGCGTCGGGCAGTCGCTGGCGCGGCGGGCGCGCCGCCACGACCTGCTGCGGCGATCGCTCGACCAGTTCGACCCGCGCCACCGGCTCGGCGCCATCCGCACGCGCCTGGTCTCGCGCGACGCGCAGCTGACGGCTGCGGCGCGCCGGCGCATCACCCTGTCACAGGGCCGGTTCGGCAGACTCGCCGCTCGCCTGGAAGGCCTCAGCCCACTCGCGGTGCTTGGCCGTGGCTACGCCGTGACGTGGAATGCCGAGCGCACGCGGATCATCCGGGATGCCGACACGTTGCGGGTTGGCGACGAGGTCAGGGTCACCGTGCAACGCGGCGCGTTCGGCGCGACGGTGACAGAAGTAACAAGCAAGGGCGAACAACTCACAGGAGAATAGAAGATCAGGAGACCTTGATTTGAATTTCTCTTATTCTCCTGATCTCCTGTATTCAAGGCATCCATGGACCCAACTATCAAAGATTTCGAGGCCGCCATCGCGGAACTCGAAACCATCGTCAAGAAGCTCGAAGAGGGCGACCTCGCGCTCGAGAAGTCGCTCGAGCTCTACGAGCGCGGCGTGCAGCTCTCGCGGTTCTGCCACTCGCGCCTCGAAGAGGCCGAGAAGCGCATCGAAATCGTCAACGAGCGCGGCGAGCTCAAGCCGGCCCCGGCCTCGCTGCGCCTGCCCGATGGCGACGACGAGCCGTGACGTTGACGTTCGCCGACTACGTCGACGCGCGGCGCAGGGACGTGGAGGCCGCGCTGGTGCAGCATCTGCCGGCGCCCCCCGCCACGCCCGCGGTGGTCGCCGACGCCATGCGCTACAGCCTGATGGCCGGCGGCAAGCGGTTGCGGCCGCTCCTGGTTCTCGCCGGCGCCGAAGCCGTGGCGCAGGCCCTGGGCGGCTCTGAAGCCGCGGCGCGCGATGCCGCGATGCCGGCCGCGTGCGCGCTCGAGATGATCCATACCTACTCGTTGATTCACGACGATCTCCCGTCGATGGATGACGACGACCTGCGGCGCGGCCGGCCAACCTCGCACGTGGTGCACGGCGAGGGCATGGCGATTCTGGCCGGCGATGGCTTGCAGGCCGAAGCCTTCAGCCTGCTGGCGCGCGAACCGCAGGGGTACCACCCGACCTTGATGACCCGCAAGCTGCGCGTGATCGCCCTGGTGGCCGGCGCTGCCGGCTCGGCGGGCATGGTGGGCGGGCAGGCGATTGATCTCGCGGCCGTGTCGCCGGCACCGGGCGTCGCGGCGGCGGCGCTCGACGCCGACGGGCTGCAAGCCATGCACATGCGCAAGACCGGCGCGCTGATTCGCGCCTCGGTCGTCGCCGGGGCCGTCATGGGCGGCGCCGACGATCGCCTGGCCGCCACGATCGATGAGTACGGCCGCGAGATCGGTCTCGCGTTCCAGATCGTCGACGACATCCTGGATGTGGAAGGCGCCGCGGCCACGCTGGGCAAGACCGCCGGCAAGGACCAAGCGGCCGGCAAGCCGACCTACCCCGCTTTCTTCGGCCTCGAACAGGCTCGCGCCCTCGCGGCCGGTTGCCACACCCGCGCGCGCGCGGCGCTCGAGCGCGCCGGCTTGCTTGATTCCCGGCTGAGCGACATCGCCGGGTGGATCATCAAACGAGACAAGTGAGGGCTTGGGGCTTGGGACCTGGGGCTTGGTAAAGCGACAACGGCTCGACACGCTGCTGGTGGACAAGGGCCTGGTCGAGACCCGGGAGAAAGCCCGCGCGCTGATCATGGCCGGGCAGGTCGACGTGGATGGCCACGGCGCGGCCAAGGCCGGCACCATGGTCGCCGTCGACGCCGATGTCCGCGTCATCGGGCCCGAGCACCCGTGGGTCAGCCGCGGCGGGATCAAGCTGGCCCACGCGCTCGACACCTTCGGCATTACCGCGACCGGCCAGGTGGCGTTTGATGTCGGCGCCTCGACCGGCGGCTTTACCGATGTCTGGCTCGACCGCGGCGCCACCCGCGTCATTGCGCTCGACGTCGGCCACAGCCAGCTCCATTGGAAGATCCGCAGCGACCCGCGCGTCGCGGTGATCGAGCATGCCAACGCCCGGCACCTCAAGCCCGGCGACCTGCCCGACGTGGGTGCGCCGATCACGCGCGTCAGCATCGATGTATCGTTCATCTCGCTGCGCCACATTTTTCCCGTGTTGCCCGCGCTGGTCGCCCCGGGCACCGAGATCGTCGCCCTGGTCAAGCCGCAGTTCGAAGCCGGCCGCAAGGACGTGGGCAAGGGTGGGTTGGTCAAGGACCCCGCCGTGCACGCGCGGGTCGTGGCCGAGGTGACCGCCGCCGCGGCTGAAGTAGGATTGACTCGCGTGGGCCTGAGCGATTCCCCAATTACTGGAGCCCACGGCAACACGGAATTCCTGATGCACCTTCGATGCGCATAGGCATAGCGGTCAAACCGGGACTCGCCGAGGCGCGCGAGACGCTGATCGGCGTCGAGCAGTGGCTGCAGACCCATGCCGTCGACGCCGTGTGGACCGAGGAGGCGGCCGAGCTGCTGCCGCCCGCCACGCGCACCGTCGTCACCCGCGCCGCCCTGCCGGCCGACCTCACCTTGCTCCTGGTGCTCGGCGGGGATGGCACGCTGCTGGCGCTGGCCAAGGCCATCGCCGAAGCCGGTCTCGACATTCCGCTGCTCGCCGTGAACTTCGGCTCGCTGGGCTTTCTGACCGAGATCACGCGGCCCGAGATCTACGCGTCGCTCGACGCCGTGCTGAACGGCCGCGCCACGCACGACGAGCGCATGATGCTGAAGGCGGTCGCCACCCGCGCGGGTAGCATCACCACGCATCTCGCCCTCAACGACATCGTGTTCACGCGCACGGCGCTCTCGCGCATGATCGAGCTCGACGTCTCGGTCGGCGATCAGTTCGTGACATCGGTCAAGGCCGACGGCTTGATCGTCGCGAGCCCCACCGGCTCGACCGCCTACAACCTGGCCGCGGGCGGCCCCATCGTCCATCCGGCGATGGACGCGCTGGTGCTCACCCCGATCGCGCCACACTCGCTGACCAACCGCCCGATTGTGATCCCGTCCGAACGCGAGGTGCGGGTGAAGTCAACCGGCACCAACGCCGGCAACGTCTACGTCACCATTGATGGGCAAACCGGCTTTGAGATGGAACAGGGGGATGAGGTGGCCATTGCGCGTGCGGCGCGCCCCTTGCGCCTGGTCCGCGCCTCGGCACGCAGCTATTTTGAAGTGCTGCGCCAGAAGCTTAAATGGAATGAGAGGTAAACAGGAGGCAAGGAGATCAGGAGAAAATCCAACTTTCTCCTTATCTCTTTATCTCCTGTTTATCTTTCGTGCTCCGCCGGTCCCGGAAGTACTGCACCTGCCACGTCTGCACGTTGCGATTGTGATCCGCCAGGTTTGATGCGAAGACGTGCGTGCCGTCGTTACGGCTGACAAAATACAGGTAGTCGACGGCCGCCGGCTTCACCGTGGCCTCGAGCGACGCGCGGCCCGCGGCGGCAATGGGACCGGGCGGTAATCCGGCATAGCGATAGGTGTTGTACGGCGAATCGAACTGCAGGTTCGCCCGCGTCAAGTTGCCGTCGTATTGACCGGCTTTCTGCAACGCGTAGATGACGGTGGGATCGGCCTGCATGCCCATCCTGATCCTCATCCGATTCCGATAGACCGCCGCCACCAGCGGCCGCTCGTCACCACTGCCGGTTTCCTTCTCGACCAGTGACGCCAGCGTGACGACTTGCCGCACCGTCAGCCCGTCGGCAGCGGCGACGGCACGCAGATCCTCATCAAACGCCTTCTTGAAACCGGCCACCATCTGCGCCACCACCTCGGTGGCAGGGGTGTGGCGCGGCAGCGCGTAGGTCTCGGGAAACAGGTAGCCCTCGAGATCGGACGCGGCCGGGTCCAGGTCGTGGATCAGCGACGCGTTCTGCGCGGCCTTGGCGAAGTCGGCGGCCGTGCCGAAGCCGCGCTGCTCGAACACTGCCGCCATCTCCGCAATCGTGAGGCCTTCGCGAAACGTCAGCAGCCGCTTGTAGACGTCGCCGCGCGCGATCTTGTCGACGACGGCGAGGGCCGTCATCGGCGCCTCAAAGCGATACTCCCCCGCCTTCAGCTCACGAGCCCGGCCGCTGAGCAGCACGGCCACTCGAAAGGTCAGGGCATCCCGCACCACGCCGGCCTCGACGAGGCGCGCGCCGATCCCGACCGGACCCGTGCCCGAGGGAATGTCGACGAACGACTCCGCGCCGGTGGCGCCGCGGTACGGCTGCTGCACGCGGGCGTAGACCCACCACGCGCCGCCGGCCGCGAGCACGGCCAGCACCACCAACAGCAGCGCAATTCGTCCAATCCATCGCATCATGTGTTCAGAAACCGTCGGTAGCGGCGCGTGGCCGCGCGTCCAGAAAGTCCTGCAGGATGATCGCCGCGGCGGCGGCATCCAGCTTTGCCTTGCGCTTGCGCCAGTCCTTCTCGTCCACCGCCAGCCGCGATTCGGCCTCGACGCTGGAGAGCCGCTCGTCCTGGAGGACGACCGGCACCGCGACCTTCGACTCGAGCGCGCGCGCGAACGTCTCCACGATTGGGGTCTGCTTGTTGGCCGACCCATCGAGCCGGCGTGGCCATCCGACCACGACCGCCTCCAGCCCATCGTCATCCTGGATCAGCGCCGTGACCTCGGCGACGACCATGCGCAGGGTTTCCGCGTCAGACGGTGGCCGCTGCAGCAGCCGCCAGGGCGAGGCCAGCGTCGCGGTGGCGTCGCTCAACGCGAGGCCAATGCGCCGCGCGCCGTAGTCGATGCCCAGGACACGCACGGGGCCAGTATAATTCGCCAACGTGCGAAGACTGGCCGCTGTTCTCGTGCTCGTGTTGATAGGTCCGCCTGAAGGCGGACGCTACATGCACGACGGCGAGACGACAATGTGGCGTCCGGCTTTCTTGTCCGCCGTAGCCTTGGCCGAGGCGGAAGCCGGACTATTCGCGCAGTCGCCGGCCGATGAGGTGCGCGCGCGCGCGGCGGCGCGGATCCGATCGCTGCAGGCGGAGGCGGACCGGCTGGCGGCGCAGTCCCGCACCGTGTTCGGCGAGTTGCGGCGGCTCGAGCTCGAGCGCGAGATCGCGCGCGAGGAGGTCGCGCGCGCCGAGGCTGACCTGACCCGGGTGTCGGCCACCCACGCACAAGCCGCGGCGCGGTTGAAGGGCCTCGAGGCCACGCGCCTCGCGCAAACCCCCGGCGTCAGCGAACGGCTGATCGAAATTTCGAAACGCGGGCGCGGCGGCTACCTCCAGCTGTTGCTCGCCTCCGACGATCCTCGCGCCTTTGGCCGGCTGAGCCGCGGTGTCGCGGCGGTGGCCGAGCTCGACCGGGTCCGCCTCGAAACCCACCGCCGGACCGTCGTGGCTGAACGCGCGGCGCTGGCCACGGTCGAGAAGGAACGCGCCGCCGTCGAGCAGTCGCGGAGCGCGGCGCAGCGCACGCGCGCCACGCTCGATGCGGCGGTGGCGGCCCGCAACCGGCTGATCGACAGTCTCGATCAGCAGCGCGACCTGGCGGCGCAGTTCGTCGGCGAACTGCAGGCGGCGCAGCGGCAGATCGAACGGACGCTCGCCACGGCCGACGCCACCTCGGCCACTGCTGCCCTGCCGATTCGCCCGTTCCAGGGCGACCTGCCGTGGCCGGTGACCGGTCCCGTGGTGTCGCGGTTCGGACGGTCGACCTCCGGCCGTTTCGGGACGGCCATCGTCCGAAATGGTATCGACGTGGCCGCTCCGGAGGGCACCGTCGCCACCGCCGTCCACGAGGGCCGGGTGGCCTACGCGGCGCCGTTTGCCGGCTTTGGCGTGCTGGTCATCGTCGATCATGGCGGCTCGGCCTTCACGCTCTACGGTCACCTGTCCGAGGCCATGGTGTCCGAGGGAACCGTGCTGAAGGCCGGGGAGATAGTCGGCCGGGTCGGGCTCGCGCCGGCCGGAGCGGCGGCGCTGTACTTCGAAGTGCGGATCGACGGACGCCCGGTCGATCCCCTACAATGGCTGAGGAGATCTACTAGATGAAGATTCGCGGCCGGGTTCTCGTGCTGGCGGTGTCGGTGCCGGTGATCGCATTCGCCGTCGTCGGCGGCTTCCTGGGCAACAGCGCCCTGGCTCGCGAAGACAGCTATCAGTACCTGCGCACCTTCGAAGATGTGGTGTCGTTGATCGCCAACAACTACGTCGAGGAAGTGAACATCGACAAGGTGATGCACGGCGCCATGCACGGACTGGCCGATGGCCTGGATGCCGACAGCGCCTACCTCGACCCGGCGCAGGTGAAGGTGCTCGACCAGGGTGATGCGGGCGCCGCGGCTCACACCGGCCTCGAGATCACCCGGCAGTACTATCTCCGGGTCATCGCCTCCCGCGATGGCTCACCCGCGGCCCGGGCCGGCCTCATGACCGGCGACTACATCCGCGCCATCGACGGCCAGTCCACGCGCGACACCTCGGTGCACGAGGGCATGCGCCTGCTGCGCGGCAAGGCCGGCACCACGGTTCGCCTCACGGTGTTGCGCGGCAACGCCGCCGAGCCGCACGACGTGGAGTTGACGCGCGAGAACTTGCCGGCGGCGCCGGTGAAGTCCCGAATCGCCGCGCCGGGCGTCGGCTATCTTCGCGTCGCGGAGTTCGGCAAGGCCACCGTGGATCAAATGAAGACCGAGGTGGCATCGCTGACCAAGGCCGGCGCCAAGAGCCTGATCGTTGACCTGCGTGGCTCGGCGTTCGGCGACACCGACGCCGGCGTCGCGGCCGCGCGCTTGTTCGTCAAGACCGGCGTGCTCAGCTACCAACAGGATCGCGGCAAGGAAAAGGCCGCGGTGTCGGCGGCCACCGGCGATGGCGCGCTCGCGGTGACCACGGCGGTGTTGACCGACAACGGCACTTCGGGTGCGGCCGAAGTCTTCGCGGCGGCGCTCTCGGGTAACCAGCGCGCCACCCTGGTCGGCGAGCGCACCTTTGGCCGCGCGGCGCGGCAGAAGCTGGTACGGCTGCCCGACGGCGGCGCGCTGATGCTGACCCACCTCGTATATCTCACGCCCGCGAGCGTGGCCATTCACGAGAAGGGCCTCACGCCCGATGTGCCGGTCGAGCAGCCCGACATCGAGTTCGGCCAGGCGGCGCCGGCCACCGACGCCACGCTCGACAAGGCGATTGCATCGCTGACCGTCAAGGCCGCGGCCTGATGAACAAGCAGGACCTGATCGCGAAGATCGTCAAGGACACCGGCGCCACCAAGGCGCAGGCGGCACGCATCGTGACCGTGTTCTTGGCATCGGTCACGAAAGCGCTCAAGAAGGGCGAGGCGGTCACTTTTGTCGGGTTCGGCACTTTCAAGACCGCCGTCCGCAAGGCCCGAAAGGGCCGCAACCCCCTCACGGGCGGTGCCATCCGCATCCCCAAACGCAAGGCCGTTCGGTTCAGCGCCGGCAAGGCGCTGAAAAAAGCCGTCAACTGACAGCCGGCACTAAAGTGCCGGCCTTCTGACACCAAAGCTCTGTTATACTTTTTTGTCGGCTTTTGGCCCCTCGACTCAGAGAGTGTAGGTCGCTCGGGGCCACCCTGAGCGGAGTCGAAGGGTGGGCCGAAATTCGCACGAGATAGGCGCGTAGCTCAGTTGGTTAGAGCGCCTCCCTGACACGGAGGAGGTCGATAGTTCGAATCTATTCGCGCCTACCATTCGACTCACCTGCGTTCCGCCTACGGCGAACCGCAGGTTCGCTCATGGCGGGCCATTGATGGGTCGAATGTCCTGAGTGAGTGGCGGGCCGGCTGAAAGCCGGGTCGGCACGAATCGAAGGGCAACTCGCGCTCATGGCAGGCCATCTGGTGCGTCGAATGTCCTGAGCGAGCGGCGAACCGGCTGAAAGCCGGATCGACGCGAGTCGAAGGGCAACATCAATCCCATGAACCAAGTCACAGTCACACTTCCGGACGGGTCGACGAAACAAGTCGAGTCCGGCGCGCCGGTCAAGGCGGTCGCCGAGGCGATCTCGCCACGCCTGGCCGAAGCCGCCCTCGCGGCGTTTGTCGGCGACCGGATGGTGGACCTGACGTATCCGCTCACCGCCGATGCGCCGGTCCGGATCGTGACCAACAAGAGCCCGGAAGCGCTCGAACTCTATCGCCACTCCACGGCCCACCTGCTGGCGGCCGCGGTGACGGCCCTCTTCCCCAAGGTCCAGTGCGGCATCGGTCCGCCCATTGACGATGGGTTCTTCTACGACTTCGTGGTCGAAAAGCCGTTCGTCCAGGAAGACCTGGAAGCCATTGAAGCGAAGATGAAGGAGCTGGCGGCGCAGGACCTGGTCTACGAACGCCAGATCTGGCCACGACAAGAAGCCATCGACTTCTTCACCAGGCGCGGCGAGCCGCTCAAGGTGCAGCTGATCGACGAGAAGACCGCCGGCCAGCCCGACGTTTCGGTCTACACCATCAAGGACAAAGAGACGTTCCTGGACTTCTGCGTCGGTCCGCACGTCCCGTCGACGGGCCGCCTCAAGGCCTTCAAGCTGACCACGACCAGCAACGCCTACTGGAAGGGCGATGCGCAGAACCAGCCGATGCAGCGCGTCTACGGCACCGCCTTCTTCACGCAGAAGGAGCTCGACGAGCACCTGACCCGCATTGAGGAAGCGAAGAAACGCGACCATCGCAAGCTGGGCAAGGAACTCGGCCTGTTCGCCTTCCATCCGTTCGCGCCCGGCGCGGGCTTCTGGACCGGCAAGGGCGCCACGCTCTACAACACGCTCGCAGACTACATGCGCGGCAAGCTCTTCCCCGCCGGCTACCAGGAAGTGAAGACGCCGATCGTCTATAACAAGGCGTTGTGGGAACTGTCGGGGCACTGGTCGCACTACCGCGAGAACATGTTCCTGGTGAAGTCGGCCGACGACGAAGAGATGGGCCTGAAGGCGATGAACTGCCCCGGGCACTACTTGCTGTACTCGACCGAGAAGCACTCCTACAAGGAGATGCCCATCCGCTTCCACGAGCAGACGCCGCTGCACCGCAACGAAGCGTCCGGCGTGCTCGGCGGGCTGACGCGCGTCCGCCAGTTCTCGCAGGACGATGGGCACTGCTTCCTGATGGAGTCGCAGATCCCGTCCGAAGTGGAAGCGCTGCTGCGTCTGATCCAGGGCATCTACCAGGACTTCGGCCTGGCGTACACGGCGAAGCTGTCGACCCGTCCCGAGAAGTTCATCGGCGAAGTCGAGCTGTGGGATCGCGCCGAGGGCGCGCTCAAGGAAGCCCTGGACAAGGCCGGCCAGCCGTACACCATCAACGCCGGCGACGGTGCGTTCTACGGCCCCAAGATCGACTTCGACATCACGGATGCGATTGGCCGGAAGTGGCAGTGCGGTACGATCCAGCTCGACTACGTCGCGCCCGAACGGTTCGACCTGAAGTACACCGGCGCCGACAACAAGGATCACCGGCCGGTGGTGATTCACCGCGCCATTTTCGGCAGCTTCGAGCGGTTCATTGCCATCCTGATCGAGCACTTCGCGGGGGCCTTCCCGCTGTGGCTGGCGCCGCTCCAGGTCGTGGTCCTGCCGATTGCCGACCGTCACAACGACTTCGCCGACGAGGTGGTCGCCCTGCTCAGGGGCGCCGGCTTCCAGGTCTGGTGTGACGACCGGGTCGAAAAGCTGAACTACAAGATCCGCGAGGCCCAGCTCCAAAAAGTGCCGTATATGCTGGTAATTGGCGACCGGGAGGCCGCCGATCGGGCCGTTTCGGTGCGCAGTAAGGCCAAAGGGGACCTGGGCGCCCGTCCCGTGGACCAGTTTCTGACCGACGCGCTTGCCGAGGTCCGGTCTAAAGCGTTATCCTAGTAATCTTTGTCGCCTGGAGGAAAAGCTTATCGCCTTCGATAGATCTCGCCCGACCCGTCGTGACGACCGTCTCCGCATCAACGAGCGGATTCGCGTCCGTGAAATTCGCGTAATCGACGACGCGGGGCAGCAGCTGGGCATCATGCCGCCGCCCCAGGCCCTGATTCTTGCCCGGCAGAAGGGGCTCGACCTGGTGGAGATCTCCCCCACGGCCGTGCCGCCCGTCTGCCGGATCATGGACTACGGCAAGTATCAGTACCAGGAGCAGAAGCGCGCCCGCGAGGCGAAGCGGCACCAGAAGGTGATCGAGGTCAAGGAAATCAAGTTCCGTCCCAAGGTGGACGAGCATGATTACCAGTTCAAGAAGCACCACATCGAGCGCTTCATTGAAGACGGCGACAAGGTCAAGGCGACGATTTTCTTCCGTGGGCGCGAAATGGCGCACCCGGAGATCGGCCACCGGATCCTGATGCGTCTCATCAAGGACCTGGAAGACGTGGCGATGGCGGAAACCATGCCGCGGCAGGAGGGCAATCAAATGCACACCATCCTGACCGGCAAGAAGGGCGCGCCGAAGCCGGCCGTCAAGAAGACTGACGCGGCCGAGACGGCCGCCAATGTAGTCGCGGCCGAGACGGCCGCCAAGGTAGTAGTGGCCGAACCGGCCGCAAAAGAGTAGCGGAATGTAGTGTCCGGCTTTAGCCGGACCGGGAATAGGAATCATGGCGAAGAAGCAGAAGTTGAAGACCCACCGCGGCGCGGCCAAGCGGTTCAAGAAGACGGGCACGGGCAAGGTCGTGCGCAGTGCGGCGTTCAAGCGCCACATCCTGACGAGCAAGACGACGAAGTCGAAGCGTCACGCGCGCGGTTCGAAGGTGGTCACGCCGGGCGACGCCCGGAAGATCAACCTGATGCTGCCGTACAAGTAAGACGCCGGGTTGATTTTCGGCGCCGGATTGAGAAAATCAACCCGGCGTCCTCGGTTTGGGCGCGTCGCGGCAGCGGTTTGGGGCATTTTCGCTGCGACGTTTCAAGCGCCCGCCAGGGCATTTCGCTTCTGGCTCAAGTCCGGTCAACCACCGGCCCCCAAAGTCGCAGCAGGACAGTCATGCCTCGCGTCAAACGCGGTACCGTACGTCGTCAGAAGCGCAAGAAGCTCTCGAAGCTCACCAAGGGCTATTTCCAGAACAAGAGCAAGCTTTACAAGTTCATGAAGGAGGCGTCCGAAAAAGCGGGCGTCTACGCGTACACCGGTCGCAAGCTCAAGAAGCGGGATTACCGCGGCTTGTGGATCATCCGCATCAATGCGGCAGCGCGCGAGAACGGTCTTTCGTACAGCAAGTTCATGCAGGGCCTGAAGGCCGCTGGTATTGAACTCGACCGCAAGAGCCTCGCCGAACTGGCCGCGCGCGAACCGGCCGCCTTTACCAAGATCGTCGAACAGGTCAAGACAGCTACAACTGCTTAAGTAGCCGGTAGCCAGTAGCCAGTAGCCAGAAAGACCCGGGCAGCCTGGATACTGGCTTCTGGATACTGGCTACTTCCATGAGCACCATCGACACCTCCATCGGTCCAGATCGGGCGCGGGAACTTTTCCGCGCCGAGCTGGCCGATGTACGGACCGGCGCGGAACTGCAGGCCCTGCGCACGCGCTGGGTCGGCCGCAACCACAGTTGGAGTGCCGCCTTCATGGAGGCGCTCAAGACCGCGACCCCTGAACAGAAGAAGACGCTTGGCAAGGGCGCCAACGAGCTCAAGAAAGCGGTCGAGGCCGCGCTCGCCGAGCGCGAAGCCGCGCTCGCCGCGACCCGCCGTCCCGCCAACGCGGTCGACATCACGCTGCCCGGCCGCCGGCCCACCCTCGGCCATCGACATCCGCTCAGCCTGATCCGCGACGAAGTCGGCGGCATCTTCACGCGCCTCGGCTACCAGGTGCTTGAAGGGCCGGAAATCGAGGACGATTACCACAACTTCGAAGCGCTCAACATGCCGGAGGAACACCCGGCGCGCGACATGCAGGACACGTTCTACCTTCAGACGCCGCTGATACCGGAAGCGACGGCTAAAGCCATCGCTCTCCGAACGTCTGCTCCCCAGCCACTGACGCTGCTGCGTACCCACACGAGCGCGATGCAGATCCGGCACATGGAGATGAACGCACCACCGGTGCGACTGGTCGCGATCGGCCCCGTGTACCGCAAAGACGCGCTCGACCTCACGCACACGCCGATGTTCCACCAGGTCGAAGGCCTCGTAGTCGGCAAGGGCGTAACGCTCGCGGACCTCAAGGGCACGCTCGCCGCCATGGCCGAAGCGCTCTTTGGCCCTGGCACCGGCGTGCGGTTCCGGCCGAGCTTCTTTCCCTACACGGAACCAAGCGCCGAAGTCGACATCCAGTGCATCAAGTGCAAAGGCTCGGGCTGCGCCATGTGCAAGCGCACCGGGTGGATCGAGATTCTCGGCAGCGGCATGGTGCACCCCGCGGTGTTCGAAGCGGTCGGCTACGACTCGAATGAAGTGACCGGCTTCGCCTTCGGCATGGGCGTCGAGCGCGTGGCGCTGCTCAAGTGGGGCGTCGAAGACATCCGCCTGTTCTACGAGAACGACCTCCGCTTCCTGGAGCAGTTCGGCCTATGAAGGTCCTGCTCTCCTGGATCCGCGAGTTCGTCGACGTGCCCGAGTCGGCCGAGGACATCGGCACGCTGATGTCGGTGCGCGGCCTCGCGCTCGAAGGCCTGGATCCACATGGTGACGATGTGGTGATGGACTTCGATGTCACCGCGAATCGTCCTGACTGCCTGTCGATGATCGGCATCGCGCGCGAGATCGCGACGGCGTACAACCGCCCTCTTCGTTCGGAGGGCGATGGCTTTAGCCGTCGCCATCCAGCGGGGGCTGAAACCCCCGCTCTCCGAACGTCCACTGACGCCATCCCTGTCACGATCGAAGCCCCGGACCTCTGCGGACGGTACGTCGGCGCAATCGCCGACGTGACCGTCGGGCCGTCCCCGCAGTGGCTGCAGGACCGGCTCTCGGCCTGCGGCATTCGCCCGATCAGCAACGTCGTCGACATCACCAACTACGTGCTGCTCGAACTGGGACAGCCGATGCACGCGTTCGACCTCGACAAGCTCGCCGGTCCCGGCATTGTCGTCCGCCGCGCGAAGCCGGGTGAGTCGATCACGACGCTCGACGGCAAGAAGCGGACCCTCACGTCCGACATGCTGGTGATTGCTGACACGGCCCGCGCGCAGGCCATCGGCGGCGTGATGGGCGGCGCCGAGTCCGAAGTCTCGGCAACCACCACCCGCATCGTGTTCGAGGCCGCGCATTTCACGCCCTCGTCGGTTCGCAAGACCAGCAAGACGCTGGGCCTCAAGACCGACGCCTCGACGCGCTTCGAGCGCGGCATGGACGTCACGGCGCCCGCGCGCGCCATGGCCCGCGCCTGCCAGTTGCTCGAACAAATCGCTGCCGGCAAGGCGGCCGGCACGATTGAGGACGTCTACCCCGCTCCGCAGCCCGCGACCTCGCTGGTCCTCGAGCGCGCCGGCGTGTCGGGCCTGCTGGGCATGGACGTGCCGGACGCGAACGTGGAAAGAATCCTACGGTCGCTTGGCTTTGACGTTCGGTCCGCCTCCGCCAAGGCTTCCACCCCCGCCGAGGCTGCGGCGGACGGGTCGGCGGGACACGCGGGCTGGAGCATTACCGCGCCGGCGTGGCGGGTGGACATCAAGCGGCCGGTGGATCTGATCGAAGAGGTCGGACGTCACCACGGCTTCGAGCACCTCCCCAGCACCTTTCCGGGCGTGCAGCAGGCGCCGGCCTCGTCCGATCCGCGCATCGTCCGGGATCGCCGTGTGCGCACTGCGCTGCTCGGCATGGGCTATTCCGAGGCCATCACCTTTGCCTTTATCGAAGCGGTCGCGGCGGAGCCGTTCCTCTCCTCGACAACGCTCGGGGCAGGCGGCCGTGAAGCGCCGGTCGCGCTGGCGAATCCCCTCTCTGAGAAGTTCGCGGTGATGCGGCCCAGCCTGCTGCCGGGCTTGATCGACGCCGTGAGCCACAATCGCCGCCACGGCCGCCGCGACGTGCAGTTATTCGAGATCGGCACCCGCTTCTCGCCCCGCGGCGAGTCGCGTGGCGCCGCCTTCGCGTGGACCGGGCTCGCCACCGCCGACCACTGGAGCGGTGCCCGCCGCGAGGTGGACTTCTTCGACGTCAAGGGCGTGATCGAGCAGCTCGCGGCCGTCAGCCTCGTGACGCCGGCCTTCGCCGAGACCGATGTGCCGTACCTGGTGAAGGGCCGCGCGGCGGGGGTCGTGGTCAACGGCCAGCACGTCGGCGTGGTCGGCCTGCTCGCCCCGTCGGTCGCCGACCGGCGCGACTTGCCCACTGGCGACGAGGTGTACGTCGCCGAGATCAACCTCGACCTGCTGACGGCCCAGGCGCCGGCCGGCACGCTGCGCGCGAATGCGCTGCCGCGCTTCCCGTGGGTCGTCCGCGACGTGTCGATTCTGGTGGACGATGCCTTGTCTGCCGGGACGGTTCGTGGCACCATTCGTTCGGCTGCTCCGGGGACGTTGATCGACATTCGCGAGTTCGATCGCTACCAGGGCAAGGGCATTCCCGACGGCAAGGTCAGCTTGTCGTTCCGCCTCACCTTCCAGTCGCCGGAGCGCACGCTCACCGACGAGGAAGTGCAGGCGGGCATGCAGCACATCATCGACGCGCTGACGCGCGACTTACAGGCAACTCAGAGGTAACGGATGGCGACCAAGACGACCCCCGGACTGGAATCGATCGACCGGCTCGAAGAAAAGATCAAACTGCTCGTCAACACCATCGTCCGCATCAAGGCCGAGCAGGTGAGATCCGGCGAGGACAACGCCAAGCTCAAGAGCGAGATCGAGGCGCTCAAGGCGCGAATCTCCACCGCCGAGAGCGCCGGGGCCGAAGTCACCACGCTGCGCGAGGAACGTGAACTCATCAAGAGCCGCGTCACCGACATGCTGCAGCAGCTCGACGGCCTGAACCTCTGACATGGCTGAGCCGAAGGTGGTTCACGTCGAGGTCTACGGGCAGAAGTACCCGATCAAGACCGAGCTCGACCCGCACTATGTCGAGCAGCTGGCGACGTTTGTCGAGTCGCGGATGGAGCTGGCCTCCAAGACCTCGCCCTCGAGCGACGCCGTCGGCCTGGCCGTGCTGGCGGCCCTCAACATCACTGACGAGTTCTTCCGGACCCGGACGTCCCTCTTGAACAGCTCCGGGAACCTCGCGGCCAAGGCCGAGGCCATCGAGAAGATGGTCGACCAGGCTCTCTCCCTGGCCGAATAGCCCTTCCCTCTTCTTCAAAATCATTCCCGCCGCTGCCCTCTTTTTCGTTTATCTGTCTTTCGCCCTATTTTCGCCTGCTTGCTTGACCCGCGGGTCCGGGAAGCCTAAGATCGAATCTCCTGCTTTGCTCGTGATGGTTTCGGAGGCTTGTCTGAGCCGATGTTTTAAACCAAGCGAGTTGCGAAGCCATGTGGTGTGCATGCCTCCGCGGAGAGGAAGCCTAAAACGTGGTTATTACAGCGACTCCACCTGCTATGCAGGTTCAGCAATCCTCCCCACACGGCAAAGCGGGATTCAATGCACCTCCGGGGCACGCCGATGGCGTGCCCGCTGTAGCTCGTAACTGGCAAGTTCGCAGATCCGCAGGCCTACGGCTCGCCTGGTGCAGTGCTCACGAGCCGAAACCAAGTCCGGCCGGAGCAAGCCGAGTTCGCCTGAGCCAAGACCCGGTTTGGTTGTGACCGTTTCAGACTTGGGCGAGCACGCCCTCTTGGGGCGCCTGCTGGCACGTCTCCCCCGCCCGTCGGCCCAGGTGCTGGTGGGGCCGGGTGATGACGCGGCCGTACTGGCGCCCGTCCGGAACGAACGTCTGGTGGTCACCACCGACGCCCTCGTCCAGGGCGTGCATTTTTCGAGCGCCTTCTCGCCGGCCGACATTGGCCACAAGGCGCTGGCCGTGAACTTGAGCGACCTGGCCGCCATGGCGGCGACGCCGCAGTGGGCCTTGCTGTCGTTGGTGTTACCCGGCGATTGGCTGGTTACTGACGTTGAAGGATTAGTGGATGGGCTGACCGCCCTGGCCGTGGAGCACGGTGTTTCGGTGGTCGGCGGGAATATCACCCGGACCACGGGTCCCCTGGTGGTGGACGTCACGGTGGGCGGCACGGTGGCCTCCCGGAAGTGGCTGACGCGCACCGGAGCGATAGCTGGCGACGAGATTTGGGTAAGCGGCACCCTCGGGGGCGCCAGGGCGGGGCTGGAAATGCTCGGCAGTGCCACGCCGGGAGTCGGGAGTCGGGAGTCGGGAGTCGATCCGGCGTGCATCGGAAGGCAGCGGAGACCTGAGCCAAGAGTCCGCCTTGGGGTCGCGGTCGGCCGGGGACGGGCCGCGCGGGCGGCGATGGATTTGAGTGACGGCCTGGCCGATGGCATTCGCCAGATCGGTGCTGCCAGCGGGTGTGGCGCGCGGATTGACGCCGGCGCCCTCCCGATCGAACCGGGCGCCGGGGCCTGGTGGCAGGCTCGAGGCGTTGACCCGGTGATCGCCGCGGTCACTGGCGGCGAGGACTACGAGCTGCTGTTCGCCATCCCGAAGAAGGGTGGCAGGCTGCGAAATGTCCGGCGGCACGTGGCGAACCCGGCGATGACCCGGATTGGTGTGTGGCTGAAGGACCCGGGCGAGTTGGTGATTGACCGGGGCGGCCGCGACGAGCCGCTGCCCCGTGGATACGAACACTTCGCCGAGCGGAGCGAGGCAAAGACGACGCTGGCCGAGCGGAGCGGGGCAAAGACAACGCTTTGAGAATAGCTGAGTCCAACTGGCGGAAGGCGATCGTGACGTTAGGTGTCGCGGCGGGATTCGTGTCTCTGTACCAAACCACCGCGCCCGATTCCCGGACCGCCGCCAGCGAGACCTCGATCGTCGAAACCACGGTGCTGCCACAGGCCGGCTCGCGGATGGAGTTCACGGCCACGGCGTACTGTAAGGGCCAGACGACCGCCTCGGGCGTGGGCGTGAGAACCGGCGTAGCGGCGGCCGACCCGGCGCTGTTGCCGGTCGGGAGCGTCGTGAGGCTCGAAACGCCGAATCCCCGGTACAGCGGCGTCTGGACGGTGATGGATACCGGTCCGGCGGTCCGCGGACGTACGGTCGATCTCTATCTGTGGAGTTGCAAGGAGGCGCTGGTCTTCGGCCGGCGTCCGGTCAGGCTGACCGTACTGCGCCTCGGGTGGAACCCGCAGAATAGCATTCCAGGTATGGTGGATACGCTGTTCCGGAAACGCGAGGCCGAGTCGAAGCGCCCGGTGGCGCCGGCCGAGGCCCCGGCTCCGGCCGCTCCGGCCCCCACGATCCCCTCCCCAGAAGGCACTCGGCAAGACTGAAGCGGCGGCCTGGCACCCTGGCACCCTGGCACCCGCGTCGGGCATCTGACCGACCTATTTACAATCTCTGACGCTCCACGCGCGCGGGAGGCTGATATTATCTCGCCCCATGCATGCCTTGTATGTGTTGCTCCCCGCGTTGTGCATTTTTGCCATCGCGTATCGCTACTACAGCGCGTTTCTGGCCACCAAGATCTGGATGCTGGACGACGCCCGCAAGACTCCAGCCCATACCAAGTTCGATGGCGCGAACTATTACCCCACTACCAAGTGGGTGATGTTTGGCCATCACTTCGCCGCCATCACCGGGGCGGGACCGCTCGTCGGCCCCATGCTGGCCGCGCAGTTCGGCTATGCCCCCGGCTTCATCTGGCTGGTGGCCGGGTGCTGTATTGCCGGCGCGGTGCACGATTCGATGATCCTGTGGGCGTCAACCCGCCGCGGCGGCAAGTCGCTGCCCGACATCATCAAGCAGGAGATCAGCCCGACCATCGGCCTGGTCTCCGCGGTCACGATCATCTTCATTCTGATCGTGGCGCTCGCCGGACTGGGCGTCGCGTTCGTGAACGCCCTCGCCGACAGCGTGTGGGGCACGTTCACGGTGGCCATGACCATCCCGCTCGGCATGTTCATGGGCTTCTGGATGTATGTGTGGCGCAAGGGCAGGATCCAGGAAGCCACCATCCTTGGCGTGATTGGCCTGCTGGTCGCGTTGTGGGCCGGCGAACCCATTAGCCGGTCCGATTCGTGGTTCGCGAGCCTGTTCCACCTGTCGCGCACCGAGATCGTGGTCGCCCTGGGCGTCTACGGCTTCGCCGCGTCGATGCTGCCGGTGTGGCTGCTGCTCTCACCCCGCGGCTACCTCAGCTCGTTCACCAAGATCGGCACCATCTTCCTGCTGGCCATCGGCGTGATCATCGTCAATCCCGAATTGAAGATGCCGGCGCTCAGCGAGTTCGCGGGTGGCGGCGGCCCCATCATCCCGGGTCCGCTGTTCCCGTTCTGCTTCATCACCATTGCGTGCGGCGCCATCTCGGGCTTCCACTCGCTGATTAGCTCCGGCACCACGCCGAAGATGATCGACAAGGAAACCGACATTCGTCCGGTCGGCTACGGGGCCATGTTGATTGAAGGCGTGGTCGGCGTCATGGCGCTGATCGCTGCCGCGTCGATGGCTCCTGGCGACTACTTCGCCATCAACACCTCGCCCGAGGTCTACTCCAACCTGATCTTCCAGGGCCAGCAACTCTCGCCGGTGCACGTGCCCGCGGTGGAAGCCGCCGTGAACGAGACCATCGTCGGCCGCACCGGCGGCGCCGTCTCGCTGGCCGTCGGCATGGCGCTGATCTTCTCGTCGCTCCCCGGCATGGGCGCGATGATCGCCTACTGGTATCACTTCGCGATCATGTTCGAGGCGCTGTTCATCCTGACCACGATCGACTCGGGCACGCGCGTCGGCCGGTTCCTGCTGCAGGAGTTGATGGGGCGGGTGTACAAGCCGATGGCGAATCCCAACAACCTGGCCGCCGGGGCGGTCGCCACGCTGCTCATGGTCTTGTCATGGGGCTATTTCATCTACACCGGGCAGATCAATACGATCTGGCCCATGTTCGCCGTCGGCAACCAATTGCTGGGGGCCGTGGCGCTGGCAGTCGCGACCAGCATTATGGTCAACACCGGACGGCAAAAGTACCTGTGGGTGACGCTGGTGCCGCTGTCGTTCTTGTCGGTGAACACCATGTATGGCGGCTTCCTGAACGTCCGCGACAACTACTATCCGCTGGCGGTCGGCGCCAACGTGGACCGGAACATCGAAGGGTGGATTCTCACCATCTGCACCGTGGTGATGATGGGGTTGGCGGTCGTGATCCTCGGCGCCGCTGCCCAGAAGTGGGCCTCGGTGCTGAACGGCGGTCCCGTGCCGGCGACGGCCGAGGTCAACGGCTAACCCAGCCAAAACCTGCTATTCTGGCGATGCCTGCTCTCCCAGCAGGCATCGCGTCCTCCCCCAGGGCGAGCCCGTATCGGCGGGCACCGGTGAACTTGCGCTCCGTTAACGAACCAATTCGGGATTGAGACCGCTATGCGAATGTCCGTCGGCCGTGTGACTGTCATGTTCTGCCTGGGAGCCGTGGCCCTGCTGGGGTCGGCGGCCAGTGCTGCGGCGCAGTACCGTCCGCCCGCCACCGGGTCGGTTGGCGAGGAGTACCGCATCGAGGCCTCGTACGGCTGGTGGGACGCGTCGCCGTCGCTGATCGTCAACTCGGAGTCGCTGGACCTGCTGGGCACCGACGTTGACCTGATCCAGGACCTCGGCATCGAACAAAAACGGCTGGGCAAGTTCAACGTGGTGCTGCGCCCGGGCAAGAAACACCGCCTGCGGTTCGAGCGCCTGCCGATTCACTACGAAGCCGACGCCGTCGTCCAGCGTTCGTTCGTGTTCAACGGCCAGACCTTCAACGTGGGCTTGCCGGTGCAGACCATCGCCAAATTCGACACCTATCGTTTCGGTTACGAGTACGACTTCATCTACCGGTCGAAGGGATTCATCGGCGCGCTGCTGGAGCTGAAGTACAACACCGTGGACATCGAATTGAACAGCCCGATCGGCTCAGAGTTCACCAGGGCCACCGCCCCCATTCCCACGGTCGGCATGATCGCGCGCGGGTATCCGACCCCGAAGCTGGCCATCACTGGCGAATTCTCGCTGTTTCGCACGCCCGAGAGCCTGGCCACCCAGCTGGACGGCCGCGGCACGTACACCGATTACGACTTCAACGCCACCTACAACTTCAACCGCTACGTCGGCGTGCAGGCGGGCTACCGGAAAGTGGACATCTTCTACGACGTCGAACTCGATAGCGGCACGTTGAAGTTCAGCGGGATCTACTTCGGCAGCGTGATCCGGTATTAAGAAAACAGGAGATAAAGAAATCAGGAGCTGTTTTTCTCCTGATCTTCTTGTCTCCTGTTGATCTCTCAGCCCGGTTTCCGGGCTAAGCACATCAGCGAGCTGCCGATCGGCATGTTGACGACGCGCAGGGCGAGCGCCTCGAGTGACACCAGCGCGGTCAGCGCGAGGTTGATCGGCGCCGCCGGCACGGTAATCTCACCTTCGCCGGCTGCCACCGCGCCGCCGGCGGCCGTCAGCCGGTGCCACATGCGCACCGGCAGCATGATGGGCAGCAGGCTGGCGTGGTCGAACGTGAGCCGGTCGATGCGGAAGCCGGCGCGCTCGACCACCATTCGCAGCCGCGACGGCGTGTAGCGGCGCACCTCCTCCGACAGCACCGAGTGGCGGCCGTGAAGGATCTCGAGCGCCGCCACGTGCAGCAGCAGCCAGCCGCCAGGTCTCAGCACCCTCCACATCTCGGCGATCGCGTCACGCTCCACCGGATCCGGCAGGCACTGGAACACATCGAACGCGGTCACCAGGTCGAACGCGCCGGAGGCGAACGGAATCTGCGCGATGCTGGCCTGGGCCACGCGGTGACCGTGCTCACGGGCGAACGCCGGCCCGATGCCGGTCAGATCGAACCCTACCGCGCGCCCGTACGGGCGCAGCATCTCGAGGTTCGAGCCCGTGCCGCAGCCGCAGTCGAGAATGCGCGGCGATGCCACGCCGGCGGTGGCGCGTGCCAGTGCCGGTTGCATGTATTGCCGGAAGCCGCGGAACCAGAAGTGCGACTGCTCCGCGCGATAAGTGAGTTCGAGTAAGCGATCCACTGGGGAAAAGGGCGGCAACTGGCATGCTACCATAGCAATCTCATGCATCTTCGGGGTGTGTCTGAGGCGGCAGCGGTCGGGCTCGCCGCCATCCTGCTGGCGTGCGTGTTCACCTACCCGTACGCGCTCGATCTCAGTAGCGGCGGACGCATTGATACCAATGACGGCCGCTGGAGCATCTGGGTCGTCACCTGGGTCGCGCATGCCCTGACCTCGAACCCCCTGGGCGTCTACCAGGCCAACATCTTTCATCCGCACCAGAACGCGCTGGCGTTTTCCGAGGGCAACCTGGTCGGGGGCGTCATGGGCATTCCGGCGTGGCTGCTGACGCACAACCCGTACGTCACGCACAACTTCATGTTCATCCTGTCGTTCGTCGTCTCGACGATCGCCACCTACTACCTGGTGCGCCACCTCACCGGCGACCGGCGGGCGGCGGCCGTGGCCGGACTCCTGTTCGCCTATTGCCCCTACGTGTTCGCCCGCCAGGCTCACAGCCAGCTGCTGCTGATTGGATTCATCCCGTGGGCGATGCTGGCGTTCCATCGCTTCATCGACCGCCGGTCGGTTCCGCGAGCCATCGAGTTGGGCGTGGTGCTGTGGCTCACGGGCCTGGCCTGCGCCTACTACGGCCTCTTCGCCGGCGGCATGGTCGCGGCCGGCAGCATCCTGCTGTCGATCACGAGAGGCCACTGGCGCGAACCACGCTATTGGATGTTGGTCACGCTGGCGGCCGCCGTGTGCGTCGGCCTGACCACGCCGTTATTCGTGCCGTATTTGGAGGTTCAACAGGAGGCCGGCTTCGCGCGCTCGCTGAACGATGCGCGCGCCTACTCGGCCAACCTGGGTGCCTGGCTGGCCTCGTCCTCGTGGCTGCACCGCTGGCTGGTGCCGTACCTGCAACCGCCCTACATGCAGAGCTTCAGCGAAGTGCTCTTTCCGGGCGTGCTCGCCGTGGTGCTTGGCGGCTGGGGCGCGTGGCTCGGCCTGCGCCAGTCGGGCGCACATTCTGATGTGGCGTCCGGCTTTAGCCGGACCATCCCTCGCGACATCATCTGGATGTACGTGGGAATCGCCGGCATCGCCTTCTGGACGGCGTTCGGCCCCAAGGCGGGCCTCTACACGCTGCTCTACCACACCGTACCGGTGTTCTCGTTTCTGCGGGCACCGTCGCGGACGGGCATCGTCGTCACCCTCTGCCTGGTCGTGCTGGCCGCTCCGGCCTTGATGAAACTGATGAGTGGGCGCAGGGCCACCCTCGCCTTCGCCGCCTTGCTCTTGCTGGCGACCGGCGACTTGTATCGGGCGCCGTTGCGCACGCGCGAAGCCCCGCCGTTGCCCCGCGTCTACAAGACGCTGGCGCTGCTGCCGCGGGGACCGGTGATCGAGTTCCCCTTCTGGGCCGACCGCCCGTCTTATCCACGCCACGCCGAGTACATGCTCACCTCGACGGCGCACTGGCAGCCGCTGATCAACGGCTACAGCGATCACATCCCCCAGGACTTCCGCGACACGGCTGTGCCGCTGAACACATTCCCCAGCCCCGAGGCGTTTGCCATTCTCGAGCCGCTCGGGGCGCGATATGCGGTGTTCCACCTCAACCTGATGCCTCGGCAAGTCCTCGCGCCGCTGATCGAACGACTGGAGGTGACCTATCGGGGCTACCTGCGCCCGATCGACAAGGACGGCGACGCCTGGCTCTTCGAAATCGTCGACTGGCCGCGCTAGGCCACCGATTCACACCGATTAGACACCGACACTCGGATGCGCTGCCAGCCGCTACAGGTTCGCCAGGCGCCGGTCGGCTTCGAGCAACGTGTCGTTTCGCTTCGAGAAGCAGAACCGAACCGTCTGCGGCGCCGACGCGGGATCGCTGTAGAAGCTGCTGCCGGGGATGGTCGCCACGCCGATATCTTTGACCAGGTGGAGGGCGAACTCAGTGTCACTCGTGAATCCAAACGGGACGACATCGGCAATCGTGTAGTACGCGCCGCCGGGCCGGTAGCTCGTGAAGCCGTGCCGCGCCAGAATCTCCAGCATCATGTCGCGCTTCGCCTGGTAATCGGCCGCCAACGCCACGTAGGACTCTGGCGGCATCGACAGCGCCACCACTCCAGCGTCCATGAACGGCGTGGGGGCCGCCACGGTCAGGAAGTCGTGGATCTTGCGGATGCCGCCGGTCAGCGCGGCCGGGGCAATCGCCCAGCCAATGCGCCAACCGGTCACGCTGTAGGTCTTCGAGAGTCCGCTCGTGACGACCGTGCGGGCGGCCATGCCCGGCAGCGACGCGATCGTGACGTGCGGCCGCGAGTCGAACACGATGCGCTCGTAGATCTCGTCCGAGATCGCCATCACGTCCCACTGCAGGCACAGGCTGGCAATGACCTCCAGCTCCGCGCGCGTGAACACCTTGCCGGTGGGGTTATTGGGCGAGTTGATTACGATGGCGCGGGTGCGGTTGGAGAAGGCGCGCTTGAGCTCGTCAGGGTCGAACGTCCAGTCGGGCGCGTGCATCCGGACAAACTTCGGCTGGGCGCCGGCCATGATCGCGTCTGGGCCGTAATTCTCATAGAACGGCTCGAAGACAATGACCTCGTCACCAGGATCGATGCAGCCCATCATCACGGCCATCATCGCCTCCGTCGAGCCGCAGCACACCGTCACCTGTTCGTCAGCAATCACCGGCACGCCGTGGCGCGCGGTGAAGTCGCCGGCGATGGCCTCGCGCAGCGCCTTGGTGCCGTACGGGGGCGCGTACTGGTTCTGCTCGCCGCGAATGGCGGCGCAGGCGGCCTCCTTCACCGCCGCCGGCGCCTCGAAATCGGGAAACCCCTGGGACAGGTTGACGGCCCCGTGCAGCACGGCGAGGCGGGTCATCTCGCCAAATACCGAATCGGCAAAGGAGGTGACGCGCTTCGCGCTACGAACTCTGGACATTAGAGGATCATAGCCGGTGGCTTACTTGCCGTAGAGAAAACGGTAGTCTTCGGCAGTACCGAGAATGCGCTTCACGTAGTTCTGCGTCTCGGGGAACGGAATGTCGTCGATGAATTCGTCCTGGGGCATCCCGGGCCGCTCGCGTTGCCACTTGGCCACGCGGCTGTCGCCGGCGTTGTAGGCCGCCAACGCGAAGTGCTCGCCGCCAAACCGGCGGATCGAGTCGGCGAAGTACTGCGTGCCCAGCCGGACGTTGACTTCGGGCTCTTGCAGCCGCTTGGTCGAAAACGGGTGCACCCCGACCTTGCGTGCCAGGCCGCGGCCGGTCGACGGCAGCACCTGCATCAGGCCAAAGGCATTGGCGTGGGACACCACCACCGGATCGAAGTTGGATTCCTGTGCGACGAGCGCGGCCAGCAAATACGGATCGAGGTTGCGTTGGGCGGCGTACTTCTGCAGCAGCGGCCAATAGTCGAGCGGGAAGATGACCCGCAGGATCTCGGCCGGCAGCGTTTCACCGCCGGCCGCCAGGTACTGCGGATACGCGCGCTTCATGGCGTTGATGCCGGCACGCACGTTGCCCAGGCGCCGGTGGGTCAATGCGATCGTCGCCTGCAACTGCGGCGAGTCGCCCCAGACGCGCTGGGCGTAGAGCAACTCGCTCATCGCCTCGGTGTTCAAGCCGGCCGCCAGCAACAGCGCAATCCGCTGAGCGGTCGGCACATTCGCCGAGGCCGGCTGCCGCTGCAGGGTCGGCTTGACCGCCGCTCCGCGTTGGCCGGCCAGGCGCTTGACGGCCAGGCGGCCGTAATACGAGTTGTGATAATCGGTCGCGGCCAGCCGCATCCGCGCCACCCCGGTCTCGGCGTCGCCGGCCTGCGCCAGCGCGCGGCCGCTCCAGTAGAGCCACGACGGCCGGTAGTCGGAACGTGGGAACTGCGCGGCGCCGCGATCGAATAACGCGGCCGCGTCCGTAAAGCGGCCCAGCCGATAGGCCCACCAGCCGGCTTTCCAGAACGCGCGCTCCGCGAAGCGCCCGGTCGGGTACTTCGCGACCACTTCGCGGAACACCACATCCGCCTCGGCGTCCTCGTTGTCCACGATGTGAGCCGACGCCAGGTTGTTCAGCACTTCGTCGGCGAACGGGCTGGCCGGGTAGCGGTTCACGAACGCGCGCGCGAGCTTGCGGTGTTCGTCCTTCAGCTTCAGGCCGCGGACGGCCGCGACCTGGTGAAAGGCCGCCTCTTCGCTGACCGGACCGGTCAGGAGGGGCGCCAGGTGACCCCCGGCCTCGCGGTAACGGCCCTCGCCGATGTCGCAGGCCGCCAGGCGCACGTCGATCCGCATGCGTTCAACGCCCGCCATGAACGGCTTGGCTGCCTCATAGGAATCGCGCGCGGCGCTCCAGCGCCGTGCCTGGAACAGCGCCTCGGCTCGGGCCAGTTCTTTCGGCGCGAGCGCCGCGTCGGCCGCCACATCCTGCTGGTCGAGTGCTTTCGCGGCCGCGGCGCCCTCGACGCTGGTCGGATAGCCGTAATAGACCTGTCGCAGGGCCTCGACCGACCGCATCGGCTGCCCGGCTTCGGCGGCGGCAAGACCCAGCCGCAGCCAGGCGACATGCGGCTTCGAAGGCTTCCGGCCAAGCAGCGTCTCGTAGACCACGACGGCGCCCTTGAAGTCCTTGCGGGCTTCGCGCGCCTCGGCCTGCCGCAGGGCCGCGTCTTCAGGCAGGTGCCCGTCAATCTTGCGGGCTGCCAGTTCGCCCAACACGCCGTCGGCCGCCTCGTAACGCTGCAGCTTTATCAAGGCGATGCCGGTGTAATACCGCGCGTAGTCGGCCAGCGGCGTCGTGGCCAGCGCCGAGGCGCTGACGAGGGGCAACGCCGCGGCCGCATTCTTGTCGTTCTCTTCGAGCAGCCGCACGCCCTTGACGAAGTTGGTGAGAGCCGGCCCCATTGACGCACCGGCGGCCGTCGCAAACCACATCGACGACAACTCCGCCGGCACCGGCGGGTGCGCAGTGGGGGCCAGCCGCTGCTGGGCGACGACCGTGACCCCGGCGATCAGCGTGACGCCGAGCACCACCGCATGAACCTTCGTGTGAACCTTCGTGAGCACCTGCGTGTGCACCCTCGTCCTAAGCCATGTTCCCGAGTAATGTCGCGTCGCCACCCGCCAGGGTCCGAATCAACTCCTGATGGAAGAAGTCAGTCTGGCTTCGCACGCCGGCCGGCACCTGTTGGTTGTAGGCCGTCCGGGCCATTTCAATCTGCGGCGCCAGGCGCGACATCAGGTTGCCCTGGCGACGGCCTTCATGGACGGCCGGCTCATGAAACAGACGAATCTCGGCCACCAATAGCCGGGCCGTGCGCCTGGCGGCGTCGACAACCCCATCGGTAATCTGGCTCATCGCGCCTGGAGGATTCGCGGCGGCGGCCGGGCCGGCGCCGTACGCCGAGGTCCCGGACCCGCTGGCCGGAGTCTGCACGCGAGGCGGAGCGGCCGCCGCGCGTTGGGTCAAGGCTTCGAGGCAGCGCCCGGCGTGGCGGGCCAGCACCTCGATCACTTCGGGCCAGCCGCTTGGCACGGCGCGTTCGTGGCCGTCGAGCGTCACCCCGTCGGCGTAGATCACGGCGACCACCCGGCCGCCGACGATCACCGGCACCGCCAGCCCCATGCGATCGGCCGGCAGGACCTCGAAACCCGGGCCCGCCGCGGCACTCTGGGTATCGCGGGTCGTCACGGCGCGGGCCGCGCCGATGGCCATGCCGATGACGCCCGATTCCGCCAGCGCCAGGTCGATGGACTTCGGCTGCATGTCGCGCGGACCAAAGCCCGACATCTTCCAGCCGTGGATGCGTTCGCCGCGCAGCACCACCACGGCGGCGCGGGCGGCCTCTCGAGCCGAGGCCAGCGCCAGCGCGTCGAGCACTTCGCTCAGCGAAGACGCGCCATCGAGACCGCGAATGCTTTCAAGCAGGCGCGTGACGCCGGCCATTTCGCTTTCGCGCTCGCGGGCCCGCGCGGCCGCGACCGCCTCTTTGACGGCAGCGGCGGCACGTGCCTCGCAGTCGGCCAGCGCCATCTTCATGCGGTCTTCGGCCATGGCCAGCCCGTCGGAGAGCTTCAGCTCCACCTCGGCTTCGACCTGTCGGCGGATCTCCCGGGCGGCCACATCGCGGTCGTCGGCGCGCGCGGTCCTAATGGCCTCGTCCATGGTGGCGCGCACCCGCGCTTCGGCGTCGGCCACCCGCGCTTGCGCGGCCTGCTCGGCTTCAGCGAATGCCGACTCGCGCGCGGCACGTGTGGCGGCATCGCGCTCTTCGGCGGCGAACTCGGCGACGTCTTTGACGAGCGAACTGAGGGCCTGATCAACGGATGATCGGACACGTTCTTCGAACGACATTTTGTTTCCCGACCCGGGGTGGGTCTTCTTGGGGACGCAGGCAGCGGCTGGGATTCGCTCGAAACGTCCGTGTGTGGGCATTATGCGGACGCGGCCGGGGCGAAGTCAAGGTGAGCGATTGCCGGAAACCGTTGAGCCACCTGAAGAAACGGGAGATCATGGTCACGTGAAACCCTGGGAGCTCCTCGCCGAGGCCCGCACGCCCGACGGGACGCTGCTCACGCTGACGCGCCGTGATACGGAACTGGTGATCATGGCGGGTGGCAAGATCCTGATGTCGAGCCGCATGCACGGCTCAGAAGAGGCCATGGCCGAGATGGCCTTCAAGCGGCTTGGCCTCCCTGGCGGAGGACAGCGGTCGCTGGACGGCGCGTGTGTGCTGGTGGGCGGCCTCGGACTGGGCTATACCCTGCGCGCCACGCTCGATCTGCTCCCGGCCGACGCCACGGTGGTCGTCGCCGAGTTGATTCCGGCGATTGTCGACTGGCATCGGGGTCCCCTGGCGGCGCTGGCCGACCGGCCCACTGACGATCCGCGCGTGCAGATTGACGTCAAGGATGTCATCGCCACCTTGCGCTCGAGCCCGGGCCGGTTCGATGCGATCCTGCTCGACATCGACAACGGCCCTGAGGCGTTCACCGAGTCCAGCAACGCCGGCTTGTACAACGACCGCGGTATTGCCGCGATCCGCGCGGCCTTGAAGCCGGGGGGCGTGCTCGCGGTCTGGTCGGCGTGGGAGGATCGGCGTTTCGAGCAGCGGCTGAAGTACGCCGGCTTCAAGGTGACAGTGGAACGGGTCCGCGCGCGCTTGAAGCGCGGCGGCCCACGCCACACGATCTTTTTGGGCATGGCCCATCCATGAGCCGCCCATCGCGCTGGGCACTGGTGCTGTTGTTGAACTTGTTCCTCGCGGCGGCCATTCAGGCCCTCGCACCGGACCAGCCGCGCCTGTCAGACCGCCAGGAGTACGAGTATGTCGGCGAGCACGGCCTTGCCGCGAACTGCCCGATGTCCGTGTACTGCTACCGGGTGCTGGTACCAGGGATGCTCACGCGGATCCCGGTCGATCCCGACGTGCGGTGGCGCGTGTACCAGTTGGTGGGCAACACGGTCGCCGGCATCCTCGTGGCCGCGATCGCAAGTCGGGTCAGTTCCGCTTGGGCGGCACCCGCCATCGCCAGCATCCTCACGCAGACGTCGTTTGGGTTCGCCTTCACCGCCTACGATCCATACACCGCCGATCCGTTGGTTTTCGTGATTAGTGCGACCCTCGCATTATGCTGGCTCGCCAACCGGCCGGCCTTCGCGTTCGCGGCCGGACTGGTCGGCGTCTTTGCCAAGGAAACGGTGGCACTCACCAGTGCGGCCACGGCGCTCGCCGCGCTCGGTGCGCGCGACCGCCCGGGCTGGCCCGCGTGGGTCGTCCAAGGCGGCATCGTCGGCGCCGTGCTGTTCGCCTTTCACTGGACCATGGATACGTACTACGGGTGGGACATGTCGGGCAATGCCGCTTCGCAATTCTCGAAGGGATCGTGGCTGGCGCTTTGGTGGTCCAGCAATCCTGGGCTGCTCCGCAAGGGGTTCTTCTTGTTTGCGCCGTTTGGGTTCGCCTGGTTCTACGCCGCCGCCGGCGTGCGGGATGCCCCGCTCACCTTGCGCCAATTGACGCTCGGCGCGCTCCTGCCATTCCTCGCCCTGAACTACGTTCAGAATCCCGAGCGGGCCTTAGCGAACACGTTCTTCGTGATAATCCCGCTCGCGACCGTCACGCTGTTGCGCGTGCCGGTGGGGCTGGCACTGACCGCAGCTCTGACCAATGGCCTGCTGACCGCGAAGGTCGGAAGTTCCTCGATTTGGCTGCCGTCGGCGGCGTACTTGGCGGCGCCGGCGGCCGCGGCCGCGGTTGGCGTGTTCTGGTTCCTGTGGGCCGAACGTCGAACCGCTCCATAACTGTCACGGAACGATTCGATTGCGGCCGCCGGCCTTCGCCCGGTACAGCGCGTCATCGGCCGCCTTGATCAATTCGGCCTCCAGCATGCCAAACGTCACCAGCATCGTGGCAATGCCAACGCTGACCGTGAGCTGGGGGCTCGTCGGCGAGGCGCGATGGGGAATCTTCAGGGCGTTCACCTTCTCCACGGCCTGTTCGGCAATATTCCTGGCGCCCGCCGCGTCGGTGCCGCCGAGAATGATCGCAAACTCCTCGCCGCCGAACCGGGTCAACAGGTCGGTCGGCCGGCGCACGGTGCCGCGCAGCGCCGCGGCCACCTGCTTCAAGCACTCGTCGCCGGCATGGTGGCCGTAGCTATCGTTGAACAGCTTGAAATGATCGATGTCGAGCAGGACCAGCGACCTGCAACTCCCCGTCCTGATGACGCACGAGGCCCACGCCCTCGGTGGAACCGCCGCCGCTGGCAAACCAGACGCTGCCGTCGGGATCTTCCCAGAACGAGTGATGAATCGATCGCACCAGGCCATCGCCATCCCCGTAGCGCCGGACGAGGCCGCCGCCGAGGCGATGCACGGCATACTCGCCGAGCCAGATGTGGCCGGCGCTGTCTTCAAACCAGTTCAGGTTGTAGGTGATCGGTCCGATGTCGAGCTTGTAAACGATGGTCTCGGTGCCACGCCGCTCGATCGCTTCGGTGGTGGTGATGCTCCACGTCGAGCCGGACTTGGCGGTAATGGTCAGGACCGCCGGCGGCGCGTCCTTGTGGCTGAAGACAAAGGCGCGGTTACGCAGGTAGAACCAGCTCTTCGACGTGCGATCTTCATCCTCGGTCTGGAACAGGAGCTCGCCCTGCGCGTCGGGCTGGATGCGCTGGATGTAGTGCCCCGGCACCTGCTGCGAGGTGTACGACGTGAACCCGCCGTCGCGATACACCGTGAGCACGCCGTCTTCCATGGTCGTGGCGTAGAGCGTGCCGTCGGTGTCGCCGTACAACCCCGTAAAGCGGTTGTTGATGATGCCCCTGGTGTTGCCGGTTCCGAAGGTGGTGAACCGGACACCGTCGAAGCGGACCAGGCCATCGAACGTGGTGAACCAGAGGTAGCCGTCCGGCGTCTGTGCGATCTGGCGCACGCCGTTCTGCGGCAGGCCGTTGTCGGTCGTCCAAGTATCGTAGCGATACTGGGCGGAGGCCTCGGCGCCGAAGCCGAAACACACCGCCAGCAGCAGGGCACTACGCGAGGGGAACCGCATCAAAGGCGCCCCTATTTTCCGTTGGATGGCAGACGATGTCGAGGACTAGCCTTCGGCGTCGGCGCTCGGGCCGTAAATGTTCGGCACCTTCGAACCCATCGCGCGCAGGTACGCGGCCAACTGCCCGCGATGGTGGATGCTGTGGTTGTTGGCGAACCCGATGTACTTCACGTTCGGCATTTCCATCATGCCGAAGAAGCTCACCGATGCGGTCAGCTGCTCGGCCGACAACGCGCGCAGCTGCGCCACTTTCCCCGGGAACGTCTTCTTGTAGAACTCAACCACGTCGCCGACGGTCTTGAACTGCGCTTCGGCCTGCTTGGCGGCCTCGGCATTGAACTCGAACTTGCCCTTCAACACGCAGTCGATGAACCAGATGTCGGCGGTCGCCAGGTGGGCGGCAATCTGCCACGCCGTGCGCGACTTGGCGTCGGGCTTGTAATCGCGGGTGTCGTCCTTCACGGCCGCCAGTACCTGGCACGTGGCGGGAAACTCGCCTTCCCACAGGCCGGCCAGTGTCTCGGCGGCGGTCTTCGCTTGTTCTGCGGTCATGTTCGCACTCCTCCCGGAAAAGAAACCGGTCAAGGCTAGCGCGATTCCGGCGCAGCCGCAATGCGAGATCGCGCCGGTGCCCACGCCATCCCTACGGATGGCGTGGGCCGAAGCGTTGAGGCGGGGCTATTTCTGGCGGCGGACGTAGGTCACGTGGGTGACCCCCGTGATCTTGCCGTCCTTGTCCATGCGGACGTACTCGTTGCTGATCGTGTTGTTGTCTTCCGACAACGTGTTGATCACCACCTGGTTCAGCACGCCGTCCCGCTTGTTGTAAATGCGGATGCTCTTGGGGTTGATGATCTCAACGGCGGTCTCAGCGCCCTTCTGGCCAGTGACCGGACGGTACACGCCGTCGAACATCGTCACGTAGCTCCAATCGGACGCCGGATTGCTGGGGTTGCTGACGGTGAGCTTGTTGCCGCCATTGTCGTGGGCCTCGTAGGTCATGACGTTGTTGGGATTGGTCGTGTTATCCCACACGCCGATCCGCGCCGTGCGCGGATCGGTGTTGTCAACTTTCTTGGCCGCGCCGGCGGCCGGGGCCTGTGCGAGCGCCGGGACCGCCGCGGCGAGGGCGGCGGTAAAGACAGCCGTGCAGACGAGCAAACATCGGTATCGCATCGATTCAATCCTTTGCGGAGGTTCTGAGGTTGTGAAAAAGCACGCTCAGCATACCGAATGCCGTCAGGACCGGCAAATGCCCGCGGGCCGCCAGCTCAAGGTGCCTCTTCCTCCGGCGGAACATTTTTTTCACTGCCGGTCTCGTCAACCGTGGGCGCGTCCGGGTTCTGCGCGTCTTCGATGGCGGCCGGGATGATGGGCGAACGGCCGGGCCCGGCTGGGATCTCGGGTCCGCGCACCTGCGCTTCCGGGAGGTTGTCCTTGCGGAAGGGCGCGTCGTTCTTGAGCCCGATCTCGAGTTTGTCTTTCCAGGTCATGTGTGTGCTCCTGCGACAACTGTTGCAGGATGCACGCCAGCGCTTCCGGCTGGATCTGGGCAGTGGCGCGCCACACATTGGCCGTTCGTTGCGCCATAGTTTGCAGGGCCGCGCGTCAAACGCCCATATTTAGTTGGCAACAAGCTTGCTATAGCCAGGGACAGCACCGCTCGACGCCCACTCTGGGCAACGACATGATCCCATCCCACCGGACGGGAGGCTTCGGCCTCCCGGCACGTCTTCTCCGCCCGGCGACAGTGACACTCGCCCGTTATGGCACGTCCAGGGTCTCTCGCAACTTCCGGGCGATGGCACTGGCGGTGAACGGCTTGGGCAAGAACGCGATGCCCGGCAACACCCCATGCTGGACGATGGCTTCGTCGGTGTAACCCGACATGTAAATCACCTTCAGGCCGGGCCGGCGTTCCAACAGCAGCTGGGCCAAGGCGGGGCCGCTCATGCCCGGCATGACCACGTCGGTCAGGATCAACTGGATCGACGGGTGCTCGTCAAACTGGTGAATGGCTTCGACCGCGCTGGCCGCGACCAGCACCGTGTAGCCGCGTCTCTCGAGCAGCCGCCGCGTCAGGTCGCGCAGGATGTCGCCATCCTCGACTACCAGGACGACCTCCGTGCCGTCGACCGACGCCGCGGTTGGCGGCGGCAACTCGACCGCCTTCTCGTCGGTGGCGACGGCGAGGGTCTTCAGCTCGACGATCTCTTGCCGGGCGTCGCCGGCCTGGTGCGATGAGGTGGCTTCCGAGTTGTGCGGAGCTGGCTGCGGATCGCTCATAGGGAAGGCTGCAGGAACGGCGGCGCGACGCGCCCCAGCTGCCAGTCTGAGCCGCCTTGGAGAACGGCGCTGTTCCGGATTGCACACTTCGAGAGCTGCGGCGACGCGAAGATGGCCTTGTTCGATTTCGTCGAGGTGTTCTATAACCAGCAGCGGCGACACTCGACGCTCGGCCAGATCAGTCCGGCGGCGTTCGAACGATCTACCCTGGAGGCTCAGGCGGCGTAGTTAACCCGTCCACGAGATCGGATCAACTCCACCTGGCGATGCGCGGGGCGGCGGCAAGGGCCATTTAGGAACTCGCGGGACATTCCGACTTGGCCACGACGCAGCGCTACATGCACTTGAGTCCGGCCGCGCTCGATGCGGCGATTCGGCTCTTGGAGACGGGCGGCGAATTCCGTGGAGGAATCGTGGAGACGGCGGGAAAATAGGGCCGTTTTGAAGGGTACCCTTCGATGCGCAATCGTCCAGCCTTCGGCTGGCCGACCGCTTACTCAGGGCATTCTCCCAGCAAAATGGCTTGCCATGAGCGAACCTTGCGGTTCGCGTGAAGCGAAGCGCAAGGTGAGTCGAATGGTGGAGGCGGCGGGAGTTGCACTGTCTAGCGCCGAAGGCGCTGACTGAACTAAACGACCGGCGCCGAACACTTCGCGAACGAAGTGAGAGAAGTGGAGGCGGCGGGAGTTGAACCCGCGTCCGAGAACACGTCGTCGCAGACCCCTACGTGCGTGTCTCCGTTCTCGTGTCGCGACCGGTTAGAAACGGAGCCAAAAGCCCCGGCCGCCATCCCCGATGTGTCTCGCTACCACGCCTCAAGGCGGAACGTGGCAGCCAGCCTACTAAATGACGATCAATCCCGAGCCGTAGGCGCTCTCAAGTTGATCGCTCACCGGTATTAAGCGGCGAGAGCGTAGTCTGCGTTCGCAGTTACGTTGTTTTTCCACGGGATTTACGAGGTGCATGGGCCTCGGCACGCGTTCCGCGATCTCGCACCCCCGTCGAAGCCAGATCGCCCCCAGGGAGAAGTAAAACCGCTAACTACCCTTCCATTCTACGCCTTTCGCCGCAGGAGCGAAAGCTCGACGGGAATCAGGTGGGAGCCCGGGCTTATTTCAGCACGAACTCCGTCCGGCAGTTCTCGTTCAGCAGCAAGCCGTCTTCCATCACGCGGATCTCGGCGTGGCCGCCGGGCAGCGGGGGTTTCAGGCTGAGCGCGACCCGCCACAGGCCCCTGGCCAGCGGCTTGCCCACGACTACGGGCCAACTGCGCTCGATCGTGCCGCCGGCCGAGCCCAATCCGAAGGTGATCGCGCGGTCGTTGATCTTCTCGGCCGAGATGAGGGTCGAGATGACGATCGGCTCGCCGCGCGTGAACTGCCGAAGCGCCGAACGCTCGCCGGCCTGCTCGAACACGAAGCCTGAACAGGTGGGCGTCTTGGCCCTCCCTTCGGGCACCACCACCGTCGCGAATGCCAGCCCTTCAGCCGCGTCCTCCCCGGCGACCTGGCCGGCTACGCGGACCTGATAGATCTTCGCGTCCACCGCGAGGCGCGCTTCGCCGATGGCACGGCCGCCTTGCGCCTTGACGGTGCCGCTCGCCCGCGCCGCCAACTTGCCCGCGGGATCGAGCGCCACCACCGTGTAGGTGACGTCGGTGCCATCCTTCAATCCCGCGCCCATTTCAAACGGCACGATGATGCCGCGGCGATTGCCTTCGCCGGCGACGGCTGACGGCGCCAGGGCAATCGGCAGGCCCGGCACCGGCATGGCCGACTCGATCAGGCTGAGCGGGGCCGCCCCCGACCCGGCCGACGGCAGGTAGACCCGCCGGTGCAGCAACGACACGCCGGGGACGCGCGTCCGCACCGACAACTTGCGGGCCCGGTCGCGGCCCGTCGACGGCGACGGCGCATAGCCGATCAGATAATAGGCGCGGTTCTCGGCGGCCACGCGTGCAAGCGCGGCGTTGGTGTCGTTCGAGAGCAAGGACCGCCCGCCCGTGGCCGTCGCCAGGTCGCGAACCACTCCCTGGTCAAACGGCTCCGGGTCGCGCTCGACGTCGCCGGCGGACGTTTGCAGTCCTCGCGGATCCACCGTGTAGATCGCCACATTCGCCGCACGCGCGCTGTTGATCAGGCGCGAAAACACCTCGTCGTCTCGTCCCGTGATGCGGCCCATCTCCACGGCGTCAAAGTAGCCCGGTGGCAGGTTGCCGCCGCGGCTGAACCACAGCACCGCCTTGCGGCGGGCCGGAATGCGGCGCAGGTGCTCGACGACGTTCAGCAGCACCCGGAAGCTTTCTCGCCCGTTCTCGCCGACGCCAAAAGTCTCAATAGCCGACTCGAGCTCGGCGAGGCTCTCGGCGGCCGAGGCCGTGCCGGCCGCAGCCGCGCCAGGCTGCTCGAGGCCGAGGGTGCGTTCGCGGCGGCCGGTCGTTCGCGCGATCGCATCAAACGCCGCCGTGCGATCGCTCGTCAGGAAGAAACCGGAATCGGTCCCGGAGCGGATGATCGCGACGTAGTCGTTGGGGAGCAGCGTTTCCTTGAAGAATCGGTCGGCCACGCGCCGCGCTTGATGCACGTCATTGACCTGCAGGCCGAGTTCGTCGAGCACCACCACGAACAACCCGCCGGGCTCGATCTCGTTCGACGCCATCCCTGGCGGCAGCGGGTTCACCGCCGAGGTGCTGGCGAGGTTGATGAACTGGAACGTCTGCACCGGCTGGGGCACGCCGTCTTCGAGCAGCTCGAAGTCATCGACCGTCAGGTTGTGGACGGGCGCGCCGTTGCTCGTGGTGGCGACGACGTCGATGGTGACGAGGTCGATGCTGGAGCGGAAGGTGGCCTGCGGCGGGGCCTGTTGTGCGGCGACGCGGCTCAGTAGAGGGGCCACGCCGGCTCCGATCAGCAGGACAGCAACCAGCACGGTTCGGCTCATAAGCCTAACTTTACTCCCAGGCGGGCTGACTCCGATCCTGGGGACTTAGAATCGCCACGCCGTCCCGATTTGTATCAGGCGCGGATGACTCGGCAGGATTCCGCGCGAGCGGTCGACCATGAACAAGCGACCGTCGAGGTTCTTGACAGCCACGAACACCGACGCGCCGCGCCGAGGCGCGCGCCAGGACACGGCCAAATTCCAGTAGGTGTGTGCGGGTATCAGCCCACGCTGCCCGTCGGGGCTGCCGGCGACCGTGTTCAGGTCGTCGGCGAACTGAGCCCCCACATATTGCGACTCGAGTTGCACGTCGACACCGAGGGCATGCCGATAGCCGGTCGTGATCGACGCGGTCGTCGTCGGCGCATAAGGCAACCGGTTGCCCCCGACATTGATGCCCGAGAATCCCGGTACGTTGCTCGTGCGAATACCGACGAACCGCGCGGTGGGAAGCCAGGTGTACGACACACGCCCGTAGAGATCGTGACGCGTGCCATGCAGCTGACGCCAGTCGGCGTCGAGGCCGCCCTCGACACCCTGATGAAGGGTCTGCCCGCCGTTGGTCAGCGCGCTGCCGATGCCGCCGGCGAGGCTGGCCGGAACGACCTGGTTTGAGTAGTCGAGGCGAAATGCCGTGCCGTGTACGCCCACAACGCCCGCCCGTAACCGGCCGCCGGCTTCGTAGTTCCAGCTCCGCTCGGGCTCCAGATCCACAGTCCCTCCGGTGTTGTTGATGATGTCTTCGGCGCGGGCCGGCGCAAACCCGCGGTGAATGCCGGCGAAGACGGTCCGGTCGACCGTCGGTCCCCAGGAGACGCCGAGGCCGGGCACGACCTCGCTCGCCGAGGTCCGGCCCGACCGGTCCAGCAGCCGGTTGGTTCGTGAGTAGCTGATCCGCTCAACGCGAGCCCCAGGGGTGATGGTCCAGTAGCCCGCCATCCATCGATGCTGCACGAATCCCGACAGCGCCTCGGTCCCGCGCACATTGTTCTCAACCAGGACACCGCGACGGGCCGCCGGGGTGTCGCCGTTCTCCTGCCGCCGATCCTGGTGCTCGCCGTGGATGCGGACGCCGAAGTCGATCTCGTGACGGACGCCGGCAACGAAATCGTGGCGCGCCCGCAGTTCGACTCCGCCCTGTCGATAACGCCGCAAGCGGCCCTCGTTGCCGCAGGTGGTGCCAAGGTTGGCCATGCCTCCGCACTGCGGATCACCGGCGTCATTCGGTCGCTGTCCGGAATTGCTCGATTGGCGCCACCAGTCCCGTGCGAAAGACGACGCATAGGCTGTGCCGCTCAACGCCACGCGCGACCACAACAGCCCACGATAGACGACGCTTGCGCCGGCGCGGTCGCCGTCGAACCGATCGTTGGTAAACGGGTTGGCACGCGGATCTCGCCGGTACTCCTCCTCGCGCAGGCCGCTGTAGGTCACCTGCGACCGCTCGCGATAGTAGTTCGCCTTGACAGCCAGCTGCGAGACGGTCCCGATGGCCCGGCTCGCCTTCGCCATCACGTCGGTCAGTTCGCTCTGGATGTTGTCGCGGGCGCCGTCGCTCTGTTTCCGCAGCGCGTGGCCGAAGACGCCCGTGTGGCCCCACGTCCCGCCGAGCGATCCGCTCGCATTCAGGTAGTCGCGATTGCCGGCAGCGACCTGAACCGCGCCCTGCGGGTGCGTCGGCGGTTCGGCCGTGATGTAGTTCACCACTCCACCGAGCGTCACAGGCCCGTGGGCGATCTGACTCGATCCCTTGAGCACCTCGACGCGTTCGAAGCGTTCAATGGGGGGATGGTAGTAGCTGGAGTTGTCCCCGTAGGGCGCGTACGACACCGGCACCCCATCCTCGAGCAGCAGCACTTTGGACGATCGCGTGGGGTTGAGCCCGCGAATACCGATGTTGGGGCGAAGACCCAGGCCTTCCTCGTCGCGTACGACCACTCCGGGCACCTTCCGCAGCGCCTCGCTGGTCGAGAACACATGCGCCGCGTCGAGGACTTCTCGCGTCAGCAGGTCGAAGCCACCGGGAAGCCGCCGCCGCATTTCCTCTGACCCGGCCAACCTGGCACCGATGACGGTGAGCTCTTCGGCCAGCCCGCCTGGTCGCAATCGCAGTTCGAGGGCGGCCAGGGGCCGCGCGTTCACCGTAATGGTGGTCTCGGTCACTGCAAAGCCGTCGTGTTGCGCCGAGATGGTGTAGTCGCCAGGCTCGGCCAGCCGCAGCACAAATTGGCCTGCCGCATCACAGACCACCGCGTCCACGACCAGGCCAGAAGACCGGCGCGCGGTGACGGCGGCTTTTGGAAGGACGGCCCCAGTAATGTCAACGACCTGGCCGGAGATGGTCGGCGGGGATTGCGCCGGCGGCGTAGCGGCACCGACGACAGCGAAGCCGCCAATGGCAAGAACCAACACCAAGACAGTCAGGGACGAACAACGCATGAGATACCTCCGGCAATTGAGGACGCTCTCAACGACCAATAATGAGATCAAGTCTCAAGTTTATATACGACTAAATAGGTCGTCAAGGCTGAATCTCGGTTGGGAAGACTCTTTTATTGAGCGACGACTTGCTTCGCGAGCGCGGCCGCCAGGGCTTCGCTATCGTTCAGACAGGGGAGGAAACGGATCTGCAGTTCCGGCCGGGCGCCTGCCGCCAGCTGGCCTTCGAGCTGGCTCTCCGCGTTATCGGCCAGAAAGCCAAACGGGTAGTACACCACGTTTGTGAAGCCAGCTTGGCTAACACGCTCGAGTGTCATGTCAATCGGAGGTTCGGTCCATCGGCCGCCGCGGGTGTGGTTCAGCCAGCCGTTCAAGATCAGCCCGAAGTGTGCCGACAGGCGGGTGCGGATGGCGCCGTATAACCGCTCGGTGGCGCAGCGACCGGTGTCGATCGGGCGCGCGGGTTCGAGCAGGGTCCCATGCGCCGCCAGCACGAGCGCGGTCGCTGGCCCGGTATCCCCTTCTCCCAGTTGCGACAGGACATGCGCTGCCGAGATATCGGCGAGATGATCCAGGTCGAGTGCCGGCAGCACTTCCGTGCGCCCGCGGCGCGCCGATCGACCCGTTGGCGCGGCGGCCGCCTGTCGCGACAGCTCGTGGGTGAACGCGGAATCGGCGGCATACATCGGCGCGATCCAGACCGGATCGTCATCAGCAATGGTGCGGAGCACGTCCTGCAAGAGTGGCCGCCGGAACTCGTACGCAATATGAACCCGCCAGTCGCCTGGTGCCGACTGAGCCAGTGCGTCACGGACCGCTGCGGCCTGCGCCTCGGTGATCGGCTCGAGAGGCGACATGTAATCGTTCTCTTTCCACATGCGCTGGCGGCCGTGGGCGCGCGCCAGGGCGATGAACGGAATCGCGACCTGGGGAATGTCGGCCACCGTTCGCGTCAGCCCCTGCAGAATCCGCCACGAGTAGACCAGTTGGTCGGTGAAACCAGGCAGTGGCGGTTCGCCGTAGGTAGTGAGGACGAGGTGTTGAAGGGTCATGCCTCACCCAGCAGGCGCGTCGCGACCGATCTGGCGGTACGCCGGGCCGCCGCAATCGCGTGGTTGAAAGACACCCCGTCACAAGCGGTGCCGCACACGTCGAGGCCGGGATGGCTCTCCAGGCGCTCACGGATCGCGGCGACCCGATCGTCGTGACCGACGGTGTACTGCGCGATGGCCGCCGGCCACCGGAACACCTGGTGCCGAATCGGCCGATCGGCGATGCCCAGGCCCATGACCAGCTCAGTACGGGCGAGCGTGGTCAACGTCGCGTCATCGAGGGCGGCCACATCGGGCCGGCGCGCACCGCCGAGGAACACCCGCAACAACACCGCGCCGTCGGGCGCACGTCCCGGAAAGATCGAGGATTCCCAGAGCACGCCGATGGTCGCCAACTGCTCGCTCCGGGCGACGAGGTAGCCATACCCGTCCAGGCCGCGACCAAGCGACGCCGCCGCATAGCCAAGAGCGACGACCGCCAGGCCCGCGTACGGAATCGCCGCGAGCTCGCTGGCCAGCTCGCCATCCAGCTCGCGGAGGATCGCGGACGTCTGCGATGCGGGCGTCGCGAACACGACCTGGTCGGCCGGCAATGACAAGCCGCAGGCCAACTGCACCTGCCACGCCTGGGCGTGCCGGGAGATATTCGTGATGGCGCGGCCGGTCATGACCCGCGGTGCCAGCCGGTCGGCAAGGGTGCGGGGCAGCGTACCAAGTCCGCGGGCAAAACTCAGCAGTCGCGGCCGCCTCGGTGCCGTCTTCCGTCGGGCCAGCAACGCCCGGAACAGGCCGCCATGATTACGTTCCCACTCGACCAGGATTGGAAAATGCGATCGCACCGACAGCTGCCGGCTGTCACCGGCGGAAATCCCGGCCACTGCCGTGTCGACCAGCACCTCGGCCACCTCCCGCCCCAGGCGGCGTTCGGCAAACTCGAACACCGTCTCATCGGCGTGCGGTGGCGCCGCCTTTGCCCATGGCTCCCGCAGCAAGCGCAGCTTGGCGGGCCAACTGATGATCGGCGAGCTCAGCAGAGCCGGCGGCGCGGTGGGGACCTGCACGAGGGCGCCACCGCGAAGGACGAACCGGCGGCGCGACCGAGCGTTGGCCTCCACCAGGTCCGGGGACAACCCCAGCTCTTCGATCAAGGCCATGGTCTCTGGCTCGCTGTCGAGGAATCCGTTGGGGCCCCGCTCCACCAACCAGCCCGCGTCCTCCACGGTCCGGGCGTGGCCACCGGCCTCGTGGCCGGCGTCAATTACGAGGACGTCGACCTTACGACCCAGCCGTGCCGCTTCGGCCTCCACCGTGTAGGCGCACGTCAGGCCGGCAATGCCGCCGCCGGCCACGATCACGCGTGGGGTGGTCATACGGTCCTGCTGAAGACGGGCTTGGGGCCAGCGGTACGGGCGCGCAGGTACCGGTCGAACACCATGCACACGTTCCGTACGAACAGCCGGCCGAGTGGTGTCACGTCAATCGCCCTCGCGTCGACGGTGACCAGGCCGTCGGTGGCTGGCGAGTGCGCGGCCGTCAGCTCTGCCAGCTCCTCCACGAAATAGGCCTTGAAGTCGATGGCAAAGTCGGCTTCGACCTGCTTGATGTCGACGCGGAAGTTGCACATCAAGCCGGAGATGACGTGGCGCCGCACGAGGTCATCGAGCGACATCTCGTAGCCGCGATCCACGGCGAAACGGCCGTCACCAATCGCCGCGTAGTACTCCGTCAGCTTCTTGCTGTTCTGGACGAAGGCGCCATGCACCTCACCGATGCCTGAGACGCCAAGGGCGACCATGTCGGGGGTCTTCTGGACCGTGTAGCCCATGAAATTGCGATGCAGTTCGCCGCGCTCGGCAGCCTGCCCCAGGTCATCGGCCGGCAGGGCGAAGTGATCCATGCCGATTTGCCGGTACCCCGCACGCACGAAGGCGTCGATGGTGAGAGCCAGCAGTTCCAGCTTCAAACTCGCGGACGGCAGCGCCTCGGTCGCCAGGGCCTTCATGTGGGCCCGCATCCACGGCACGAACGCAAACGAGTACGCGGCCACGCGATCGGGCCTGAGCGTCAGCGTCTGCTCGAGGGTCTGGGCAAAGGACTCGACGGTTTGAAACGGAAGGCCGTAGATCAGATCGACATTGACCGAGGTGAAGCCAGCCGCCCGCGCCTCGGCGATTAGCGCCGCGGTCAGCTCGTAGCTCTGCTCGCGATTGATCGCCTGCTGCACCTGCGGCGAAAAATCCTGGATCCCCATCGACAACCGGTTGAAGCCCAGGCCGCGCAGGCGGCGCAACTGCGCGCTGCTGGTGACGCGGGGATCAATCTCGATGCCCAGTTCCGCCTCGGGAGTGAACGTGAAATGCTGGTGGATCCGATCAAACAGGCGCGCCAGTTGATCGCTCTCGTAGTAGGTCGGTGTGCCACCGCCCCAGTGCATCTGCGCGATCTGCCGACGCTGCGGCAGCGCCGTGGCCAGCAGCGCGATCTCCTGGTCGAGGACGTTTAGATACTGCGCCGCGACCTCGCGATGCGGGGTGATGATGACGTTGCAGCCGCAGAAGGCACAGCGCGCTTCGCAGAACGGCAGGTGCACATACGCCGAGAGCGGCTGCTGGGCATCCGCGTCGACCAGGGCCAGGCGCTGTCGATATTGCCGGTCACCGACGCCGTCGTGAAACTCGACCGCCGTCGGGTACGAGGTATAGCGCGGACCTGGTCGATCGTACTTCTCGAGCAGTGCAAGCGTGGACGCGGTATCGGTCAGGTTGGCCATGACATCGCCCCCTTGTGGGCGTGAACGGCATCAATCAGGGCGTCGACCGAGGGAATGGGCGTCTCGGGCAGGATCCCGTGCCCCAGGTTCATGATGTGTCCAGGCCGGCCGGCCATGCGGTCCAGCAACTCGACCGCCCGCTCGCGCACCACCGCCGGCGTCGCAAATAGCACGTGCGGATCGAGATTGCCCTGAAGCGCCAGGTCGGGGCCGACCCGCCGTGCCACTTCGTCCAAGGGTGTGCGCCAGCACACGCCGAGTACGTCCGAGCCCGCCGCAGCCGCCGCTTCCAGCAAGTGAGGCGCGCCGTTGACGAAATAGATGACTGGCACGCCCAGGTCGCGCACGCCTCTGACCATGAACTGGATGTGCGGGAGCGCGAAGCGCCGGTACTCCGCGGCCCCGAGAATACCGGCCCACGAATCGAAGATCTGTACCGCCTGGGCGCCGGCGTGGACCTGCAACCGCAAGTAGTCGACCATCGCCACGGCAAGCTTCTCGAGCAGCGCCTCGAGGGTAGCGGGCTCGTTGAACATCAGCCGCTTGACGGCGCCAAAGCCCTCTTTGCCTTCGCCCTGTACCAGGTAGGCAGCGAGGGTGAACGGGGCGCCGCAAAAGCCGATCAGCGGCGTGCGGCCGTCCAGTTCCCGGCGCAGCAATTTCACGGCACTGGCCACGAACGGGAGCGCCTCGGCGGCCGGCCTCGCCTGCAACGCGTCGACCTGGGCCCGCGACCGAATGGGATCGGCAATCTTCGGCCCGGGATTGAAGGTCATCGCGATACCGAAGGCATCAAGCGGCAGCATGATGTCCGAGAACAGGATCGCCGCATCGAGCGGGAACCGCCGGAGCGGTTGCAAGGTCACTTCCGCCGCCAGTTCCGGGGTGCGACATAGCTCGAGAAAACCCACCCGGCTGCGCAGTTCCCGATACTCCGGCAGGTAGCGGCCGGCCTGCCGCATGATCCAGATCGGGGTTCGATCCACGGGCTGCCGGCGGCAGGCGCGAAGGAAGCGGTCGTTCATCGCGTCATATCCTGCAAGGTCGCGCGGGCGGCCTCGACGGTCTGGGCGATGACCACTTGATCATGCGCGGTTGACAGAAATGCGGATTCAAAGGGCGAAGGCGGCAGCAGGATGCCCCGGGCCAACATGCCGGTGAAGAACGCGACGTAGGCCTCGCGATCGACGGCGGCCGCGTCGGCCCAGCATCGCACCGGTCCGGCGGAAAAGAACATCGTCCACATCGCGCCGACCCGCTGCACCCGTGCGGCCACACCAGTGCGGGCAATCGTCTGCTGCAGGGACACTTCGAGCGATTCCCCGGTTCGCTCCAACCCTTCGTAGAGGTCTGGTGTGGCATCGATGACATCGAAGGCGGCCAATCCGGCAGCGACGGCCAGCGGGTGGGCGGCGTAGGTGCCGGCCTGATACACCGGTCCCGATGGCGCCACCAGTTCCATCAGCTCGCGGCGGCCACCGAAGGCGGCCAGCGGCAGGCCGCCACCCGCGATCTTGCCGAGCGTCACCAGATCCGGCGGCACCCCATATCGCCCAGCGGCGCCACCGCGGCCGACGCGAAACCCGGTCATCACCTCGTCGAAGATCAGGACGGCACCATGGCGCGTGCAGCGCTCGCGCAGCGCCTGCAGGAACCCGGCGGCCGGTGGCACGCAGCCCATGTTCCCCATCACCGGTTCGACGATGAGCGCGGCGATGGCATTGGGCGATCCGTCAAAGCAGCGATCGACGCTCGCCAGATCGTTGAACTCGGCCACCAGGGTGTCGGCGGCGGTGGCCGCGGTCACCCCGGGTGAGTCGGGCACGCCCAAGGTGGCCGCGCCCGAGCCGGCACTGACCAGGAACATGTCGGCGTGACCGTGATAGCCGCCCGCGAATTTGATAATGCGCGACCGTCCGGTGGCCGCCCGCGCCACCCTGACCGCGCTCATCGTCGCCTCGGTGCCGGTGACGACCAGCCGCACCATCTCGCACCCGGGCACGCGGTCGGTGATCCGCTCGGCCAATTCAACTTCCTGCGTGGAGGACAGGCCAAACACCACCCCACGGGACACGGCGTCGACGATCGCCCTCGCGATCGCCGGGTGATCGTGCCCGAGCAGGGCCGGCCCCCAGGCCCCAATCCAGTCAAGGAGACGGCGTCCGTCAACGGTCGTGAGGTGTGCGCCGTGGGCGCTCGAAATGGCCAGGGGGGGCATGCCCATGGCCTTGAAGGCGCGCACCGGCGAATGGACGCCGCCAGGGGACACACGGCGCGCCCGCTCTGCCCACATCGCCGGCGTCTGCAAGCCACTGCTCACGACGTGGCCTCTCGCGATAGCGCCCGCGCGAGCGGCTTCGCAAAGTAAGTGATCAAGATGTCGGCGCCCGCGCGACGCAGGCTGATGGCGGTTTCGAGCATGGCGCGGTCAAGGTCGATCCACCCACGCTCGGCGGCAGCGTGCAGCATCGAGTACTCGCCCGACACCTGGTAGGCCACCACCGGGACCTCGACCACTTCGCGCACCGCGCGGATCACGTCGAGATATGGCAGACCGGGCTTGACCATGACCATGTCGGCGCCTTCATCGACATCGGCGATCGCCTCACGCAGGGCCTCGCGGAGATTGGGCGGGTCCATCTGGTAGCCCCGCCGGTCACCATGCTGGGGCGTCGAACCGGCGGCCTCGCGAAACGGGCCGTAGAACGCCGAGGCATACTTGACGGCGTAGGACACGATGGCGCGATCGGTGAAGCCGGCCGTGTCCAAGGCCAGGCGAATTGCCGCGACCCGGCCGTCCATCATGTCGGAAGGCGCGATCACATCCGCTCCGGCGCGGGCATAGGCGAGGGCGGCCTGCGCCAGCAGCGGCAACGACGCATCGTTGTCCACCTCGCCCGCATGGACGACGCCACAGTGGCCATGATCGGTGTATTCGCAGAGACAGACGTCGGCCCACACGCTGACGTCGGGTGCCTCGCGCTTGATGTTGCGGATCGCCGCCGGGACGGGTCCGTTGTCATCCCATGCGCCGCTGCCTTGCGCATCCTTCCTGGATGGCACGCCGAACAACAGCACCGCGCGAACGCCGGCGGCTGCCAACGCAGAAGCCTCGTCAGCCGCGCGGTCGGGTGACAGCCGCGACTGGCCCGGCATGGCCGGAATGGGTTCGCTGACACCCGTTCCCTCGCAAACAAACAGCGGCGCCACGAGCTGTCCGGCGCACAGGCGCGTTTCGGTGACCAACGTGCGCATGGCCGCGGAACGGCGCAAACGCCGGCCACGATGGAACGGCCGCATCACGCCGGCGCTCCTGCAGACGAGGACGCGAACGCGGCGAGAATCTCCCCCGCCCCTTGCGCCATGAGGCGGGCCGCGGCCAGTTGGCCAAGCGCCACCGGATCGGCACCGGTGACGCACACCCGCAACGCCGCTCCGGTTGCCGCATTGAAGACGGCGGCAGACAGGCTCAACCCGCCGGCCACCGGCGTGGCAATGGCGCCGACCGGGACGGAGCAGCCCCCGCCGAGCACGTGCAGCATGGTGCGCTCCGCCTCGACCGCACGTCTCGTCGGCGCATCATCGAGCACCGCAATCCGGCGATGCACGGCCGTATCGCCAATACGGCATTGAATCGCCAGGGCGCCCTGCGCGGGCGCGGGCACCATGCGATCGATCGCGAAGACCTCGGTGATCGCGTGGTCGAGGCCCAGCCGTACCAGGCCGGCGCGCGCGAGAACAATCGCGTCAAGGTCCCGCCCGACCCGGGCCACGCGGGTGGGGACGTTGCCGCGCAGCGTGACCATCTCGAGGTCCTGGCGCATCAGCCGCACTTGCGCGGTCCGCCGCGTGCTGCAGGTTCCGACCCGGGCGCCTGCCGGCAAGGTCGCGAGGGTGAGCCCATCGCGGCCGCACAGCACATCCTCGACCGGGCCGCGCTCCGGCACGGCGGCCACGATCAGGCCGGCGGTGGAATCCACCGGCAAGTCCTTGAAGCTATGGACCGCCACGTCAATTTCGCCGGCGGCCAGCGCCTGCTCGATCGCGGCAGTGAAGAACCCGGTGCCTTCCACGTGCGACAGTGGGACATCGGTCAGGCGATCACCGGCGGAGGTGATCTCAACCAGTACCACCTGGAGATCACGATCGCCCGCCGACAGCCGGGCGGCCACGTGGCGGCTCTGCCACAACGCCAGGGCGCTCCCCCGCGTGCCGATCCGCAACCTCACGCGTCCGCCTCGCACGCCCTCACGGGCCGGCGGCCGGCCTGCGGCCGCAGGGCCTCGCGTGCCGCCCACTTCCGCAACCACTCGACCTCGCGGGCAATCACGGCCTCGACCCGCGGGGCCTCGGCCGCTCGCTGTTCGCGGCCTACGCGGGTCACCTGCTCGATGACCCCCAGGTCGATGCGCATGATGCCGGCGAACTCGGTCGGTTCCACGCTGGGCGGCATCGCCAGGTCGACGACGAACAAGGGCCGGTCGGCGTTGGCACACCGGCGGCGCATGTGGTCGCGGGTGATCACCCATTGGTTCACGGTGACGGCCGACACGATGGCATCAGCCAGAAGGATTTGGTCCTGAAGCGCGTCAAGACCCACGGCGTCGGCGCCCACTGAGACCGCCAGCGCCTCCGCGCGCGCCAGGGTCCGATTGACCACCACCATCTCGCGGACGCCGACGGCCTTCAGGTGCCGGGCGGCTTTGCGCGCCGTGTCACCGGCGCCGACCACCAGAACGCGGCAGGTGTCGAGCGAGACGTGCGCAGCCAGCCAGTGGATGGCGGTCGATGCGACCGACATCGAGCCGCGCGCGATGCCGGTCTCGGCCCGGGCCGCGCGTCCGGCCCGAATCGCCGCACGGAACACGCCGCCGACCAATCGACCGGCGCCGCCGGCGGTGTCAAGGGCGGCGCGCGCCTGCCCCAGCACCTCGGCCTCACCGATGACCACCGACTCGAGACCCGCGCAGACGCGGAAAAGATGGTGCGCCGCACGCTCGCCCGTCAGCCACGATGCCCGTCCACTGAGGTCTCCGGCATTGGCACCAAGGGCCGCGGCCAGGCTCCCGGACACGATCACATCATCCTGTGGCGTTCGCGAGCGCCAGTACAGTTCGAGGCGGTTGCAGGTGACCAGGAGGACGGCCTCGATGCCGCGGCTGGCGAGTGCGGCTCGGACATCGGCCATCGCGGCGGGTCCGCCCGCGAGCGTGGTCAGGCCGTCGATGCCATGCGTCCGGTGGCTGATCGACACCGCGCGCAGAGGCGCGAGGCCATCGATCGGCAGGACCGGCGCGGACGATGTCTCTGGAAACACGGGCAAGCCCAGATTAGCGAGCCCATCAGTGATCGACAATTCGCAAGAATGCGGAGACCAGCTCCGTACAACTACGGAGCCGGCAGATCCACGATGCCCTCGCGGATGGCGACCTGTGTCAGCAGGGCCACTGACTTCACGCCGAGCTTGCGCATCAGGTTGGCGCGGTGGGTCTCGACGGTGCGGCCGCCGATGTCGAGTGCGGCGGCAATCTCCTTGGTGGCCAGGCCGCGCGCCACCAGGATCAGCACTTCCCGCTCACGGTCGGTCAGGGAGCGGAGGTCCGGCGAGGCCGGTCCGCGACCCTTGAGGATCTCGGCCATCTGTTGCTGGATCGCCGGGCTGAAGTAGGTGCGGCCGGCCATCACCGCATCAATTGCCGCCGCCAGGTCCTGGACGGCCGAGTCCTTCAGCAAATAGCCGTTGGCGCCTTCTTCGAGCGCGCGCGCCACATATTCGCGGCCCGCGTGCATGGTGAGGACGATGACTTGGAGCTGGGGCCGCTCGGCTTTGGCCACTCGTAGCACTTCGATGCCGTCGCGGCCGTCCATCTTGAGGTCGAGGACCAGCACGTCGGCCACCACCCGCCGCAACGCGTCGATCGCCTCGTGGCCGTCGGCCGCCTCGCCCACCACCACGCAGCCGGGTTGCGATTCGATGATGCGGCGAATGCCGGCGCGCACCAGGGTGTGATCGTCGGCGAGAATCACCCGCACGGGAGGCGCGTTCATGGCGCGGCCTCGACCGGAATTGACGCCGTCAGCCGCACACCCGGCACACCATGACCCGAGATGGCCAGGGTGCCGCCCGCCGCCGTGACCCGCTCCTGCATGCCGAGCCAGCCCAGGTTGGGGCGCACGTCCGGCGACAGCCCACGGCCATCGTCTTCAACCGTGAGTACGACGAGGTGTGGGCCAAGTCCGAGATACGCACGGACCCTCGTGGCGCACGCATGGCGCACGGTGTTCGTGAGGGCTTCCTGCATGACGCGATAGATGACGACTTCGACGTTCGGTGGCAGCAGCGCGTGGCCGTCAATTTCGAGATCCACCTGCAGCCGCGAGCGCTCCGAGACGTCGGCCGCCAGGGCCCGCAGCGCGACGGCGAGTCCCAGGTCATCGAGCGCCGACGGCCGCAGCAGGTTACTGAGATCCCGGACCTGGGCCAGCGCGCGGCCAACGCGCGCCCCGGCATCGGTGTGGCCGTCGAGATCGAGCTCGATCTTCACGGCCGTGAGCGCCTGTCCGGCCTCGTCGTGCAGCTCGCGCGCGATACGGCGCCGCTCGTCTTCCTGCGCCCGCAGCAGCAGCCGGGTCAACTGTTCGAGGTCAGCGGTTCTGGAGCTCAGCCGCGCGCGCTCTTCGCCAAGAACCAGGAACAGCATCCCGAACCCGATCGCGAACAGGAACAGCATGTCGACGAACGCGCCGTACAGCACGGCCGCGCCGAAGCCGCGCAGCAGCGGGTAATCGAGGTGGTGGATGCCCCAGAGCACGAACGCCCAGGTCAGCACCTTGATGGCGCCGCTCGACGGCCGGCGTTGGTCGCGCCAGAACACCACCCCCGTCCAGATGGTGACAGAGGACAACAGGATCGTGGAGGTGACGCCCGCCACCATCATGCTCTGCATGCCGAAGATCGTCAGCCAGGCCCACCCCACCATCAGGGGCACGGCCAGCAGGTGCCACGGGCGCCAGGTAAACCCGCGCGACAGTTGCCACGCCGCCGCCAGCAGCAGCAGCGCGCTCAACCCGGTCATGACCTGGTGGAGAAACAGCCAGACCATGTCGCGGCGAACCAGGAAGGTGGACATCGCCGCCAGCCGCAGCACGTACAGAAACCAGGCCGCCGACCAGGTGAGGAAGTAGTCGCGCCGCTGGCGCCGCCACAGCACGTAGCAGGTGATGGCCAGCGTCGTCGTCAGCACGGACTGAAAGCCCAGTGCGCTGCACTCGACGAAAAGGCGATCGAGAGTCACGCTTCGAAACTTACCACGCGCGCGGCGGCGCCGTGTCGCGCAGCCGCGCCAGCGTGCGAGCGGCCTCACGAAAATCGGCACGCGCGGCCTGCTGGCAGGGGACGCCGGCGGCCGCCAGTGCGGCGGCGGTCGTCGGGCCGATCGCCACGATCGCGCTAAGCGTGGCCAAGGCATCAATGCCCACGCCGGCGATCAGAGCGGACGCGGTCGAGGGACTGCTGATGACGGCGGCGTCGGGAGCAGCGGCCACCCAGTCCAGGCGAATCTGCGCGGCCGGCCGCGGGATCATCCGGTACGCCTCGACCTCGGTGACGACGGCTCCAGCCTGACGTAACCCATCGATCAACATGCGACGCCCGCCCGGCACCGTGGGCACCAGCACACGACGGTGAGTCCACTCGATCGTCGACAATGCGGTCCAGAGCGCCTCGGCGCCTTCCGACGCGCCGACCAAAGGCGCCGGATCCGCGCCGGCGGACACCAGGGCCTCGGCGGTGCGGGCGCCAACGGCGGCCGTCCTCACGGCGCGCGGCCATGCCGTCGTGCGTGCACCGGTCAGGGCTGACACGGTGCGGGCGCTCGAACAAATGAGCCAATCAAACGTGTCGAGGTTCGCGGCCGCAGCCTCAAGGGCGGCCGGTTCGCTGGACGGCGCCTCCTCCATGACCACGCATCGCAGGGGGTAAAACCCCTCGTCGCGGAGGGCTGAACTGAGCGGTCCCTGATCATCCTCGTCGCGCGTGACCGCGACCCGCCAAGACAGGGACGCCATCACGGCACATCGACCTCGGGCACCGACAACATCCGGATCAGCATATAACTTCGCGCACGCGAGCCTTTGCCCGACGCTTGGGGGTGTGCTGAAGTGAACTGACGGGCGCCGCAGCCCTGCCATAGTCAAGGGGATGCAGGGCCCCGGACGTCGAGCTGCCATCTGTGCGTGGCTCTGCGTGTGCGCCGCAACAGTGATTGCACAGGATGTCACCGAGTCGTCTCTCAAGGCGGCGTTCGTCCACAATTTCATCAAATTCACTTCGTGGCCGCCGGCCATCCTGCCGAGGTCGGCGCCCCTGGTGGCATGCGTGGTCGGAGACGAGGCGTTCGCCGGCGTCCTCGGCAAGTACGTCCGCGGCCAACCAGTGGACGGCCACGACATCGTGGTCCAAACCATCGCGTTCGGCGCGCCGCTGCGGTCGTGCCACCTGGTGTACGTGTCAGGCCTGACCGGCAGCCGGGCCGCCGAGGTCGCGGCCTCGCTCAACGGCAGTCCCGTGCTGACCCTGAGCGACATCGACCAGTTCGCACACGGCGGCGGCATGGTGCAGTTCTACAGCGACCAGGGCGGGCTGCGCTTCCGCGTCAACCTCGTCAACACGAAGCGCTCAGGCCTGCAGCTCGGCTCTCAGCTCCTGTCCCTGGCGACGATTATCAAATGACCCAACACCCATTCCTCGCGGCGATCTGCTCTGGCGCCGGCCGGGTCCTGCTCGTCGGCGGCCTGCTCGCCGTCCCGGCGGTCGCCCCGGCGCAGCAGCTTCATGAACTCAGTCTCGAGGAGCTCATGCGCATTGACGCCGGGCGGGTGTTTGGCGCATCGGAGCGGACCCAGCCGGTCACCGAAGCTCCCGCCTCGGTCACGTTCGTCACCAGGGAGGAGATCGCGCGCATGGGCTACCGGACGCTCGCCGAGGTGTTGCGGGGCGTGCGCGGGATGTTTGTGACCGACGACCGCAACTACAGCTACCTGGGCGCGCGGGGTTTTGCCACACCCGGCGACTACAACAGCCGCATCCTGCTCCTGGTGAACGGACACCGGGTCAACGACAACGTGTTCGGGCAGGCGGAGATCGGCGCGGAGTTCGGCATGGACCCGGCAATGTTCGAGCGGGTCGAGATCATCCGCGGGCCGGCCTCGTCGCTCTATGGCGACAGTGCGTTCTTCGCGGTGGTGAACGTCATTACCAGGTCAGGCGCGTCTCTCGACGCGGCCGAGATCGCCGTCGAGGGGGGCAGCCTTGGCACGGCGCGGGCCCGCACCAGCGTGGGACGCCGCTTCGCCAACGGCGTGGACTTCGCCCTGTCGGCCACGGCCGAACGCAGTGCCGGCGTCGAGCAGCTGTACTTCCCCGCCTTCGATGCGCCCGACACCAACAACGGGGTGGCCGACGGCCTCGACGGCGAAGAGCTCGAGCAGTTCTACGGCCAACTCAGCTTCCGGGACGTGACGCTCACCAGTGTGTACGGCCGGCGCCAGCGGCAGATCCCCACGGCCTCGCTCGGCACCGTCTTCAACGAGCAGACTGTGCCGGAGCAGACGACGGATGCTCATACGCTGCTCGACGCGCAATACGCGCGGTCGTTCGGAGCCACACGCCTTAGCGCGCGAGCCTCCTACGATCGGCTCGCCGCCGGCGGCCGCTATCCTTTCGCCAGTGCCGAGAACCCGGCGGTCCCGATCGTCGGCACCACTGACATTCTCGGATCGCGCTGGAGCGCCGGTACCGGACTGACGCGATCCATGCCAGGGCGGCAGGTCCTCACCGTTGGCGCGGAGTTCATCAACAACCTCCATCAGGATCAGCGGTTCCAATACAGCAATGAGGCGGAGCCGTTGTTCGTGGACCGCCAATCCTCGAGGCAGTATGCCGTCTACGCACAGGACGAAATCAGGCCGGCCAATTGGCTGATCCTCAACGCGGGCGTTCGCTACGACGGCTACGAGCAGTTTCGCCGGTTGTCGCCACGCACGGCGGTGATCGTGATGCCGTCACCGAACGAATCCTTCAAGTACCTGTTCGGGTCGGCCTTTCGCGCACCCAATGCGTATGAGCAGAACCCCTTCTACTTCGGCGTGTCGAACCTGCTGCCCGAGTCGATCAACACCCATGAAGTGGTCTGGGAGCGCTACACCAACGACACGCTGCGAACGGCGGTCTCGACATACTGGTACACCGCCGAGCGCCTGATCACGCTGAGGACGGATCCCTCCACCCCCCTGGGCGTGGCCTACGTCAACGAAGGGCAGGTGCGCGCCAGGGGGCTCGAGCTCGAAGCGCAGATGCGGATCAGGGGCGGGGTGCGGGCGGTGACCAGTTATGCGCTGCAACGCGTCACCGATCAGCAGACCGGGACGGCTCTCACCAACTCGCCGCGGCACATGCTCAAGGCGCGGGTCATCATGGATGGTCCGACCAACCGGCCCATCATCGCGGCCGAAGTGGTGCACCTGAGCAGCCGGACGACGCTCGCAGGTCAGACCCTCGGGTCCGCGACGGTCGCCAACGTGACGGTCACCCAGCCGATCGGCCGCGACTTCGAGCTGGTCGGCATGTTCCGCAACCTGTTCAACGAGCAATTTGAGGATCCGGTATCCGGCGCGCACCGCCAGGACTCCATCCTGCAGAACGGCCGGACGTTCCGCATCGGCCTCGGCTGGAAGTTCTGGTCGCAATAGCGAACTCCCTTATACTCGCCTGCGGGAGAAGAACATGCGTGCACGGATCGTGATTGCTTTGGTCGCTACGGTAGCTGCGGGAGCCCTGGTCGTTGGCCAGTCCCCCAAGCGGCTGAACCCCATGATTGAACTGATGGCCGCGAAGAAGCCGGTCTTCGGCCTCTATGCCCCGGCCAATCGCCGCATGGGCGGCGGCCCCCCGGGCGCCGCGCCGGGCAGCGTCGTGACGCCGCCGGTAGTGATGCCCCAGAAGACGGCGGCCGAGCTGGCCGCCGAGGCCCTGGCGAACACGAACACCGACTACATCTTCGACGGGACGATGGAAGGCAACATGGCGCGGGCGCTGCCGGTGTTCACCGACTTCGTCAAGGGCATGGCCGGCACCGGCGCGTTCCTGAAGTCGCCCGCCGGCGCGTTCACGCACCCGCTCGTGGTCAAGATGCACGAGATCGCGCCCGACCCGAAGGCCGCCGCGGTCAGCATCGGCCAGCAGCTCAATCTCGGCGTCAGCGGCATCATGTTCGTGTCGGTCGAAAGCGCCGCCGAAGCCAAGGCCGGCATCGACGCCATGCGCTTCAAGGCCAACGGCGGCACGCGCTCCGAGGATGTCGGCCAGGCGCCGGCGCTGTGGGGTCTGAGCGAGAAGGAGTACAAGGCCAAGGCCGACCTGTGGCCGCTCAACCCGAACGGCGAGCTCGTCAACTGGACCATCATCGAGAGCCATGAGGGCCTCAAGAACGTGCGCGAGATCGCGGCCGTCAAAGGCATCGGCGTGCTCTGGCCCGGCGCCGGCACGCTGCGCGGCATGTTCAGCACGGTGCAGCCAGACAAGACCCGCAAGCTCGACGAAGCGGCGTGGGAAGCGTCGATTCAGAAGGTGCTGGCGGCGTGCAAGGAGTTTGGCGTCGCGTGCGGCTACCCCGCCAACGCCGGCGACATCGAGATGCGCATGAAGCAGGGCTTCAGCGTGTTCGTCATGGGCTGGGGCGACGCCGGCTTCAAGGCGATTGAGGTCGGCAAGAAGGCGGCCGGCCGGTAGTTATTTCGCGGCGAGCAGCGGCTTGACGGTGCGGTCGACGTCCTTGAAGTCGACGATGCCGTCATGCCGCAGCACGATTTTACCCTTGCGGTCGATGATGAACGTCGCCGGCAGGGCCTCGACTTCGCCGAAGGCCGTTGACACCTCGGGCGTGCCAATCAGGATCGGGAAGTTCATCGCCGTCTGTTTCCCGTCAACCACGAACTTGTTCTTCTGCAGCCAGGGCGTAATCACGCTGGCACCTTCTTCGTCCATCGACACGCCAAGCACCACCAGCCCGGCCTGCCCGTGCACCTGCTGCAGCTTCATCAGGATCGGCATCTCGGCCTTGCAGGGGCCGCACCAGGTCGCCCAGAAGTTGACGATCACCACCTTGCCGGCCTGTTGGGCCATGGTGACGGTCGCGCCCTTGAGGTCCTTCAGCGAAAACGCCGGCGCGGTGCTGCCCACGGCCTGCTCGCCACGGACCGACACCACCGCCAACAACAGCACCGCCAACACGGTCGCCTTCATCCTCATCGAGACTCCTGGCTCTTCGGGGTCAACACCACGTAGGTCGGCAAGCCGACCGCGCCAAATCGCTGCATCACTTCTCTGGCCGGCGACTCGTCCGGCACTTCGGCCTGGAACTTGATCTTCACGAAGCCGTCGAGCGCCGCCTTGACCGACGGATCGACCAGCGTCGTCTTGTCCATGGTCAGGCAGTTCTTGCACCACGTCGCCCACATGTCGATCAGCACGGGCTTGCCTTCGCGCTGGGCCACGGCCAGGCCCTCGGCGAGATCGGCGTGCCAGCCGTCCTTGAGCATGGCGTCCACGCTCGACGAGACCTGCGCCGGATCGACCGCGCGATCGCGGAAGATGCCATACGCGGTGTAGCCGTAGTACGCCGCGGTCAACAGGATGATGACGCCAAACCCCTGCTTCACGCGCACCATCCACGCGCCCGGCTTGGGCAACGCGCTGATGCCGGCGCCGGCAAACGGCCACGGCGCGGCCATGCCAAGTCCCAGCACGAACGGCAGCGCCAGGGCGGCGACAGTTCCGGTCGCGTAGAGATTGGTCGAGAACAGCACCACCTGGATGACCACCGGCGCGACGCACGCGCCCGCCAGCAGCGCGGCCACGCCGCCCATGGTGAAGGCCAGCGTCACCGAGCCGCGGCTCGAGCCGGTACCCACGTTGGCCGAGTACTTGGAGAAGTCGATCTCGAACACGTCGAACATCGCCAGCGCCAGCCCCACGAACAGCACGGCAATGCCCAGGTTGAACCACGGCGAGGCGTTGATCGTGCCGAAGGTCTGCGCCGACAGGATCACAATCAGCCCCAAGACGCCGTAGACGAGGGCCATGGCAGTGCCGTAGACGCTGCCGAGCAGCAGGCCGCGCGAGCGCGAACCGCCCTGCGAGCCGGCGCCGATAATGGCCAGGTTGACCGGGATCATCGGCAGCACGCACGGCGTGAGGTTCAGGGCAAGACCGCCGATAAACACGATCAACAGGATCGCGAGCGGTCCGCGCCCTTCGAACAACCCCTTCTGCGCGATGCCGGCCTCCGCGTCCTGCACGAACTTGGTAAAGGCGGCGGCCGCGAGATACCCGCCGTCGGTGCCGCCAACGTTGAAGTTGTCGAGCATCGCCATGGCATCGGTGGGTGTCGCCGGCACCGTGGCCGCGGGCGTCAAGGGCCTCGGCGCGACAATCGGGACCGCGGCGGCATTCGTGAAGTCGAGCGACGCGATTGCGGCGGGCGGCGCGACGGCCGCGGCCGTGCCCGACACCGACAGGTTCAGATCAAGCGACGCGGTGATCGGCAGGAAGCACTGCTTCTCGTCGCACGCCTGGTAGCGCACGCGCAGTGGCACGCGGTGCGTCCCCGGGGCGGCGTCGGCCGCGATCGCGAATTGCACGCCGATGGCGAACTCGCGTTCGAACACGAGCAGCGGAATGGGCTCGCCTTCCTGGATAAAGTCCTTGGCTGCTGGGAACGCGGCCGTGGCGGACGCCACGGCGGGCACGGCTTCCATCGAGACCGTGATCGGGATCAGGTTGGGATCGCGCGGCTTGTCGGAGTTCATGTGGAACCCCTCGGGCAGCCGAACCGTGATCGCGACCCGCGCGGAACTGCCGGGCTGGACGTCGAGGGCGGCGGGCAACACCACCACCTCGGCCACACCGGGACGCTGGCCGGGCGCCTGCGCCGACAGGCCCCCGCCCCAGAGGGCGGCGACAAGCGCAGCTGTCCCGAGTCCAATCGCAGTTCGCATCCACATATTGTGTCAGATGCCGGAAGCCGGCCTCCGGTTCCCGCCCGCTAGCAGGAAACGCAGCGGTTGTTGTTCTTGGCGCCCAAACCCTCGAGCAACTTGATGGTCTCGGGATAGGGCTGGGTGCGCTGGACGGGCCCGTTCGCCAAATCCACCGTCGTCTGGCCGCGGCGGTTGACCACCTTCACATCCGCGCCCTTCGACACCAGGTACAGGATCATCTCGTTGTCGCCCCGAGAAGCGGCGTTGTGGACGGCGGTGCTGCCGTCTTCATCTTCGGCATTCACGTCCACGCCGACTTCTTCCACCAGGTACTTCACGGCCGCCAGCATGCCGGTCGGCGCGAAGCGGTGGGCGTTGCCAGCAAAGCCCTCGCTGTAGCCGGCGCCGGCCGCGGCCACCAGGGGCGGCGTGCCGGGGCCACCCACCGGCAGGTTGGGACGCGGGGGCGCGGCATTGGCATCGCCGCTGCGGGTGCCGCCCTGGAAGTCGCGGCCGCCGGCGGGCTTCATGGTCGGGATGTTCGGATCGGCGCCGCGCGCAATCAACAGCTTCATGGCCGCGATGTCGCTGGCGTAGGCCGCACGCCAGAACGGGCTCGCGCCGGAATCGTCCGTCCGCAGGAGATCGAAGTTGTACTGCGTAAACCAGGTGTTGCGATTGGTGCGCGCGTTGGGATCGGCGCCCTTGTCGAGCAGCTTGGTCATCAGCTCGAGATAGCCCATCTTCTGCTGCAGGTAGGCGCGCGGCTGCGGGTAGAACGATCGCGGCTGCCACTGGACGTTGACCACGGCGTAGAGCGGCGTCACGCCGCCTTCGCTGGCCAGGTTCGGGTCGGCGCCGTGGTCGAGCAGGTAGCTCACCGTGTCGAAGTGGCCGTTGATCGCCGCCACCAGGATGGGCGTGGTCTTGTCGCCGGCGCCGCGCTGGTTGATGTTCGCGCCGCCCTCGACGAGCGCCCCAACCGTGCTCAGCGCGCCCTGCCGCGCGGCGAAGTGCAGCGCCGCCAGCCCGCCGTGCTTGCCGATCAGCTCGTTGTAGTTGAAGCCGCGGGTGACGCCGGGAATGACCGGACCGGGCCCCTGCACCGGCGCCGGCCGCGGCACGCCGTTCTGGTCGACGTCGGCGACCGTCGTCAGCGCCGCAAAATCTTCAACCCGCGAGGTGATGGCCACATCGGCGCCGCGCGACAGCAGCAGCTTGACCACGTCCACACGGTCGGCGGCCGCGGCGAACATCAGCGCGGTCTGGCCGTTGGCGGTTTCCGTGACGTCCAGCCCGGCGCCGTTCTCGATCAGCATCCGCACCGACTCGGTGCTGCCGGCATGTGACGCCTGCATCAGCGCGGTGGCGCCGGTCGCTGTCGTGGCGCCGACTGCGGAGCCAGCAGCAATCAGCGGGGCGATCACCGAGGCATGGCCGATCTGCGCGGCCAGGTGGAGCGGGGTGAACCCGCCCAACCGGGTCTTGGCGCCGACGTTGGCACCGGCATAGAGCAGCATCGACGCCAGCTCCGCATCGCCGTTGAGCGCGGCCCAGTGCAGCGCGGTCATGCCATCGCCCTGCGCGGCGTTGACGTCCACGCCTTCCTTAAGGAGCTTCTTAACCGTGGCGGCGTCCTTCGCCATGGCCGCATCAGCGATCGGCGCATTGGAGGCGGCCTGCAGGGTGGCGACGAGGCCGAGGATGGTGACGAAGGTGGCGAGTTTCTTCATATGCGATCCATTGCGGTAACGCGCGGCCGGGACTGAAGTCCCGGCCCTCCGAACGTCGTCTAAAGGGCCGTCGGCGCGGGGGCGGCGTTCAAATCCATCACGCCCGAGCTGTCGCCGAACGAATCCATCTCCAGGCCGATGCCGCGCATGGCCGCCAGCATGGCGTTGGCCATGGGCGTGCCGTCGGCGGCCTTGATGTGCAGGTTGCCCTTCAGCGCGCCGCCGGCGTGGCCGGCGAAGAACAGCGGGCAGCGCTTGTGGTTGTGCACGTTCGAGTTGCCCATCGGCGAGCCATAGATGATGAGCGAGTTCTCCAGCAGGTTGCTGTCGCCGTCGGGCGTCTCCTTCAGTTTCTTCAGGAAATACGGCACCAGGCTGACGTGGTACTTGTTGATCTTGGCCAGTTCCAGGATGCGATCGTCGCGATCCTGGTGGTGCGAGGCGATGTGGAAGCCGGTGTTGACGCCGGTTTCCGGGTAGACGCGGTTCGAGACGTCGCGGCTCAACTTGAACGCGGTGATGCGGGTCACGTCCGAGGCGAACGCCACGACCTGCATGTCGAACATCAGCTTGACGTGCTCGTCATAGGAGTCCGGCACGCCGATCGGCGCGCCCGGCATGGTGCGCTCGTCACCGCTCGCGTTCTGGGCCTCGACCTTCTGGATGCGCCGTTCGATCTCGCGCACATCGTCCAGGTAGTCGCTGAGCCGCGCCTGGTCGGCGGGACCAAGGGTGCTCTTCAGCTGGTTGGTCGACTGGGTGACCCAGTCGAGGATGCTGCGGTCGCGGCGCCGGCGCGCGGTGCGCGCCTCGGGCGTGGCGCCAATGCCGAACAGCTGATCGAACACCGCCCGCGGATCGCGAACCATCGGCAGCGGCTCGCTCGGCGACGCCCAGCTGATCGAGTCGGTGTAGGCGCACGAGTAGCCGTAGAAGCAGCCCCCGGCCTGGTCGACGTTCTCGACGCACAACTGCATCGACGGCAACGGCGTTTCCTGGCCGAACTTCTGCGCAAACATCTGATCGAGCGAAGTGCCGGCCCGCAGGTCCGAGCCCTGGGTCTGTCGCGGGTGCGCCTGCGTCAGGAACACGGCCGCCGAGCGGAAGTGATCGCCGCCGATCTCGGGCGGATTGAACGCCTCGGCGTTGCGCACGTCGGTGTTGCTGACAATGGTGAGGTAATCACGCCACGGTTCGAGCGGCGCCATGCTGGTCGGGCTCAGGTCGAACGCCGACCCGGTGGCCGCCGGCGCCCACAAGTTCTTCTGGATGCCGAAGGCCGTGCTCCCCGCCGAGCCATGCACCATTTCCATGGCAACCAGGCGGACCTTGCGCGTTTGCGCGGCGGCACGGGCCGGCATCATGGCGTCGAGCATGGGCAGGGCGATTGCGGCACCCAGGCCCTTCAGGACGGTACGGCGAGCAAGACGCTTATTCGTGATGACATTCATACATTCGCCTCGTAATCGGCAGCACTAAAGTGCTGCCCTACTGGCACCTCTTGCGGGTGCCGCCCTTCTGGCACTTCTTGTCACGGTACTGCGGCCACGGCGGTCGTGGCGGGTTCGGCGGCGCTGCCCCTCGTGAACAACGGACTGGTCGCCACGGCCTTTACGAAGGCCGACATCTTGTAGTCACGCTTGGCGGCCTCGCGCACCAACTGGCGCACCGCCCACATGTCGGGTGCCTCGATCCGGCGACCGAGCGCATAGGTCATCAGGTTCTCGGTGAAGCTCAGGAGGAACACTTCCTGGTGCTTCAGCAACGCCGCGCGCAGGCCGGCGGCGCCGTTCATGGGCGTGCCGTCGTAGAGCGTGCCGCTCGGGTCCACCGGCATGCCGCTGTCCTTGATCCGCCACTTGCCGGTCGCGTCGAAGTTCTCGAGCGCCAGCCCCAGCGGGTCGATCACGCGGTGGCACGAGGTGCACTGCGGGTTCTTGCGGTGCTCTTCCATGCGCTCGCGCACGGTCAGCACCTTGCCAGAGACATCGCCCTTGGTCTCCTCGAGCGCCGGCACGTTGGGCGGCGGCGGGGGCGGCGGCGAGCCCATCATCACTTCCATCACCCACTTGCCGCGCATCACCGGCGACGTGCGATCCGCCACCGACGTCAGCACCAGCACGCTGCCGTGCGTCAGGATGCCGCGGCGCTCGGCCGGCAGGGTCACCCGGCGAAACGCGTTGCCGGCGACGTTGGGAATGCCGTAGTGCCGGGCAATCCGTTCGTTGACGAACGAGTAGTCCGCCGTCAGCAGATCCAGCACGCTGCGGTCCTCGCGCACGATGCTGTCGAAGAAGAGTTCGGATTCCGTGACGAAGGCATCGCCCAGCGTGCGATCGAAATAGGGATAGGCCACCGCGTCGGGCAGCACGCCTTCCACGTCCCCCAGGCGCAGCCACTGGCGGGCAAACCGCGTCGACAACGCTTCGGACCGCGGATCCGCCACCAGCCGGGCGATCTGCTTCTCGTAAACCCCGGGCACGCTCAGGCGGCCCTGCGCCGCCAGCTTCGCCAGCTCGGCATCGGGCGCGGCGCCCCAGATGAAGTACGACAGCCGCGACGCCAGTTCGCCGTCATTCAGGCGGAACGACTGCCCCGCCTTCAACGTCGCCGGCGTGCTTTCGAGCTTGAACAGGAACTGCGGGCTGGCGAGGATCGCTTCAATGGCGCCGCCGATGGCGTATTCGAAATCGCCTTCCTTGCGGCCATCCTGGTAAAACTTCATCAACGAGGAGAGGTCGCGCTCGGCCACGTTGCCGCGAAAGGCCTGCGTCGCCAGCGTCCGCACAATCCGGGTGGCGCACGTGGCCTCGTCCGCGGCCGAGGTCGGCCGGCACGAGAACACCTTGCGCCGGCTGGCCGTGTCGGAAATGCCCGTGACGTTGTAGGGACCGACGATGCTGAAGTCCTTGACGTGCGGGAGAGTGGTGATGCCGATGGCGACGCCGATCTGCGTGTCGGCGAGCGTGTGATCGATCGGCGCGACCAGGTCGTTGACGGGCCCCTCGAAGCGCTGAACGAAGGCCGCGGTCACGCGCTGCACGCCGGCCTTGACGGCAATCGGCGGCGTCTTCAGCGACAGGCCGGTCGTGGTCTCGGCCATGCGCGGATCGATCTTCATGATCGCCTTGCGCTCGCCGTTCACCGACACTTCCACGGTTTCGCCTTCGTTGGGGCCGCCGAACAGGACGCCACACGCGTTGCTGTGCAGCTCCACCTTGAACACGTAGTCGCCGTCGGCCGGGAACGTGTGCGGCACCGACACGCCGCCGCGCGTGCCGAACGGCGCGCCCTCGACGCGCGCCAGCTGCGACGCGGTCTTCGGGACACGGTAATTGGTTTCCGTCGCGGCCGCCTCGGGATCGCCGATGGCCAGGGCCGTAACGCGGGCCGCGGCGCGCAGGTAGCTTTCCATCAGCGTCGGCGAGAACGACTGCGCGTCGGCGACGTTGTCGAAGCCGTTGCTGATGGTGTCGGCGGGCAGCAGGCTGGCCACATCGATGTCGACGTCGAGGAGGTCCTTCACCGCGCGCGCGTACTCGGCACGGTTCAACCGCTGGAACGGACGCGAGCCGGGATTGGGGTTGAGTGCGGCGGCGCGGTCAACGCGCGTCTCGAGCGCGGCGGCCAGCGCGAGAATCTGGCCGGCCGCGGGCCGCCGGGCGCCGGCCGGCGGCATCATCTGCGCGCGCAGCTTGCGAATGATCTTCTCCGTGAGCACCACATCGTCAGCCGCCTGGCCCGCATCGAACGCCGCCAGCGTCAGCCCGCCGGCCTTGCCGCGATCGCTGTGGCAGGCCACGCAGTACTGCTTGACCATGGCGTTCTGCTCGGCAGCGCCGAAGACAGGCACCACCGGCGCATGCGACGCCACCGGCTTCGGTGCCGCGGCAGGTGCCGGAGCGGCTGGCTTGGCGGGCGCTGTCGCGGCGGGCGCAGCGGGAGCCTGCCCGCTATCTCGCTCGGCGGTGACAGCAATATGGAGACTGGGAAGCGCGGCGACAAGCACCGCGATGATCAATCGCTTCATGGCCCTCGATTTCTGGCGCCAGTATAGCCGACTAAGTGCTGTCTCCGCAGAGACATCGGGAGACAGGACGGGGTGAGGTCCGATGCGCCGGGCCTACCTCTTGAGGAGGACGTATAAGCCGGGAAGATAGGCCATTGACCACGCCACGAAATGGCGAAATACCGAGAATTCCGGCGGCGGCCATCCCCGGTACAGCTGGAACAGCACGACGGCGAAGCCGAGGCCGGCGGCGAGGGCGGTCGCCAGACCGCGGCCGAGGGCCCTGGCAATGTCGAGACGACCGTCGAGGTGGGTCTGCAGCGCCGCCAGCATGATCCACAGCAGGACCCACGACACGATCATCATCGCGTAGCCACCAATCGGCGCCAGCGCGTAGAACGACAGCGCGGCCAGCATGCCGCTCAACAGGCCGCCGATCGCGCCGGCCGCCAGCTTGCCCTTGCGCCAACCCAGGTAGCCGCCGAGCGCGGCAAACAACACCGAGCCGTGGATCATGCCCGACGACACCTGGTGCTGCGGGATGTCGAGAAACCAGACGTAGTCGGCCACCGTGCTGAGCACGGCCAGCAGCATGGAACCGATCAACGCGGGGCCGAGCAACGTCATGGTCCTATCGTCCCGCGGCCGCGCGCCCGATCTTGATCGCCTCGTCGGCCTGAGGGCCGTTCATCAACAACGCCAGGAAGCCTTCCTTCACGCGGGTTTCAACATCCTTCGCGTTGGCCGTGAGCATGTTGGCGATCTTCACGCGCTTGGTCTCCACCAGCACCTGTTGCGTGCCGGCTTCGGCGCCGGCCCGCGCGGACTCGCGATCGCCGCCGATGGCTTGCGCCAGGCTGCCGATACCGCAGGCGAGGACGCTCAGGTTGGGCAAGTTGGCGATCTCGGCACGCTGACCAATAGCCTTCGGATCCTCGAGCATCAGCATGGCGAGCTTGGTGCCCTGGGGATTAGCGGGCGACCAAACGTCGGCCTTGGCCGCGGCGAAGAAGCTGAGCGCGAGCTTCGCCTCCTCGATGTCGCGGATGTGCGGAATAGTCACGCCGTCAGCGCCGGCATCAAGAATCTCCTTCACGCGGGCGCGCGTCACGTCCGCGCCGTCCCTGGAAATGGGCGGGATCCGGACGATCAGGGTCTTCTGGCTGGCCTTCCTGAGACCGGTGCCGTAGGCCTTCACGGCGGCAGCATCGTACGCGCCTTCGAGATTCAGGAACACATAGTCATACAACGGGTTCGCGGCCACCTTCGCCGCGCCATCGGGCGTGTAGACCGGCGGCTTGCCGCGCTCCGCTTCGCTCGGCGCGTAGACGCCGAAGGCGACCTTGCCTTGCGACCAGAGCGGGATGACCTGCGCGTGCGCCGCGGATGCGGTTACAACGGCGGCCACGGTGATGATGCCAGTGCGAATGAAAGCGTTCATGGTTGGTAGATGCTACCCGACCGCGGCGTCTTTTCAAATGCAGCCGCAGATTGCGCAGATTACGCAGATACGAACGAGCCGCGCCGCCGGTCGAAGACCGGCGGCCAGGGAACGCACGAGACCCGGCTGGCAAGACCACAATGCGCTGGACCAGGTCTTGCCAGCCGGGTCTCGCGCGTTCCACGCGGCGGCCTTGGGCCGCCGCGGCTCGTTGCAGTCTGGTTTCGCGGTCGAGTGAGGATCATGAGTCTCCGTTTCGGAATCGGTGAAATCTGCGAAATCTGTGGCCGTATTTGATTTACCCTGCGGCTGCAACCGGAGGCCCTGATGGCTGATGAGAAGAAGTCGGGAGTATCTCGGCGCGATCTGTTGAAGCGGGCGGGCATGGCGGGCGCGGCGATGACTATGCCGATCGCGCCGGTCACCGGCGACTCGGCGCCTGCGGCCCCCCATAAAGGGGGGCCCTACGAGGAAGCCCTGCAATCGGCGTTGCGGCGAGAGCCCATCGAGAATCTCACGGCATCTGAGGCCGATCTGCTCGAGGTGATCTGTTCGCGGATCATCCCCTCTGACGAGAACGGTCCTGGCGCGCGCGAAGCGCGGGCGGCGCATTACATCGATCGTGCGCTCGGCGGCGCGCTCGCGGCATCCAAGCCGGCCTACTCCGCGGGCTTCGCGGCCCTCGACCGCTACGCCCGCTCGTCGCGCGGCAAACCGTTCCTCGAGTTGTCCGAGCGCGACATGGACTCGGTGCTGATCGACGTCGAAACCGGCGCGGCCACCGGCTTCACCGGCAGCCCGGCGGCGTTCTTCGCCATGGTCCGCACTCACACGCTGCAAGGCACATTCGGTGATCCGTATTACGGCGGCAATGCCAACTTCGTCGGCTGGGACCTGCTGGGCTACCCCGGCGTGCGCACAAACGTGTCGGCTGACGATCAGCGGCTCGGCGTGAAGCTCACGCCCAATCACCAGTCGGCATACGACAACGCCATGTTCACCAAGGCGGTGGCGCGGAATGGTCCGCCTGAAGGCGGACGCCACATTGCCGAGGGCAAGAAGCATGGCCACTAAGCTCAAGCCCACTGACGTCGTGGTCGTCGGCCTCGGGGCCGCGGGCGGCGTGGCCGTGTGGCCGCTGACCCAGGCCGGCATCGACGTGGTCGGCCTCGAGGCCGGCACGTGGCTGACCCGCCGCGACTTCGCGCCCGACGAGATCCGGAACAACGTGCGCGACTGGCCGCAGTCGGTGCAGAAGGCGCAGCAGGAGGTCCCCACGCATCGCGCCAACCCCAAGGCCAACACGACGCGGGCCGGCAGCCATCCGATGATGAATGCCGTCGGCGGCACGACGCTGCACTACTGGGCGCAGTCGTGGCGGCTGAACCCGTGGGACTTCAGGGTGGTCAGTGACACCACGACGCGCTACGGCGCGTCGCGCGTCCCGGCAGGTTCAACCGTCGAAGACTGGCCGTTCGGCCTGGACGAGCTCGAGGCGTACTACGACAAGGTCGAGTACGAACTCGGCGTCTCGGGGCAGGCCGGCAACCTCGGGGGCACGATCGATCCACGCGGCAACATTTTCGAGGGCCCGCGCGCGCGGCCGTACCCGATGCCGCCGCTGCGCAGCACCGGCTTCATCGACCTGATGGCGGCCGCCGCCCGGGGTCTCGGCTGGCATCCCTTCGCGGGACCGGCGGCGATCAACTCGCGCATTTACCAGGGCCGCTCGGCGTGCCTGTATCACGGCTTCTGCAACAAGGGCGGATGCCACGTCGATGCCAAGAACGGCCCGCACCTCACTACCATTCCGCGCGCCCAGGACACCGGCCGCCTGAAGGTGGTCACCCGCGCGCACGTCACGTCGATCGACACCGACAACCAGGGCCGCGTGACCGGCGTGACCTACGTTACCGACGGCCAGGAGTTCACCCAGCCGGCCAAGGTGGTGCTGCTCGCCAGCTACACCTACGAGAACACGCGCCTGTTGCTGCTGTCGAAGTCGAAGGCGTTCCCGAACGGCCTGTCGAACAACCACGGCCAGGTCGGCCGCCACTACTTCAGCCACGCGCAGGGCGCGGGCGTCACGGCGCTGTTCCCGTTCAACATCAACGCCTGGTACGGGCTGCCGGCGCAGGGCGTCGCCGTCGACAACTTCGCCGACGACAACTACGACCACGGCGGGCTCGACTACGTCGGCGGCGGCAACCTCTGGGTGATGTCCGACCGCCGGCCGATTGCCGCGGCGAGCATGGGCACATTCGGGCGGACCCACACGTGGGGTAAGGATTGGAAGCGGTTCGTGATGGACAATGCGGACCGGACCAACACCGCGTACATCCAGAAGACCACGTTGCCATACGAGGACAACTACCTCGATCTCGATCCGACGGTGAAGGATCCGCTCGGCTTCCCGGTGTGCCGCATCACCGCCGACTTCAAGGACAACGAACGCAAGGTCACCGCCCACACGCAGGACAAGATGATCCAGTGGTACAAGGCCGCGGGCGCCATCGCCACGCAGGCCAACCCGCTCGGCTCCATGGGCCCGACCACCCATGCCTACGGCGGCACCCGAATGGGCCGCAACGCCGAGACCAATGTCGTGAACGAGTGGGGCTTCTCGCACGAGGCGCCGAACCTGGGCGTGCTCGGCGCGTCGGTGATGGGGACCAGCGGTGCCCGCAACCCGACGCTCACCGTGCAAGCGCTCGCGTGGCGCACCGCGGAGTATCTTGCGAAAAACTGGAAGAGCGTGACGGTGTAGACGTCGGGAGTCGGGAGTCGGGAGTCGGGAGTTGGGAGTCGGTCGGGAGTCGAGTGAACGGGTCTCCCGGTTCCCGGTTCGCGACTCCCGGCAGGTTCTATTTCGGAAAGCGCTCGTAGATCGCGACGAGCGAGCCCTGGCCGATGATGTGCCCCTTGATCGCTTCCATCAGCGCGTTGCGAGTGAGCCCTTCGGCGAGCGGCAACTCTGCATCGAGCGCGTAGACGGTGAAGGTGTAGTGATGCGGCTTGCCGGGCGGCGGCGCGGGCCCGCGGTAGCCCATCTGCCGGAAGCCCGACGGTCCCTGGATCGCGCCGGCCGGCTCGGTCAGCGTCGCGCCCATCGGCAATTCGGCCGGCAGCCCCTTGGCGGTGCCTGGGACCTTGTAGATCACCCAGTGCACGAACGTCTGGCCGCCAAACACGACATCGGGATCGTCAAACACCAGCGCGAACTGCTTGGTCGCCGCCGGCGCACCGATCCAGGCCAAGGCCGGCGAGACGTTGCGGCCGTCGGCGGTGTGATCTTTCGGAATCGTCTCGTTGGCCGTGATCGTCGGGCTCGTGACGGTGATGACGGCCGGTGTCTGTGCCCAGGCGTTGCCTGACGTGGCGAGCATCAGCGTGGTCACTGCCAGCGCTCGACAGCCGTCTCCAAGTCGCATTGTTTTTTCTCCGAGTCTCATGTGGTCCGCCGTCGCCAAGGCTTCGGCGGGACGGGCGGGTCAATTGGCTTGAGTTGTGACCCGCCCGAATTATACAGTTGGCGCCATGATTCGAACCTCGAGCCGGTGGTGGGTGCGGGCAGGCGTAATGGTGTTGGGAATCGGCGCGGCCACGGGGGCCATGCGCGGACAGACGGCGCCCAAGGTTGGCGAATGGCCGACCTATAGCGGTGATCTTGCCGCCACCCGCTATTCGCCGCTCGACCAGATCAACGCCGCCAACTTCAGCAAGCTGCAGCTGGCGTTCCGCTTCAGGACCGAAAACTTCGGGCCACGACCGGAGTTCCAGTTCCAGTCCACGCCGCTGATGGTCAACGGCCGGCTGTTCACCACCGCCGGCACCCGCCGCGCCGTCGTCGCGCTCGACGCGACCACCGGCGAGACGCTGTGGATGCACAGCATCAACGAAGGCCCGCGCGCCGCGGCGGCGCCGCGCCAACTGTCGGGCCGCGGCCTGTCGTACTGGAGCGACGGCAAGGACGAGCGGATCATCTACGTCACGCCTGGCTACCAGATGATTGCGCTCAACGCCCAAACCGGTGCGCGCATCGCCGGGTTCGGCACCGACGGCATCGTCGACCTGAAGCAGGGCCTCGACCAGGACGGCATTGACCTGGTCACCGCCGACATCGGCCTGCACGCCGCGCCGATCATCGCGAAGGACATCGTCGTGATCGGCGCCGCGCACCGTGAAGGCGGCGCGCCGCGCAGCAAGACCAACGTCAAGGGCTACATTCGCGGCTACGACGTCCGCACCGGCAAGCGCGTGTGGGTCTTCCACACCATCCCGCTCAAGGGCGAGGCCGGCTACGAGACGTGGGATCCGGACGCTCACGTCTACACCGGCAACGTCGGCGTGTGGGCGCAGATGAGCGCCGACGAAGAACTGGGCATCGTCTACATGCCGGTGGAACTGCCGACCGGCGACTACTACGGCGGCCACCGCCGCGGTTCGGGCAAGGGCCCGGAAACGTCGCTCTACTCGGAAAGCCTGCTGGCGCTCGACATCAAGACCGGCCAGCGCAAGTGGCACTACCAGCTCGTGCACCACGGCATCTGGGACCACGACATTCCATGTGCGCCAATCCTGATGGACCTGGTCGTCGACGGTAAGCCCGTGAAGGCGGTCGCGCAGCCGACCAAGCAGAACTGGCTCTACGTGTTCGACCGCGTCACCGGCAAGCCGATCTGGCCGATTGAAGAGCGCCCGGTCGAGAAGGGCGACGTCCCCGGCGAGTGGTATTCGCCAACGCAGCCGTTCGTCACCAAGCCGCCGGCGTACGAACGCCAGGGCGTCACGCTCGACGACCTGATCGACTTCACGCCCGAACTCAAGGCCGAGGGCGCCAAGATCGCGTCGATGTACAAGCTCGGCCCGATCTTCACGCCGCCGGTCGTCAGCAAGTGGGAGGGCCCGCGCGGCACGCTGATGATTCCAGACGTCACCGGCGGCGCCAACTGGCAGGGCGGCTCGTTCGATCCCGAGACGAAGATGTTCTACATCTTCACCAACGTCGCCGTCACCACGCTCGGCCTGCTGCCGCCCGAAGAGGGCCGATCAGACATGCTGTATGTCCGCGGCGCGGCGCGCAATCCGAATCCACCCGCGCCCGGCGCCGGCGGCCCCGGGGGTGGTGGCGGACTGAACGTGCAGGGCCTGCCGCTGATCAAGCCGCCCTACGCCACCATCAGCGCCCTCGACATGAAGAACGCCAGCCTCGCGTGGAAGATTCCCCACGGCGACACGGCCGACAACGTCAAGAACCACCCGGCGCTCAAGGGCCTCACGCTGCCCCGCCTGGGACGGCCGGGCCGCATCGGCGTGCTCACCACCAAGACGCTGCTGATTGCGGGTGAAGGCGGCTTCGCCACCACGCCGGACGGCCGCGGCGCCTACCTGCGCGCATATGACAAGGCGACGGGCGCGGATGTCGGCCAGGTGTTCATGCCGGCGCCGCAGACCGGCTCGCCGATGACCTATGCGATCAACGGCACGCAGTACATCGCGGTCGCAGTGAGCGGACCGGGATACGCGGGCGAACTGCTCGTCTACAAACTCGGCACCTAGACATAGACAGGAGAGCAGGAGCTCAGGAGTCTTATTTTCAATGCTCCTGACCTCCTGAGCTCCTGTTTTATCCGATCGGAATCCAGAAGCTGGTCTTAATCAGGAAGATGTTCGACCCCGGCGCGGTGATCGACCGGAAGGCGTCGTTGGCGCTGACCGGTGAACCGATCCTCTCGGTTCCCGATCGATCCTGCTGCCACACCAGGTAGAGCGTGCTGCCAGCGCGATATTCCCAGCGCAGCACGACGTTGCTTCGATACGACAGCGTGTTGAAGTCGCGATTGCGCAGTGTGAAGCTGGCGCCGTCGATGTTGACCGCCTGGCTGCCATCGGGATTGGTCGTCACCGTCGAGCCGCTGGTGCCGTACTTCAACCGCTCGCGGCTCTGCGGGGCCAGCAGCTCGCCGTAGTCGTAATAGTGTCCTGAGGCCGCGAACGGCTCCGCATAGATATCAAGATTCATGTCCGGGCGGATGGTCAGGCCGAGGCGCAACTCCATCGACACCGTGTTGCGGTCGATGAACGCGAAGACATAGCGACGATCGTAGGTGTCAGGCCGGCCGTCGGGAAGCGTGGTCACATACTGCTGCGGCTCGGTCACCTTGTCCCAGAACGGCGACACCGAGAACTGGACGCTCGGGCCCGGCCGCATGGAGACAAAGGTGCTCACGCTCTTCACCGAGGCGCCGTCGTCGTTGTTGCGCAGCTGCGCCGAGCCGCCGACGCGAGTACGCGAGGTGGCGGGGTTGCCGAAGCTGACGTTGGTGGTCCAGCCCGGCCCGCGCGCCATCAGCGGACCGCCCCGGGTCAGCGAGACGCTCATCTGCTGGAAGTCGCGGGCCACGTTGATGCTCGACGTCCAGAAGTTCAGCCAGGTGGCGTTGGCGCTGCTACGCAGCCGCCCGCTCTGCATCAGGCCGCGCAGGGTGGTGTCGGTCTGGGCGTCGAACTGCAGCGAGTAGCTGCGGAAGAGGCGGCCCGGCTGTGTTTCGCGCCAGCGGATGTTGGCGTTGGTCATCCAGCCGTCGGCGCCGTTCAACTGCGCGAAGTCGTTGGTCTCGAAATTCTCGGAGTCAATCTTCGTGTTGACGCCCCATAACCAGTGCCGGCCGCCGGTCTTGTCGAAGGCGGCCTGCACGGTCCAGCCACCGAGCAAGGTCAAGGTCGGGTCAAGCCTCGAGTAATCGCGGTCGGGCCGCTGCGCGTAGTGGGCGCTCGCGGTCTGCACCCGCGTGATCGCGGCCTCGGTGCCCTTGACGATGGAGCCGCCGCCGGAGGCTCGCAGCTCGTACTGTCCGCCCTTGAACCGCAGCGTCGTGTTGCCGGCCACGCCGAGGGCGTCGCGGGTATACAGATTCGCGAGCGGGCTGCCCTCGTCGAAGTCGCGATGGACGTAGTTCACCAGGAAGCCGGCGGTCGATGCCAACGGCCCGAACTCCTGCAGCACGCGGCCCACCATGTGGTACGCATTGGGCGCCACGGGAATGCTGCGCACGCCCGGCACCCCGATGGTCGCAACTTCGGCATCCTCGTTGTTGGTGACCGCCGTCAAGAACCCGATTGAGGTCTTCGACGGCAGGCGGCCCGAGAGCTTCGCGGCCGCAATGATGGTGGTCGAGTCCGGGTAATCAACGTAGTCCCCTGACGCCGGCCCGATCGGCCGGTTGCCGATGCGGCGTGAGTAGTAGAAGTTGGGATGGCCAATGTTGAAGAGCTGCGCGCCCTCGAGAAAAAAGGGCCGCTTCTCGGGGAAGCGGGTCTCGAAGGCCGTCAGGTTCACTTCCGCGGGATCCGCCTCGACCTGGCCGAAATCCGGGTTGATGGCGGCCTCGAGCGTCAGGTTCGGACCGAGTCCCATCCTCACGTCGGCGCCTACCCGGCCCTGCAAATTCTTGCCATCGTCAAAGGGATTGGCCAGGTCTCGATTCTCGCCGTTAAAGGTCGCACCACCGGCGACGTACGGCAGGGCCTCGAGGCGCCGTGGCGGCACGAGGTCGGCGATGCCGGTGAGGTCGCCGAACCGGGACGACCAGGCCCGCTCGGTCCTCGGAATCACGATCCAGTAATCCTCTTCGTTCAGCGTGGGTCGGAAGCGAAACAGGTTCAAGCCCCAGGTCTGCATTGACTGCGGATTGAAGCGCAGTTGCGAGAACGGGATCCACAGCTCCGCCGTCCACTGATCGCCTGACACCTGCGTCTCGGCGCGCCAGACCGGGTCGAAGCCGGAATCGTAGCTGTCTTCGTTGTCGGTCGAGTGATAGCGGTCAAGGCGGACCCCTGACGCGGTGACGCCAAAGACGACGGCCGTACGGCGGTCGAGAAAGGTATCGAACGCAACCAGGATGTGCTCGGCCTGGCCGGTGCTGTCGCGACGGCCGAGCGGCGCCTGGATGCGCCCGTCGCTGCTGAACATCCGCGCGCCGATGTACAGCACGTCATCGTCATAGAGAATCCTCACGTCCATCCGGTCGGTGGGCGCGGCGTTTTCGACAGGCTCTTTCTGGACGAAATCGGTGATCGGCGTGGCCTTCTGCCACGCGTCCTCGTCCAGGCGGCCGTCAACGCGCACGCTGCCATTGGGAATACGTGTCGCTGTCGCCTGCTTTCGCCCGCTGGCGTCGCCGACCGACACTTGCGCCGACGCCGACAGGGCGAACAGAGAGAAACAGAAGGCAATAGTTGAAACTTGAAAGTTGGTAGTTGGTAGTTGAAGTGACCAGTTTCTAGTTTTCAATGCGCACGACCATCCGAACTTTCAACTGAAACTGCAACTGAAACTATCAACTAAAACTACCAACTTTCAACTCGTCAACTTTCAACTCGCTTCACGCGCCCGCCGCGGATGGTGAGCGCGGGCTCAAGGCGGGCGCCGTCCTGCGGGTTCTCGACCCCGACCAGGATGTAGCCGTCCGACACTTCGGGGTCGTACATCTTGCCGCCCTTGCTTGGCAGCCCGGCCGAGACGAACAGGTAGACGACCGTCGCGAGAATGGCGCTCAGCATCGTCATCTCGAAGATGATGATCAGGTTCGACCACAACGGTACGATCGGCATGCCGGAGGTGACGATCGGCCACGACCGCTGCGCCGCGCCGAGCAGGTAGTAGCTCAGCCCCAGCCCGACGACACCGGCAGCCACGGCCACCCAGGGCATGGCGGTCTTCGCATCCCGGTGCCCGAACTCGAAATGGTCGAACGGCTCCGACGAGATGACGGTGATGTCAGCATCGGCCACGCCCGCCGCGCGCAGGTTGTCGACCGCCTGCTGCGCGACGTGCGGGTCGTCGTACAGACCGTAGACGGCCCTCATCGATGCTCTCCGTGGGTCGAGGACGCGTCTGAGAACTCTTCGGTGTCGAGCCGTGTCGCCAGCAACGACGCCTCGGCCAGGGCCGCCGGGTCAAGACGCGATGGCAAGCCGGCTTTGAGCTCCCAGATCGCGATGATCGGGACGAACTTCGAGAACAGCGCATAGAGCAGGATCATGCCCGCGAAGGTGGCGGCCATGATCGTCAGTTCCACCGGCTGCGGCGCGTATTCGCCCCACGAATAGGGCAACTGCTTGTGTGCCAGCGACGGAATGATGATCAGGAAGCGCTCGAGCCACATCCCAATCAGGACGCCGATCGAGGCGATCACGCAGCCGGCGATCGTTCGCGTCTTGTAGTTGGCCAGGATCACGAACGGGATCACGAAGTTGCAGATCACCATGGTCCAGTAGAACGGCGCGAAGGCACCGCGCTGGGTGGCCCAGAACACCACCATCTCGTGATGCTCGTTGCCGTACCACACGGTCAGGCGCTCGGCGAACACGAAGTACGCCCACAGAATGCTCATCAACAACAGCAGCTTGCCCAGATTCTCGAAGTGCAGCGGCTGCAGGTATTTCTCGAGCCCGAGCATCTTGCGCAGCACCGCCATGGCGATGATCAAGGCCGCGATGCCGCTGAAAATGGCGCCGGCCACGAAGTACGGCCCGAAGATCGTGGAGTGCCACATGGGCACGGCCGCCATCGAGAAGTCGAACGAGACGATGGTATGCACCGAGACGGCCACCGGGAGAATGGCGACGGCCATGATCTGCATGGCCGATTCGAGCCGGTTCCACTGCTTGGTGGTGCCGCGCCAGCCAAACGACAGCAAGCCGTACACCGTCTTGCGCCAGCCGGTCGAGCGATCGCGAATCAACGCGAAGTCGGGAATCATCGGCAGGAACAAAAACAGCACGCTGCCGGTGAGATACGTGTTGATCGCGAAGAAGTCCCACGCCAGCGGCGACCGGAAGTTCGGCCAGATCTCACGGTCGCTCGGATAGGGAAACAGCCAGAAGGCCAGCCACGGACGGCCCAGGTGGATGATCGGAAACATCGCGCCGATCATCAACGCGAATACGGTGATCGCCTCGGCGCAGCGCGTGACCGGCCGGCGCCAGCCGGCGTTCACCAGCCGCAGGATCGCCGAGATCAGGGTGCCGGCGTGGCTGATGCCAATCCAGAACACGAAGTTGACGAGATAGAAACCCCAGAACACCGGCCAGCGGATGCCCGCCGAACCAATGCCGAACCAGATCTGGTAGCCCCACGCCGCGGCGCCGCAGGCGACGACGGTGCCGGCCGCAAAGACGATGGCGTAGAACCAGATCGAGGTCTGGAACAACGGCCGGACCAAGTCGTCCGCTATCGGTTTAGTGGCTGTGCGATTCAACGGAGTTGCCTCCTCGCGAATAATCGCTCAGACCAAGCCCGGCGACCGTTCCGCAGGAACGGTCGAGTAAGGCAACCAACGTGATCACCCTAGAAAGTGTCCGGTTCATGCCAGCTTTGCTTGTCCAGGTAGGTGATCTTCGGCTCGGCGCCGAGGTCTTCGAGCAACTTGCTGCCACGCGGCGACTGCGACAGCCGCGCGACGCGGCTGTTCGGATCGTTCAGGTCGCCGAACACGAGCGCGGTGGTCGGGCACGCCTGCGCGCACGCCGGCTGCAGCGCGCCGTCCACCAGGCCGCGGTTCTCGGCCTTGGCGGTCGTCTTCGCGGCCTTGATCCGCTGCACGCAGAAGGTGCACTTCTCCATCACGCCCACTTCGCGGATCGAGACGTCGGGATTGAGCTGCAGGTTGAGCGGCTTGGGCCACTCCGGGTTGAAGAAGTTGAAGAACCGGACGTTGTAGGTGCAGGCGTTGGCGCAGTAGCGGGTGCCAATGCAGCGGTTGTAGACCTGCGCGTTCAGGCCGTCTTCGTTCCGGTGAGCGGCATAGGTCGGGCACACCGATTCGCACGGCGCGTTGTCGCACTGCTGGCACAGCACCGGCCGGAACTTGACCTTCACGTCGGGGTAGTTGCCCTCGTAGTAACGCTCGACGCGGATCCAGTGCATGGCGCGGCCGCGCGCGGCCTGTTGCGCGCCCACGGTCGGAATGTTGTTCTCGGCATGGCAGGCCGTGACACAGGCCTCGCAGCCCGTGCACTTGTCGAGATCGACCGCCATCCCCCAGCGATAAGCCGCCATTAGTGCTCGTCTCCCCGGCCGTGGGTCCAGTCGGGCCGTTCGCGCGTGGCGCCGCCAAACAGGATCAGGCCATCGGTGTCGGGGCCGCCGACGCGGGCAATCTTCACCCGCGTCGCCGACCATGCCAGCGTCCCGGTTTCGGGAATGGTCGTCGGCGCCAGGATGGCAATGGGGTTCACGCCACGATTGGTCGCGTACCGCGTGAAGTTGGTATGGCCTTGCCCGACCGGCATGGCCACGGCGTCGGGCGCCAGGCCGGGATTGAGAAACGCATGCGCGCGCACGCTGCCCTGCGTGGAGGTCACTTCCACCAGGTCGCCCTCGGCGATGCCGAGCTCGCGGGCCTTGAGCTCGTTGATCTCCACCCAGCTGCACCACATGGCCGAACTCATGGGATCCGGCAGTTCCTGCAGCCACGGCAGGTGCGCGGTTGAGCCGTCGCCGAACGCCTGCGAGGCGTACGGCAGGAAGTGATACGGGTATTGCGCCGCATCACCGTCGAAGACGGGCTCGGTGTACTGGAGGGCGGGGGCTTTAGCCCCCGCCGAGGCAGCGGGCGCTGAAGCGCCCGCTCTCCGAACGTCGGCGGCAGGTTCTTGACTCAAATACTCTTCAAACGTGTTCGGCAGTGCCGGCGCGAACGGCGTGGCCAGCTTGCGCGATACGTCCAGCAACACGTCTGGGGTGGAACGCGTGTCGTACAGCGGCCGCATCACCGGACCAAACTTGCTCGGCGCGGCCTTCGCCGATCCGCTCTCCGGCGCGGCGTCCACCCACGATTCCAGGAACGAGTGATCCGGCAGGATCAAATCGGCCAGCGCGCTCGTCTCGTCCACGAACGAACCGAAGCTGACGATGAACGGCACGCGCTTGAGCGCCTCGGCCACCTGCCACGACGCCGGCGATGCAAACACCGGATTCACATCATCGATCAACAGGACCTTCGGGGCGGCGTCGAGAATCTCCTTCAGCGGGCGGGTCGCCGCCGGGCTCCCCTGCGGCACGAACGACAGGCCGCCCGGTTGATTCAGGGCGTTGGCCGCGCGGTTCAGCGTGTTGACCGCGAAGGCGTGGAACGCCGCGTTGGTGTGGGCGAGTGGCGGGCCGCCGACCAGCGCCACCGACGGCCCGTTGGCGGCGAACTCGCGTGCGAGGCGCTCGATCTTCTCCACCGGCACGCCGGTCTTCCCGGCAACGTTCGCGGGCGCATAGTCGCCCGCGTCGGCCGTCTTATTCACGACCGCGGCGATCGCCATGGCCAACAAGCCTTCGGTGCCCGGCTTGCAGGCGACGAACTCGTCAGCGTTGGCGGCGGTCTGCGTCAGGCGCGCGTCCACGTGCACGAACTTCGGTCGCAGGCCACGGCCCGACTGTCGCATGCGGCCGTAGGCCACGCTCTGGGCGACGGCCGAGTTCCACGTGCCGAGGAAGTCGGCACCGAACGAGATCACGTAGCGGGCGTTCTCGAGGTCGACCGTCGCCAACTGGTGCGAGCCAAAGGCCTGGGCATTCGCGCGACGCAGCACCTCGTCTCCGAATAACTCGTAGGTCACGGGCGCCTTGGCGCCAAAGCGCTGCAGCCACTCGGCCTGCAAATCCATTCGGCGGCCGCGCCGGGGCTTGGTCAGCAGCGCCAGCGATTGCTGGTCGTTGGCGGCGACGAGCGTATCGAGCTGGCCCACCAACTCCGTGATCGCCTCGTCCCACGAGATGTCGGCAAACTGCCCGCTGCCCCGCTCGCCGGTGCGCTTGCGCGGGTTGGCCAGGCGGTCGGGGTGATAGGTCACCTGAATGGCCGCTTGCCCGCGCGAGCACAGCTTGCCCTGGCTGATCGCATCCTCGGGATTGCCTTCGAGCTTCTTGGCGAGCCCCATGCTGATGACGCCGGGTTGGCCGTTGCGGAACACCTCGGCATCGCCGTCCATGACCCGCGCGATCACGCCACAGCCGGCGGCGCACAGCGGACAGATGCTGGGCTTCCAGGTCGCCACGCCAGGGACCAGGTCATCTTCCGGAATGAAGCGGATGATCTGATTTTCCGGGTTCCCGCACGCGGTCAGCGCAGCGGCGGTGCCGGTGATGGCGGTGAGCTTGATGAAATTTCGGCGGTCCATGTGGCTCACGGGGATCAGTAATGACAGGTCAGGCAGTCGTTCGACGCCTGCTTTTCCTTGTGGCAGTTCACGCAGAACGACATCGTCATGTTGACGGCGCGGCGGGCCACGGTCTGCTCCGCCTGGTTGCCGTGACACGTCGAACACTCCACCTTGGCCCTGATGTGGGGCGCGTGGTCGAACCGCACGTGCGCCTGCGGCTGGTAGTCGTAGACGCGCCGCCAGTTCAAGTCGAGTCCCTGCTCCTGCAGCCTGGTGAGCTGCTGGATCAACGGCCGCTCGGTGGCGATCTGCGAGTGGCAGATCATGCAGGTGTTGACGCTCGGCAAGCCGGCGCGCGGACCCTGCTCGACGCCAGTGTGGCAGTCGGTGCAGACCGCGCCCTTGGAGAGGTGGATCTGGTGTGAGAAGTCGAACGGCTGTTCGACGTTGGCAGGCCGCCGATCGAAAAACGCGGCGATCGCCTCGCCCGGCGTGGCGTGCGCAGGCGTGAACACGGCCGACGTGCCCCATCGCGAACGATCGGACATGCCGGACGGCCGGCCAGGACTGGCAAATTCGCACGCCGCCGTCACCAGGGTGACCAGGAACAGGCACGCGAGCGCCACATAGGGCCACGCGCCGCCTGCCCGATGCCCCGGCAAAGGGGCGGTCTTACGACTTGGGAACACCACCGAGGCTGCGGACGTAGTGGACGAGGTTCCAGGTGTCGGCGTCGGTAATCTTGCCCTTGAGGCCCTTCATGTCGTACTCGGGCGGGGCGCCGTTCTGGATGACCCAGAACATCTCGCCTTCGCTCGAGCCGCGGGTCCAGGTGGTGTCGGTCAGGTTCGACGGCTTCATGTTCTTGGGCGCCATGGTGCTGTCGCCCGCGCCGGTGTTGCCGTGGCAGAAGCGACAGTACTTCGTGTAGAGCACCTTGCCTGCCGCAATGGCCGCCGGTGACGAAGCGAACGCCGCCTTCATTTTCCTGGCCTCGGCCGGTACGGCGGCCGGGCCCGCCGGGGCCGGGGCCTGGGCCCACACACTGACGCCAGTCGCGACGATCCACACGAGGGCGACAGTGGGGAATATTCCTCTGGAGGTCCAGTTCATGTGCGAAGTTTCACACAGGGTCGGATTTCACGCAACCAAATGTGTTCTTATCGCCTCAATAGGAAAAACAGAGGCATCCTGCCAAAGAACCTACGCACCTGTCGGGAAGGCGAGACTTGCCGGAAGGGACTTCTCGTCGGGAGGATAACTCTTGTCGGGAAGATTACCCTTGTCGGGAGGACAACCCTTATCGGATTTGCTAACCCGGATCCGACAGATGCCGATTGACACCGGCCGTGAGCCACCAGGGCGCATCGATGATCGAGAGCGTGTCGCGCTGCGATTACGGTTCGCGGTACCGCAGCGGCCTGACACCGCCGGCCAGGTGGAAACTCCCGAGGCACGCTTCGTCAGCTGCGACTACCTACGCGCGATGCGACGCGGTCATCATGGAGCGCCCTCCCGACAAGGAGTGCCCCCCGACAAAGTTGTCCTCCCGTCAAGAGTTGCCCTCCCGTCAGGCCGGGCAACCCGTCAGGGCCTTTCGTGCGCGGGTCCGTCCGGCGGGGCGGACGGTTCGTGCACCCAGCGCTGCACGGTCGCGAGCACCTGGTCTGGCGTCGAGGGCTTGGGCAGAATGGCCGCGAACAACTCGGAATTGAACGAGGGGCGATCGACGGGCTCCGGGCTCAAGGCGATCACCCGGGCGGCGCGGAGTTCATCAATCGCCTTGATCAAGCGCGTGGCCTCGATCCCGTCAAGCACCGGCAGGCCGATGTCCATCAGGATGACCGCCGGCCGCAGCTGGTGGGCCGCGATCACCGCCTCGAGCCCGTTCGTCACCGTTCGCACCAGGAAGCCGGCTTCGTTCAACAGGTTCAACAACCACTCGCGATGTTCGGGATAGCCGTCGGCCACCAGCACCACCGGCGAACGCGGGCGATCCGCGGGCAGGTCCGCACCCAGGTCAACGATCACCTGCTCGAGCGCGATTTGCTGCTCCCTCGCATCAAGGCACAGCTGCCGGGCCAGGCGCACGGCCCCGGTCCGCCTGGCACTCGGCTCGTCTGAACCGTCGCGCATATCCAGCTCGACACTGGCCAGCAGCGATTGCAGGCCGTGTTCGAGGTCAGCGGCCCGGGTGGCCAGCAGGCGGGTCGCTTCGCGTAACCGCGTCATCTGTTCGAGTGAGAAATGCAGCGACACGTCTGCCTCCTCTTCGGGCTACTTTACGCCGGCGAGATTCGGAGGCCGCCCCCGCATCGCAACAAACGCGGTGGCAGCCTGGGAATGAATATAGCGTAACGTACAATGTAGGGTAAGGTACTCAATGGATGCACGCGGGGTGCTAACCTCCGGCTGCGTCCGCTTTCCTGAGCTGCCCTCCGCATCCCGCTGGGTTCACAGTCTCATCGAAGCTCTCGACAGTTCTTCGTCGGGTTCGCTAGAGGAGACACCATGCGCAACACTCGGAGTCCGGCCACCCGGCTTCTACCGGATGGAACACCGCTTAAAAACAAGATCCTTTTAAAGCTGCCGGCCGAGCTCTACGCCCGCGTCGCGAAGGACCTCACCATCGTCGACGTGGTGCTCGGCGCGGCGCTCTTCGAAAGCGGGGTCGTCTCACGCCAGGTGTACTTCCCGAACGGCGGCGTGTACTCGGTGACCAACCAGATGCGCGACGGCGAACTGGTGGAGGTTGCCACCGTCGGGATCGAGGGCATGCTGGGCGTGGGGGTGTTTCTTGGCGACGCGGTCGGTACCGGCCGGACACTGCAACAGGTCCCCGACGGCCGGCTGCCGGCCATGCCCGCCGCCCGCTTCCTGGACTACACCACCGAGCCAGGCCCCTTCCGCGATCTGGTGGCGCGCTACGCCCAGGCCCACATCCTGCAGATCATGCAGTGCACGGCGTGCAACGCGCTGCACCGACTCGAGCAGCGCTGCAGCCGCTGGCTGCTGCAGACCCACGACCGCGTCGAGGGTGACGAGTTCCTGCTCAAGCAGGAGTTCCTCGCCATCATGCTTGGCACCAACCGGCCCAGCGTCACGGTGGTCATGGGCGTGCTCCAGAAGGCTGGCGCAATCTCGAGCCGGTACGGGCGCATTACCGTCCTCGACCGCAAGAAGCTCGAACGGATGTCGTGCGAGTGCTACCGGGCGATCCGCGATAACTTCCGACGCCTCGGAATCTAGCCCGGCCCTCGGCGGCTTTCGCTGAAACCGCCCTGACCTCGCGTTATCATTGCTTCCTTGACTGTCACCCACCTGCGGTGGACCGCCGTCGTGGCGGTGCTGGCGCTGTCGCTCGCCGCGGCGGCCCAGACGCCGTCGCTGACCGTGCTGTCGCGCGAGGGGCGCAAGCCCCTGCCACTCACCGCCATCAACAATCTTGACTACGTCGCGGTTGACGACATCAACACCGCGTTTGGCACGACCGCGCGCGAGGATCGGCTGGCCGGCGGCCTCACCATCTCGCTGCGCGGCCGGTCGATTGTGCTGACCGTCGATCAGAACGTGGTCTCGGTCGGCGGCCGGCTGGTCAACCTGCCGTCGCCGCCGGTCAGGCGCGACAATCGCTGGTTCGTGCCGGCGGAGTTTCTGCCGCGGGCGCTGTCGCTGCTCCTCGATACGCGGCTCGACCTGCGGCGGGCCGCGCGCCTGCTGATCGTCGGCGACGTGCGGGTGCCGCGCGTGGTCGCACGCGTCGATGCCGGCACCACCAACGCGGCCGTGACCTTCGAGGTCACGCCGAACACCGAGGCCCGCGTCACGGCGCAGGCGGACCGGCTGGTGGTGCAGTTCGAGGCTGACGTGCTCGACCTGGCGCTGCCCTCGCTGCCGCCGCAAACCTTCCTGACCGGGCTGACCGCCGGCGACACGCCCAACACGGTGGTGCTGACGACCGGGCCGCGCTACGCGTCGTACCGCGTCACCACGTCGCAGGCCGACGCCGGGTCGGGCCGCCTCACCGTCGACTTGCTGCCGGCCGCCACCACTGATGCGCCCGCGGCGCCGGCCGTGCCGCCGCCGGATGCGCGGCTGGTCATTCCGTCGCAGGCGCCGTCCACCGGCCTGCGCACAGTGGTGATCGATCCAGGCCACGGCGGCGACGAACTCGGCACGCAAGGCGCGAAGGGCACGCTCGAAAAGGACGTGACGCTATCGGTGGCGCGCCGGCTGCGCACCCTGATTGAAAGCCGGCTGGGCGCCAAGGTCTTCCTGACGCGCGAGGATGATCGCACGGTGTCGCTCGATGACCGCTCGGCGTTTGCCAATAACCACCAGGCCGACGTCTTTCTCAGCATCCACGCCAACTCGGCGGTGCGGCCGGCGGTCAAGGGCGCGGAGGTCTATTTCCTGACGGTGGAGCGCGCCGATGCCGAGGCCCGCAAGCGGGCCGGCGACCAGGCCACCACCCTGCCGGCGCTCGGCGGCGGCTCGCGCGAGATCGACCTGATCCTCTGGGAGACCGCGCAGGCCCGCTACCTCGAACAGTCAGCGGCCCTTGCCGGCTTCGTCGAACAGGCCCTCGCGGGCCGCGTCGAGATGAGCCCACGGGCCGTGCAACAGGCGCCGTTCCGGGTGCTGGTCGGCGCCAACATGCCGGCCGCGCTCGTCGAGATCGGATACCTCTCCAACGCCGAGCAGGAAACCCAGCTCGCCAGCGGCAGCTACCAGGACCAGGTGGCGCAGGCCCTGCTTGACGCCCTCATCAAGTTCCGCGGGTTCCTTGAACATTAAGCTGCCGCGGAAGCTGACGACCGGGCAGTGGGCGGCCATCATCGGCGGCATCGCCGCTGCGCTGCTCTTCGCCTGGGCCGTCATTGGCGGATTGACCCGCGTCCTGAACACGCCGGCGCCCGGCGCGGCCGTCGACGCGCCGGTCACGGCGGCGTCGGCGTTGGACGATCCGGCCGTGCCGCGCATCAAGGCCACGCTGTATTTCGCGGCGGAAGACGGCCTGCGGCTGGTCGCGGCCGAGCGCGACGTGCCGCTGGCCGTGGGCGCGGTCGCCCAGGCGCGCTCGATCCTCGAGGCGCAGCTGTCGGCCGAGCCGGCTGCGCCGCTGCTGTCCACGATCCCGAAAGGCGCGACGCTGCGCGGGGTGTTCATCTCCGCGCGCAACGAGGCGTTCGTGGACCTCGACCCCGTCATCAGGACCGCGCACCCCGGCGGCTCCCACCAGGAGCTGATGACCGTTTACACCATCGTCAACGCGCTGCTGACCAACCTGCCGAACCTGCAGGAAGTGCAGATCCTGATCGGCGGACAGGAAGTCGACACGCTCGCGGGACATGTGGACTTGCGCCGCCCGCTGCGGAAGAATGAGGGGTTGCTTTTGCCGCCCACGTCCACACCAACACCCCCGAGTCCCCAATGACCCGCTTGAACGATCGCGCTCCCGGCGAACTGCGCCCCACCACCATCACGCCAAATTTCTCGATTCACGCGGAAGGCTCGGTGCTGATCGAGGTCGGCTTCACGCGCGTGATCTGCACGGCCAGCATCGAAGACAAGGTGCCGCCGTTCCTGCGCGGCGCCGGCAAGGGCTGGGTCACGGCCGAGTACGGCATGCTGCCGCGCGCCACCAACACCCGCTCGGGTCGCGAGGCCACGGCCGGCAAGGTCGGCGGCCGCACCATGGAGATCCAGCGGCTGATCGGCCGGTCGCTGCGCTCGGTGATCAAGCTCGAGCAGCTTGGCGAACGGACCATCTGGCTCGACTGCGACGTCATCCAGGCCGACGGCGGCACCCGCTGCGCGTCGATCACCGGCGCCTTCGTCGCGCTGGTGCTGGCGCTCGGCAAGCTCAAGAACAAGGACGCGCTACGCGCCATTCCGGTGTCGGATTACGTCGCCGCCACGAGCGTCGGCATTGTCGGCGGCATGCCGCTGCTCGACCTGGCCTACGAAGAAGACTCGAAGGCCGACGTCGACATGAACATCGTCAAGACCAGCGACGGCCGGTTCATCGAGATCCAGGGGACGGCCGAGGCCGAGCCCTTTGGCACCGACGCGCTCACGGGCCTGCTGGCGCTCGCCGACAAGGGCATCAACGACCTCGTCGCCAAGCAGCGCGAGATCGTCGGGCCGATTCTCGGCCGATGAAGCCCGCCGTCGCGCCACGAGCCAATCCGGCGCTATGGCGGGGCAAGCTCCTGGTTGCCACCACCAACCCGAACAAGCTGAAAGAGATTCGTCCGTTGATGGACGACGGTTCGGTTGAGTTGGTGACGCTGGCCGACCTCGCCTCAGTACCCGAGCCGGAAGAGACCGGCACCACGTTCTGGGAGAACGCTCGCATCAAAGCGCTGGCGTACGCCGCCGCCACGAACCTCGTTACGGTCGCGGAAGATTCCGGCTTCGAAGTGGACGCCCTCGGTGGCGAACCCGGCGTGCAGTCCGCGCGCTTCCTGGGACCTGCCGCGACTTACGATGCGCGCTTCGCGGAGATTTTTCGCAGGCTGGCCGGCCGGTCGTCGCCTGCCCGGTTCGTGACGGCGCTGGCCGTGGCCAGGGGACAGGAGATCCTGTTCGAAACCGAAACGGTCATCGAGGGCACCGTGGCCGAGGCCCCGCGGGGCGAGCACGGCTTTGGCTACGACCCCATCTTTCTTTACCTGCCTCTCGGCCGAACTACCGCAGAGATGACCATCAGCGAGAAGGCCGCCGTTTCGCACCGGGCCCGCGCCTTCCGCGATTTGCGCCGCTGGCTCACCCCCGCCCGATAACACGCAGTTCGTGTTCGATGGTCTGCGCCAGGCCTTCCTCGATTGGACGGGCCGTGAAGCCGAGGTCACGTACCGCCTTGTCGTTGGCGCCCAGGTAGGTCGTGCCGGCCAGCACGCGCAGCGACTCGGGTTGCAACGCCGTCGGCAGGGTCGCGAACCGTCCGGCCAGGCTCATCAGGGCGGCGGCGCTGCGCATGGTTCGCGGCCCGGGATGCATCAACGGGGCTCGTACCTTCCCGATCTTCGCCGCAACATCAAACGCATGCTCGAACGTGTGGCGGGGGCCGGTGATGAGGTAGGTTTCGCCCGGGACGCCCTTCTCCATGGCGAGAATGTGGCCGCGCGCCGTGTCTTCCACGTGCGCCCAGCAGAAGGCGGTGCGGGCCGGCGTCATCGGCAGGCGGCCGCGCAACAGGTCGACCAACGCGGTGTGCATGCCGCTGGTATCACCCGGGCCATAGACCAGACCTGGCATGACGATCGTCAGCGGTAACCCCTCCTGGATCTTGGGCAACGCGACGCGGTAATGGGCAATCCACTTCGTGCGGTCGTACTGGCTCAGGTGCGCGCCGTCATAGCGATAGGTCTCGTCGGGGACGACGCCCCGGGTGTTCGAGAACACCGCCACGGTGCTGGTATACACCCCGCGCGGAATCTCGAGCGTGCGCATGGTCTTGAGGACGTTGCGCGTGCCATCGACGTTGATGCGATCGGCCAGCGGCTCGTGCACGCCGACCTTGTACCAGGCCGCGACATGAAACACGCCATCGACGCCCTGCATGGGCGCGCGCAGGGTTTCGCGATCGGTGATGTCGCCGGCATGCATTTCGACGCCGAGGGCCTTCAGCATGCCGGCCTTGTGCGGGGAACGGACCAGCGCCACGACCTTGTGGCCGCGCCCGATCAGCTGCTTGACGATTTCCCCGCCGATGAAGCCGGTTGCGCCCGTGACGAAGTATTTCGCCATTCCTCGGGGCACAGCTTACTACGCGTGTTCGAATGCGCTGCACGGAAGCACCGAAACACGGAACACGCCTTTCCTCTTAGCTGACGATACATTCCTGACGTTTCAGTGCTTCCGTGGTTCCGTGTGACGCATTCGCAGCCGGGCCATCAAGACCGCTGACGAGATCGTCGATCAGATCATCCGCGTGTTCAATCCCTGGTGACAACCGGATCAACGTGTCCGACAAGCCGAGCGCGGCGCGTTGCTCGGGCGGAATCGACGCGTGCGTCATCCGCGCGGGATGGCAGATGAGCGATCGCACGCCCCCGAGGCTCTCCCCCAGCGTGAACAGCCGGCGGTTCGACACGAACGCCGTCACGTCCGCCACGGTCCCCGCCAGCTCGAACGACAGCATGCCGCCGAAGCCGGTCATCTGTCGTCTCGCCACGGCGTGACCGGGATGCGACGGCAGACCTGGATAGTAGACGCGCGATACGGCCGGGTGAGCGCCCAGCGCCGCGGCAATTCGCCCGGCATTCTCGGCATGGCGTTGCACCCGCAACTCGAGGGTCTTCAGCCCGCGCAGGGTCAACCAGCAGTCGAGAGGCGCGGGGACCGCGCCGATCGCGTTCTGCAGGAACTTGACCGGCTCGAACACGGCGGCATCGCGCGCCAGCACGGCGCCCTGGATCAGGTCGGAATGGCCCGCCAGGTACTTGGTGACGCTGTGGACGACGAGATCGGCGCCGAGGGTGAAGGGTTGCTGGAATACGGGAGTCGCGAAAGTGTTATCAACGACCACCAGGGCGCCCTTCGCATGGGCGAGGTCCGCGATCGCCCGAATGTCGGAGACCAGCAGACGCGGGTTGGTCGGTGTTTCCAGCCACACCAGCCGGGTCGCCGTGGTGATGGCCGCGGCCACGGCCGCGAGGTTGGTGGTATCGACCGGGGTGACGCGGAGGTGGAATCCCGCGAAGACTCGGTTCAACAACCGATAGGTGCCGCCGTAGACATCGACCGGGACAATCACTTCATCGTGCGGCCGCAAGTACGCCTGAAGCACGGCATGCTCAGCCGCCAGCCCCGAGGCAAACACCGCGCCGTGCTCGACGCCTTCCAGTTCGGCCAGCACCGCCTCCAGCCGCTGGCGCGTGGGGTTGTTGGTGCGCGCGTAGTCGTATCCGCGGTTGACGCCCGGACTCTCCTGCTCGAAGGTCGAGGTCTGGTAGATCGGCGCAATCAGCGCCCCGGTCGCGGGATCGCTGGGTTGAGCGGCATGAATGGCACGAGTGGCAAAGTTCATAACGACTAATCCTCTACGGTTCGAAAGGGCACGGCGTGAATACGGTGGACGGCGCGCAGGCGCGCCACCGCGGACGTAAGTTCAGCAGGTGATTGCGGGGCGATCAGCAGCCACCGAGGCGAGCCCGCCGAGCCCTGGGCGAGGGATTCGACGCGCAGTCCCGCGGCGGTCGCCACGTCAACGATGAAAACGTCGGTCGGCGGGATGCCCGGAAACGTCAGGCGAACAAACCGGGGTGGCGATTCCCGGTCGCGGCGACCATCGAGCGGGTCGGGCGTCAGGCCGCCCCAACCCAGGCCGGCAATAAGCCCCGCCACGGCCGCGTCGCCGCCGGTCGAGACCGAGTCGCCCGCCAGGATGGCGAGCATGTGATGGATGGCCGAGGGCGGCGTCATGTGACCCGTATCTCTCCCCGTCAGGGGCGGGAGTTAGCACCACGGCGCTTGCAGCCAGGTTGCTGTGGCGTCTGCGGGCCCGGTCCCTCAGCCACTCTCGATAACCGTCCTGGCCGTCACGGCCAAGACATAATCAATGTATTTCGATGTAATGATTACTGTCAAGTCCCCCGATAATCGCCGCTTCATGCGCACCCTGATCGCCGCCGTCCTCCTGCTGCCCGCCCTGGCCGCCGCCGACACATATCCGCGGCAAGCCGGTGTCGATGTGCTTCACTACGTCTTCCGCCTCTCGCTCGGCGACGCCAGCGACGAAATCGTCGGCCGCGCAACCGTGACCGTGAAGTTCGTGGCCGACGATGTGCGCGAGGTCGTGCTCGACCTCACGTCGGCGGCCGATGGCAAGGGCATGACGGTGCAGTCGGTGACACACCAGCCCAACCCGCCCGACCTGCCCGACCCGCCTAACCCGCCCAACCCGCCCCTGCCCTTCACCCACGACACCCACCGCCTGCGGGTGGCGCTGCCGGCGGCGGCGCGCGCCGGCCAGGAGTTCAGCTTCACCGTCGCCTATTCGGGGGTCCCCGGCGCGGGGATTCACATCGGGCCGAACATCCACGGCGAGCGCGCCATGTTCAGCGACAGCTGGCCCAACAACGCGCGCCAGTGGCTGCCGGCGATCGATCACCCCTACGACAAGGCGACCGGCGAGTTCATCGTCACGGCGCCCAACCACTACCAGGTGGTGTCGAACGGCCTGCTGGTGGAGGAGATCGACCTCCCTGGCAACCAGCGGCGGACGCACTGGAGGCAGACGGTGCCGATCGCCTCGTGGTTACACGCGCTCGGGGTGGCGCGCTTTTCCTCCCATCACGCCGGTACCGTCAGGGGCATTCCCCTGCAGACGTGGGTGTTCCCGCAAAACCGCGATGGCGGCATCGCGCTGTTCGAAGATCTATCGAAGCGCGCGCTCACGTTCTTTATCGATCGCGTCGGCCCCTACTCGTACGAGAAACTGGCGAACGTGCAGGCGGTGGGCATCAGTGGCGGCATGGAACTGGCTAGCGCGATCTTCTACGGCGAGAAGGACGTGGCGGCTGGCCGCGGACCGGTCGTCCACGAGATTGCGCACCAGTGGTTCGGCAACGCGGTGACCGAGCGCGACTGGGATGATGTGTGGCTCAGTGAAGGCTTCGCCACCTACTTCGCGCTGTTGTTCACCGAGCACGACGAAGGACGCGACGCGTTCGTGGAGGGCCTGAAGCGAAGCCGCGACCAGGTGTTCACCCTGACCCAGAAACTGCCCGAGGCGCCGATCGTCCACCGCAACCTCGACGATATGACGCGCGTGCTGAGCGGCCTGATCTACCAGAAGGGCGCATGGGTGCTGCACATGCTGCGGGCCGAAGTGGGCACCGAACACTTCTGGACGGCCATCCGCGAGTACTACCGGCGCTACCAGGACCTGAATGCGTCCACGGCCGATCTGCAGGCCGTGTTCGAACAGGTCTCGGGGAAGGACCTCGACTGGTTCTTCATGCAGTGGCTGACGCGGCCGGGCCTCCCCAGGCTCGAGGGCACGTGGCGCTACGACGCAGCGGCCAGGCAGGTCGAGGTGACCTTGACCCAGTCGCAGGCCGCCGACGCATTCCGCCTCAATGTGGACGTCGGCCTCACCGCCGTACCCGGCGGGCTGCCCCGGATTGAGCGCGTGGCGATGACGGCCAAACGTGCCACCATGCGCTTCGACGCCGCGACCGAACCCGCGGCGGTCGTGATCGACCCGGGCACGTGGGTGCTCTTCGAGCCGGGCCCCTTCACCAAGGCGAAATAACACCATGAACAGACGCACCTTCATCAAGGCCGCCGGAGTGCCACTGGGCGCCTCGGCGCTCGGCCTCAAGGCCTCTGCCCTCTCTGCCACGACGCAAACCACGCCGCGTTCGTCGATCGTGGTCGTCGGCGGCGGGGCGTTTGGCGCCTGGACTGCCCTCCACCTGCGCGAGATGGGCCACACGGTGACGTTGCTCGACGCCTACGGCCCGGGCAACTCGCGCGCGACCTCGGGGGATGAAACCCGGCAGATTCGCTGCGGCTACGGCGACCGCGAGCTGTACTCGCGCTCGGCGCTCGCCGCCTTCACGGCGTGGAAGGCACGCCAGGAAGAGTTCGGCGTGCCGCTGATGATGGAGACCGGCCGTCTGCAGTTGCTGCCCGACTGGACGCCCAGTGCCAGGGCCACGCAGGCCACGCTGGCGAAGATCGGCGTCAAGACCGAGGCGATGACCGAGGACGACATGCGGAAGCGGTATCCGCAGATGAATCCTGACGGCATGGGCGTTGGCTTGCTCGAACCCGGCGCGGCCGTGCTGCGCGCCAAGCAGGCGATTCTCGCGGTGGCGGCCGCGTTCAAGCGCAAGGGCGGCACGGTAACTATTGCCCGCGCCACCCCCGGCCGCGGTGAGGGGCGGCGCTTGATCGATCTGCAGACCGGAAACGGCGACCGCGTGGCCGCGCAACAGTTCGTGTTCGCGTGCGGGCCGTGGCTGCCGCGGCTGTTCCCGGCACTGCTCGGCAAGAGGATCCAGGTGCCCGGCCGCGACGTCCTGTACTTCGGCACGCCGGCCGGCGACACCCGGTTCAACTTCCCGAACTTCCCCAACTACTCTGAAGAGCGCTGCTACGGCTTCTCGAACATCGACGAGCGCGGCTTCAAGGTCTGCGCCACCTCCGGCTCGACGTCGTTCGATCCCGACACCGACGAGCGCATCGTCACGCCCCACGAGGTGCGCCGCGCCCGCGCCTACCTCGCGTTGCGCTTTCCTGCGCTGAAGGATCAGCCGGTGATCGAAACGCGTGTCTGCCAGCTGGAGAACACCGCGGACGAGCATTTCATCATCGACCGGCATCCCGACTACGACAACGTGTTGATTGCCGGCGGTGGATCGGGGCACGGCTTCAAGCACGGGCCGGTGCTGGGCGAGTACATCGCCAAGCGGGCGCTCGGCGAAGCCACTGACCCGGCTTTCGACCACATGGTGCGACTGGCCAGATAAGTTGAAAGTTGAAGAGTTGAAAGTTGGTAGTTGAAGTTGAAAGTTGCAGTTGCAGTTGCAGCTGCAGTTGCAGTTGAAAGTGGTCGGGGCGACTGGATTCGAACCAGCGACATTCCGCTCCCAAAGCGGACGCTCTACCAAGCTGAGCCACGCCCCGGACCTGTGGCTATTGTAGCCCACGATGACCGACATCCAGTGGCCGCCGGCACGCGAGCGGAACGGGGCCGGCCGGTCAGGCGCCCACAGCCAGCGGGCCCGACAGCTCGGGCAAGCGGGCCTGCCACCAGGCGCGCGCATGATCGTTGGACCAACCCTTGGCCAGGTGGTGCGCCCCAATAGCTGCCAGTAGCTCACCTGCATCCGTCGGCCGGTCGGCGGGGTCCTTGCGAAGGCACTTCAGCACCAGTTCATCGACCTCGCGCGGCAGCCCGCCGGGCACGCGCGTGGACGGCGCCACCGGCGCCGCATGCACGTGATCGATCAGCGCCTGCATCTGGGTGCCGTCCTGGAAGACCCGGGTTCCGGTCAGCAGGTAGAACGCCACGCAACCAATCGCATACACGTCGGCGCGCCGATCAACGTCATCGCGGCCCAGGATCACTTCCGGCGCCATATAGGCGGGCGTGCCGATCAGCGTCTGCGCGGTGGCCAGGGTTTCGGTGACGGCGGTCGCCGGGTCGCTCTTGCGCGTCTGCACCAACCCGAAGTCCAGCACCTTCACGAAGTCGAAGTCACGCCCCATGCGGCAGAGGAAGATGTTGGCCGGCTTCACGTCACGGTGCACGAGACCGCGATCGTGCGCCTCGGCCAGCGAGTGACACACCTGCTGCAGCAGGAACATGGCCCTCGCCGGCGGCAAGGGACCGAACTCGCGCACCAGCGACTCGAGGTCGCGTCCTGACAGCAGCTCCATCACGTAGTAGAAGCTGCCATTGTCGGTGGCGCCGAAATCGAACAGCCGGATCGAGTACGGCGAGCTGAGCGCAGCCGTGGCCTGGGCCTCGCGCTCGAACCGCCGCAATTGCGTCTGACAGGCCGACGCGGTGTCGCCCAGCTTGTCGACCTTGATCAATTTGATCGCGGCGTCGCGCGCCAGCAGCCGATGGCGCGCGCGCCAGACCGCGCCCATACCGCCCTCGCCCAGCTGATCGATTAATTCGTAGGCGCCCAGCTCGCGGGCTTCGCTGATGCGCCGCCCCATCTTCTGGAACATCTGCGACGGTAACACCGAGGCGATGGCGCAGCTGTAGTTCGGCATCGCCATCACCAGCGTGTCGATCACACCGGGCACGTCGACGCCGCGCAGGTGCGCAAACCACACGCCGATCGGCCCCATCGACGCCGACGCCAGGGCCGCCAACAGCATGGGGCGCGGCCGGCCGGGCAGCACCATGGCCGACAGCAGGATCGCGATGGGAATCCACGACAAGTGGGCAAGCTCGCTATGTGTGGGATCGCGGGCCCAGGTTTCCAGCATCGCGATGCCGGCCGAGTTGAGCATCATGAGGATGAGCCCCGAATCGGTCTTCGCCCGATCCGACCGGCGCGAGTGACGAGTGTGCAGGTAGACGGAAGCGGCAAACACCACCGCCCCGGCTTCGACCCAGAGGGACGGCTGGTTGACCGAGGTGCCCATGGTCAGGGGGTAGAGGACGCCGTCCATGGCCAGGCCCATCAGCCACATGCCACCGCTCACCAGGGCCAGCAGCCTCAGCCGGCTGATCTGGTCAGCGACGACGTCGTCGGGAAGGCGGACCGAGGACTGGATGCCGGGCGGCGTCCCTGGGGTGGGCAGCTTCGGGGCCAGGACGTTCTTGTTCATCGCGGTGGCCGGCTGCACGGAACGGCAATCACTAGTTGCGCAACCATGGTGATAGTCTATGGCAGCTCATGCACAGCGCTGCTGCCCGTCCCACGATTACGCGCACCACGATCACGACTGGAGACCACTCCAGCGGATGAGGTGAGCTGCCGTTCACCAAGGACCTGAAGACAAGGGCCATCATCCGCAGGGGTGATGGCCCTTTTGCTTGTCCACCGGAGCCTTGGCGAAGGTGGGACGTTAATGAGGAATGGAAATGACACTCGAAGTCTGGAAGTTCGGCGGCGCGTCGCTGGCGGATGGACGCGCCATCCAGAAGGCCGCGCGGCAAATCGCCACGCACCGCGGCCCCCTCGTGGTCGTGGCGTCGGCCCTGGCCGGCGTCACCGATCTGCTGCTGCAGGCCACGCCCGGCGCGGCGCGCGTCTTTCGCAAGCAGCATCGCCAGGTGGCCCGCGCGGTGCTGGGGCCCGGCGCTGCCCTCACTGCCCTCAACAGCACGATCGATACCTTGGCGCGTGAGTACGAGGACTTGTGCGCGGCCGTCGCGGTGCTCGGCCGGCCCGATGCGCGACTGCAAGACGCCCTCGTCTCGCGCGGCGAACGGCTGTCGGCGCGGCTACTGGTCGCGGGCGTCACCCGCCTCAAGCGCCGTGCCCGCTTCATCGACGCCCTCGACGTCGTGGCCACGGACGATGAGCATGGCGGCGCAACGCCGAAGCTGGACGAGACCCGGGTTCGGGCGCGGAAGACGATTGGCGCGGCGACCGCCGCCGGCGCCGTCGCAATCATCCCCGGATACATCGGCCGCGCCGCGGATGGCAGCCTGACGACGCTCGGCCGTGGCGGCTCCGACCTGACGGCCACGCTGCTGGCCAGGTCGCTCGGCGCCCGCACGGTGGTGTTGTGGAAAGACGTCCCCGGCATCCTGACCGCCGACCCGCGCCTCGTCCCCGACGCCCGCCTCATTCCACAGCTGCACCACCGCGAGGCGGCCGAGGTGGCGCACTACGGCGCGAAGGTGCTGCATCCACGCGCGCTGATCCCGATTGCCAGCACCACGATTGCCCTGCACGTGCGGTCGTTCATCAACCCGGAGCAGCCGGGCACCGAAGTGTCGGCCCGGCAGGCCCTGAAGGCCTACCCCGTGAAGGCGCTGGCCATGCTGCCGGCGCAGGCCGTCGTCACCGTTGCCGGCAAGGGCATGGTGGGCGTGCACGGCATTGCCGCTCGCACCTTCGCGGCGGTCGACGCCGAGGGGCTGTCGGTGTCGACGATCTTCCAGGCGTCGTCTGAAAGCTCGATCGGCTTCACGATCCCCGAGTCACAGGCCGAGCGCGCGGTTCGACGGCTGCGCCAGGCGTTCAGGCACGAACTCGAGCAGGGCCTGATTGATGGGGTCAGCGCCCGCCCTCACATGTCGGTCGTCGCGGTCGTCGGCGAGGGCATGGTCGGCACGCCCGGGATTTCGGCGCGGGTCTTTGCCGCGCTCGAAAGCGGCGGCATCAACGTGGTCGCGATCGCACAAGGTTCGTCGGAGCGCAACATCTCGTTCGTCGTGTCGAGTGCCCAGGCGCCGGAGGCGGCGCGGCGGGTGCACGCCGCGTTCCAGCTGTCGAAGATTGGCGGCGGCCAGCCGATCACGAAGCGGCACATCGATGTCGTCCTGCTGGGCTTCGGGCGGGTGGGACGGGCGCTGTCGGATCAGGTCGCCACCGCGGCCGACCGCGACGTTCGCATTGTCGGCCTGCTCGATCGATCGGGCTACGTGTTCGACTCGCGCGGCCTGTCGCGGGCCCGCCTGCTGCGGCTGGCGCGCGACAAGGACGCCGGCGCACTGCTGGCCACGCTCGGCGGCCACCGCGCCTCGGCGGCGGAGGCGCTGTCGGTGCTGTCGAACCACGCGGTGTCGCGGCCGGTGATGGTTGACGTGACCAGCGACGACACCGGCGCGCTGCTGCAGTCGGCAATCAGCCACGGTTTTGACGTCGTCCTGGCCAACAAGAAGCCGCTCGCCGGCTCGCTCGATGCCTACGACCGCCTGATCACCGTGCCGGCGCAAACTGGACGCCGCGTGCGCTATGAAGCGACGGTCGGCGCCGGGCTGCCGATCATCGACACGTTCCGTAAGCTGGATGAAACCGGCGATCGCGTGCTGCGTATTGACGGCTGCGTCAGCGGCACGCTGATGTTCGTGCTGTCGGAGGTGTCGGCGGGACGGCCGTTCTCAGCCGCGGTACGGGAAGCGGTCGCCCGCGGGTACGCTGAGCCTGATCCGCGTGATGACCTGTCGGGCCGTGATGCGGCGCGCAAGGGCCTGATCCTGGCGCGCATGCTGGGTTACCGCGGCGAGGCGCCCAGGCCGGACGACCTGGTGCCCAAGGCCTATGCCGCGTTGTCGCTCGAGACGTTCCTGGAGCGGATGCCTGAACTGGATGCTGCCTGGCAGGCGCGCGCCGTGGCGCTGGCAACGAAGGGCCGCGTGCTGCGATACGTGGTGTCGGCGACGCCTCGAACAGTGTCGGCGGGGCTCATGGAAGTGCCCGTCTCGAGTCCGATGGGTTCCGCCAGCGGTACGCGCAACCTGGTGACGTTCCACTCGCGGCGCTACCAGCGCGAGCCGCTGGTAATCAGCGGTCCGGGCGCAGGAGCCGACGTCACGGCCGCGGGCATCCTGAACGACATCCGCTCGCTCGGCACGGCGTGAGCCTCATTCCCACTTGAACACCCTGGCCGACACCGCCGTGCACACGGCGGCGATGATGGCCAGGGCGGCCAGGTCACCGAGGTGAGCCGACCATGAGGCTCCGTTCCAAATGCCGCTCAGCAGCGAGACCACGTAGGTCATGGGCAACAGCCGCGCGAGTACTTGCAGCCCGCTCGGCATCGCCTCAATCGGAGCGAACAGCCCGGAGATCGCGAGCATGGGGTAGAAGATTAGAGCCGCCACGGGCTGGGCAAACCGGGCGGTGCGGACCAGGCTGGCGATCACAAAGCCCACCGACAGAATCGACAGCGTGCTCACGATCACGGCCAGTGCGAAGCTGAACACCGGCACGTTCAAGCCCACTGGATAGAAGCGGCGGCCGGCCAGCAGGAGCAGGGCGATGGTGGTGGCGGTGAACGCCAATTTCGCGAGCACGTGCGCCGACAGGATGGTCTGCGGCCGCAGCGGCGTGGCGCGCAGGCGCTTGAGAATACCGCCCTCGCGATAGATCGAGATGATGGTGACGAGGGAGGCGACCGCACTGATGGCAATCAACACCGACACCATCACCGGCAGGCCGGTTTGCAGAAACGCGGCGGCGCCCGTCGACAGCGACCCGCCGGTGCGGCGGCCCATTGACCTGCCGATGATCAGGAAGATGGCCACCGGCATCAGGATCGTGCCAATCGCGCCCAGCGGTTCGCGCATGAAGATCTTGATCTCGAGCCAAGTCAGTTGAAACAGTCCCCGCAGCATCGGTTTCCCTCAATCCCGAATGGAGTGGCCGGTGAGCTTGAGGAAGACGTCCTCGAGGCTGGGCAATTCGGTGCGGAAGTCGCTGACGCGCACCTGGTGTTCGGCAAGGCATTGAATGACCTCGGTGACGAAGTCGTCGCCATGGCCGCGAAGGGTGAACCGCGACTCAACCCGCTGCACGTCATCAACCCGCGGCAACGCGCGAAAGCGCTCCTCGGCCAGCGGATGGTCGGTGACCAGGACGACGGTGCGATCCGGGCAATGGCGGGCGACGAGGCGCGCCGGGGTGTCGACGTCGATGATGCGGCCGTGCTCGAGAATGGCCACGCGGTCGCACAATCGTTCGGCCTCCTCCATCAGGTGGGTGGTCATGAACACGGTCTTGCCGCGGGCCCGAATGCCCCGCACCAGTTCCCAGATGGCACGGCGCGCCTGCGGATCAAGGCCGGTGGTCAGCTCGTCGAGAAACACCAGCTCGGGGTCGTTGATGAGGGCGAGCGCGATGAACAGGCGTTGCTGCTGCCCGCCTGACAAGGTCATGAACCAGGCGTTACGTTTCTCGGCGAGACCGAGTTGCTCGAGCAGCCGATCGGCATCGGCGACCGGCTTGCGGTAGAGCGACGCCCACAGGTGCGCCGCCTCCCAGACCTTGATGCGTTTCTGGAGGTGGGCCTGCTGCAGCTGGACGCCAATCCGCTCCTGCAGACGATAGACATCGCGCACCGGATCGAGGCCGAGCACCGAGATGGTGCCGCGGTCGGGCTTGCGCAATCCCTCGACGCATTCGAGCGTGGTGGTCTTGCCGGCGCCATTGGGCCCGATCAGCCCGAAGATCTCCCCTTGCTGCACCTCGAACGAGACCTCATCCACGGCCACGACCTGTCCATAGGACTTGCGGACGCCGGCGACGCGAACGGCCAGGTGGGCGTCGCTGGTCACTGGGTGAGCGACGCCTGGAAGTCTGGGAGCGAACGCTGAATGCGGTGCAGGAAGGCGGTTTCGAAGTCGATGCCGGCGCCAAGGTCGCGCAGCAGGGTGGCGATGGCAACGCCGCCGGCCTCGTCCAGCAGCCGGCGCGCGGCGACGGCGCTGGCCGCGTAGGCGACCTGGGCGTCGGCGCCGCTTAGCTTGCTGAACGGGCCCGAGAGCGCGGCCAGCGAGGGCACGCGGCCGGCCTCGGCGAGGCGGGTCTCGGCCCACGCGAGGCTGTCGCTTTCGAGCACCGAGGCCAGGCCCTCGTTCAGCCACGTCGGCAGCCCGCGCGTGGCGAGCGATCGAATCAGGGCATGCGCGAACTCGTGTGCCAGCACCCGATCGAGATCCTCGCCCTTCTCGCCGGCGCCGCGCATGGGCACCCGGATGGTGCCGTCGAACGCGGCGGCCGCCCACTGCGGCGACCGGGTGATGTCGCGGAACTGCTCGCCGCTGTAGAGCACGACCGGCACCGACTTGGGTGGGAAGGCGCCGAACAGCTCGCAAATGCGCCAGTAGGCGCGGTTGAGCGACTCGAGCGCCTGCGCGGCCATGTCGGCGTCTTCGGCGCCCTCGAACGACACGGTGAAGAAATCGCCGACGGTCAGGCGCATCCGGTCGTGCAGTTCGGCCTCGCGCTTCCAGCGGTCCAGCGTGTCACGTACGCCGTTGTCGTCGGGGGCTGCCGTGGCGACAATCTCGTAGAGCCGGATCGCCTCGGTCAGGTCACCCTGGCGCTTGAAGACCTGGGCCAGCTGCGCGCGAGCGCGGACCAGGCCGGGCGCGAGCACCAGCGCCTGCTCGAGCGCCGCCCTGGCGTCGGTATCGTGCCGAAGCACAAACGCGGCCGTGCCAAGTCCCATGTGCAGACGCGCGTTCTTGGGATCGAGCGCAATCGCATCGCGAAAGGCCTGTTCGGCCACTTGCGCCTTGCCGGCATCAAGCGCCGCCCACGCCTCCTGCTCGAGCATGCCGGCCTTGGGGCTGGACTGGGCGAACGCCGTGGCGGCGCAAGACAAGATTAGGGCCGCCGCAAGGAGTCGGGAGGACACAGCTGAATTATAGATGGTGACGGGGCGGCACTACTGGACGGGGTCGGCACTGCTTGATGGGGCGGCGCTTCTTGACGGGGCACACTGCTTGACGGGGTCACACCTCTTGACGGGCCCAAGACAACCCACTTGGCTCGCGGGGTGCTGATGCGGTCGCATGGACAAGATCGAATCCTTCCGCGACCTGGAGGTCTGGCACCTCTCGATGCAACTGGTGGACCTGGTGATCGCCAACACGAAGAACATGCCCCGCGTCGAGTTCGACCTGACGCGCCAGATGCGTCGCGCGGCCATCTCGATTCCATCAAACATTGCCGAAGGCTGGCGCCGAAAGCGCCGCCGGGCCGCGTATCAGAACCACGTCTCGATCGCCTACGGCTCACACGGCGAGTTGGAGACGCAAATGGAGGTCTGCTTCAGAAACAACTTCCTGGACCGCAAGAAGTGCGCAGCAATGGTCGACGTTTGCGGTCGCGTCGGCACGATGCTTGTCCGCCTGCACGATGCATTGGACTAGCGGCACGCCGTCGGGAGGTGCCTCCCGTCAGAGATCGGAGCCCCGTTAAGAAGTGCCGTCCCCGTCAGAAGTCGGGCCCCCGTCAAGCGATGCCGTCTCCGTCAGCGCCCGGAACTGCCTCGAATACTCGTCCGCGGGCACTTCACGGGGATCCCATGGCAGCGGGAGCCCCGGTGCCGGGTCATCCAAATACCGTGGCACGACGTGAACGTGGAGATGGGGCACGATGTTGCCCAGCAGCAGGTAGTTCATGTGGCACGGGCTGAACACGCGCTCGATCATGCGCCCGACGTCGTGAATGTCTGCCCAATAGTCAGCGAGCTCACCGGCCGTCAGCTCGGTGAGGGCTGCGATGTGCCGGCCACGAAAGGCCACGACGGCATGCCCCTTCGCGATGCCCTTCCGTTCGAGCAGCGCCTCGCTGGTTCGACCGCTGCGGAATGAGTGAGTCGAGACGCCCGCGCAGAAGTGGCACGAATCGCCACGCTTGCGTGTCTCCCAGTCGTCTGGCCACGTGCGCGTCATTGCCACTCCCGACACAACAGACGGGGTCGCACCACTTGACGGGGTGGCAATCCTTGACAGGGGAACGCCACTTGACGGGGGCACTTCCCCGACGGGTTCTCGCCTGCTGAATCCGCGCTGTCTTCGCTCACCTTCACCTCACCTCGCCGCAGTCGCCGCTCATCGGCTGCAGCAGTTTGATCGGAGCGCCCTGCTCTCGTGCGCGGATCCGGATCAAGACAGTTGTCGGGTCTATCACCTCGAATGCGAGGCCGTTCGAGTTGGCGATCGATTGCAGTGCCGCAGCCAACTGTACGTTGACCAGGGACATTGGCGAGGGCTCCAAGCGCCCGTCGCGGACGCTTGCCGGAACCTCGTCGTCAAAGCGAATGGTAATTTTGCTCTGCCTGGCGAGGAAATCGACGGCCTCCGATACCGTGGTCTCGACGAACTTCACCGTGAGCGGTCGCTGGGATGCCAGCGTGGGTGATTGGGCCGACACCCCGCTGACAGCCGCCAGAATGCACGCGCCGAGTAACGCCAACACTCGCATAAGCACTCCCCTTCCAGGTTGGTCTTGGGTCTTGGATCTTCCGACGCACAAGTCCCGGACTCGGTCTGGATCCGCCGGCAACGCTCAAAATGAACCGCGCGCCACGGTGACAGGATTGCGCGGACGGCTAGGCGCGTCGGCTCCATTTTGTTGTTTGGCGGCCACTCGCGCAGACGCCGTGCCACACCCAGTGCGGAACAGGTGAACCGGCGAACCACTTCACTGCGCGCGATAGTCTCGCCACAACCAACGCATGGCATCAGGAAAGACCGCGGCGCCGTGGCGACCGCTGTGCGTGCCCTCACCCATGACCAACTGGTAGTCGTACCCGCGGGCAGCCAAGGCAGCCGACATCGCCCGGTTTCCCTCGGGCCAGTTCAGGCCCTTGAACCGGCCGCCGAGCTCATCGTTGATGCCGTCCTGCAAGAACACGCGAAGTGGCTTCATGGCGCTCTGCCGAACGATGTCAGGATAGGCGCCGCCACCGCGAATATTGACGAAACTCCCAATCGCAGAAAAGACCTTGCGGAACTGATCCGGTCGTTGCCAGGCGACGGTGAAGGCGCAAATTCCACCGCTGCTGCCCCCCGCGATTCCGCGGCCATCAGGATTGTCCGTAATTCGAACGTGTCTGGTGACCTCTGGGAGGATCTCATCGATCAGGAAGCGCGCGTATTGGTCGCTCAACGTATCGTATTCGTAGGATCGCTGCTCGCTCGAGAGCTGTGAAGGCCGGATCGGCTGCCCGGGGTCTACAAATACCGCAGCCATGAGTGGCAGTTCATTCCTAGATATCAAGTTGTCCAGGACGACAGGCACACGCCACATGCCGTCGCGCTGGACAAATCGTCCGCCATCTTGGAACACCATCAGCGCGAGCGGCGTCTTGCCGTCGTACCGCGCGGGGACGTACAACCACCACTTATGCGAATACCCTCGGTACGTGCTGGAGTCTGGCAGGGTGAATTCGGAGACGCTTCCCGCTGGCACGTCGGGCTGCGGCAATGAGTCCGGACCGAGAACATACCGATCATCAGGAGACGTCGCGGGAGTCGGCGTCTGCGCAAGACTCGGCAGCGCCAATCCGCTGGCAATGAAGACGGCGCTCGCGAAAAGAGGGGCCTTCACGCTGATCTCTTTGATCGGATGCTCATGGTGCTCACCTCCTGCATCGACTGACGCCGTCGTCTCGCCTTGAATCCCGTGTGTCTTGTCCGCCTATCAATTGGCCTGCCGAATCCTACACCCGATCTCGGCAAAGGCTGACCAGTGATGGCAGCCTAATACTGGCGATGTCCCGGTCATCGCCGATACGAAGGCCATGCCGCGCATCGAGTTCGACCTCACGCGGCAGATGCGGCGGGCAGCCGTCTCGATTCCGTCGAATATCGCCGAGGGCTGGCGTCGGAAACGTCGTCGGGCGGCGTATCAGAATCACGTCTCGATCGCCTACGGCTCCCACGGCGAGCTAGAGACCCAGATGGAGGTCTGCTTTCGAAACAACTTCCTTGACCGAAAGAAGTGCTCAGCAACGGTCGACGTCTGCAGCCGACTAGGTCCGATGCTGGACCGATTGCACGATGCGCTCGACTAGGCAAGTAGCGGCCCCGTCAGGTGGTGTAACCCCGTCGGGAAGTGTCCACCCGTCGGGAGGTGACCCCCCGTCGGAGATCGGGCCCCCGTCAAGAAGTGCCGTCCCCGTCAGTGTTCGGGGGCCTGTCAGGTTTCTAAACATCCAGGCCAATCATTCGCATCAGCTCCAGGGCATTGCTCTGCGTGATCACGCCGTCGCGTAGCTTGTAGTCGAACCGCATCTGCCCGCTCTCGACGTGATCCTGCAGGTGCACGTTCTTCAGCTCGCCCGGCAGAATCGCCGCGATCTCGGTCAGCGCCAGGTCGTGGGTCGTCACCACGCCGATGGCGCCGCGGCCGACCAGCATGCGGACCAGTGCCTCGGCAGCGGTCCGCCGGTCTTTCGAGTTGGTGCCGCTCAGCAGTTCGTCGAACAGGAACAGCACCCGCCCTGGTCCATCCAGCAAGTTGCAGATCTGCCGGATCCGCAAGACTTCGGTGAAGAAACCCGAGCGGCCCTCGCGCAACGAGTCGGTGTGGCGCAGGCAGGTGCCGAGCACGAGCGGCGACAGCCGCAGGCTCGTTGCCCGCACCGGCGCGCCGGCCAGCGCCAGCACCGCGTTCAGGCCAATGGTCCGCATCAGCGTGCTCTTGCCGGCCATGTTGGAGCCGCTCACGATGAGAACCTGAGGGCTCGAGCCCAACGACACGCTGTTCCGCACTGCCACGGCCCGTGGAATCAGCGGATGGGCCAGGCCGACCGCTTCGTAAACGGCTTCGCCAGCGGGCGCCGCGGACTCGACGATTTCCGGGAACACGTCCTCTGGACGCTCGTATGAATAGCCGGCGAACGAGAGCAGCGCCTCGACCTCGCCCACCACGTCAACCCAGTCGCGAAGCCGCGCGCCGTCACGCGCCTTCCACGCTTCGGCGCTGAAGCCAACCTGAATCGTGAACAGCGCCGGAATTTCCAGCAGCCGCGCGAACGCGTTGTGACGCGAGTCAACCCAGTCGGAGACCCGCGCCAGCCGCGCAAGCCCGCGCGATGCCGCCTGCGAAGGGGATGCGCCCTTGAGGCGCGCCACGAGCGCGATTAGTTCGGGGTCCTCGAGAGTCGCGCCTTCAATCTCGGCGACGACCCGGGCCAGCAGGTCCAGCCCCGCCGACATGGCCGCCGACGACAAGCCTTCGACGACCGCCGTCGCGGGCTTCATCAACCACCACAGCATCCCGAGATTCGCGAGGGTCACGGGAATCAGCGGCCACGCCGGGCCGCCGTAGACGACGATGACCACACCCGCCGCAAACGCCAGCGACAGCCCCACCGCGACCAGCCTGACCGCGCGTGGCAGCGTCGCCGGGGTTTCGGCCCACTCGATCAGCCGTTCCGGCAACAGCCGGCGGCCGCCGGACGCGGCGTTCACCGTCGCGATGCGCTCCCGCAAGTCGATCTGCGGTCGCAGGGCCATGACGCGCGCCTGGCGCTGGCGAATCACCGTCGGCGCCGCCGGCGCCGACAGCCACGCCGCCAGGTGTTGTTCGCCAACCGGCGTGCGGGCGCTCGAGATCAACTCGAAGAGGCTGCCCTCCCCGAATACGTCCAGGTCGTCGCTGTAGGGATGATCGGCATCGCGGAACCGGGCGCTGGCCTGGCCCTTTCCGATCCAGCGGTCTTCGAGGCGCGCCAAGCCGTCGGTGTAGAACTGCACCGCCGCCTGCGCGCGCGCCATCGCGCGCATCACCACCTCGTGCCAGATCAGCAGGGCCACAAAGGCGACGGCCGCCGCGCTGAGCAGCAGCGAACTGGGACTGCCCTGCACCGTGACCGCCCAGTAGATCATCGTGCCGACAACAATGGCGACCTTGGCATTGCCCAGCCGCACGTGCGTGCGGTCGCGGGCCGCGGCCGCCAGCTGACGGGCCGCAACGCGCTCGCGATAGGCGTCGAGGGGGGACAGCATCAGCGGTTCAACTCGAGCGTCATAATGCGGCCAAGGGCGGCAGGTCGCGCGCCTGAGCAGGTCGAATGGTGATGGCCACAGCCACCAATGATGACACGGAGCGGTTTACCCCGCCGTAGCCCTGGAGGGCGAAGGCGGGCGAGAGGCGGAGGCCGTGAATGGCCTCCGCCCGTAGAAGGTGGGCTTGCCCCGCCGAAGCCGCAACGCGGCGAAGGCGGGTTATCGCGAGCGGATAACCAGCGGATCTGTCAGTGACACTTTCAACTTGCGTCCCGAAGCGAGCCGGATCTCGTCGCCGTCGGTGGCCAGCACCACGGCGGTACCACCACCGGCGCCTACGGCCGTGCCGATGGCCGCGCCCTTCTTGCCGCCGGTGATCGCGCCGATCACCGCGCCGGCCGCGGCGCCCACGCCAATCTTGATGGCATCGTCTTTCTTGTTGCTCTCAGCCACCCAGTAAAGCGGCTTGGTGGAGATGTCGTAGGTGACCGAGCGAAAGGTGATTCGGTCGAACCGGAGGCCGATTTCGGCCCGGCCCTTGACGTTGCCCGATTCCTGGGCGCCGGTCACGTGACCGGTCAGCACGCTGCCGCTCGGAATCACCGTGACCTCGTCGATCACGATCGGCGAGTCGAGGGTGCCGCGCACCGCCTCTTCGGTGCGGCTGGTGTCGGAGGCGTGCGACGATTCGAGGGTCACGTCGAGGGCCGTGCCATCGGGAACCGTGATGGTGCGCACACGAGCGACGGCCGCCGGTTCCTCGGGGGCCGCAGTCGCGCGCTTCACCTCGGTAATGCTCTTGCGCGCCACGCGCGTGGTGGTGTTGGGCCGCTCGCCGGTCAACTCGACGACCTCGGGGTTGACGGTGGCGATCTTGCCCCGGACCAGGGCGCCGTCTGCGGTCACAACGGTAACTTCGGTGCCCGCGGGGATCTCTTCGATGGCTTCTGCCCGCGAGCAGGCCAAGGTCATTCCGCTTAGCGCGACAGTAGCGGTCAACGCGACGGTTGCGAGCTGTATCTTTTTCACTTCAGTGTGCCTCGTAGCTCAACAGAAGCAAGGGGCGTACCCGGTTTCATGCCGGTTTCGAGCCGTAATGGTTGAGGCGGCAACCGATTGTGTGTAATGGACAGCCTAGAGACGGCAGGTGGACGCCACAGCCCCGCTGACGCGGCAAGAAGCGGTACGGGACCTGCAGTCACCTCCCTTGTGAAGAAGACACGTTACTCGGCGGTGCCCATACTGGCCATGGGCCTCATGTTCTTGTGCAGCCTGGGACTTGGCGCCGCGACCGGCTCGTCCACACCGGCATTCGAGCGAGTGGTAGCACGATTCAATACGAACGCGCCGCCCGCGTATCGAGCGTTCCGCCGACTCGAGGCCGGCGTCGCCGGTTCAAGCAGGCATGGCTGGCTCGAGGCGTGGACCGAGTTGCGTCCCGGTACTGGCTTGAACGTTGAAGTGGTTGCAGAAGGCGGCAACGAGTATGTCCGCAATAAGATCCTGCGCAAGATGCTCGTCAACGAGCAACAGTTGATTGCGCGCGGCTTTCCGCTGCGAGCGCCGCTCGAAGCCAGAAACTACACTTTCGAAGATGGCGGCACCACCCCCGAGGGACTTCAGCGCATCGTCCTGAAAGCGGCCCGCAAGTCCGACGGCGTGGTCAATGGCGCGCTGTTCATCTCGCCCACCACCGGCTCGGTCACGCGGCTCGAAGGACGGTTGGTGAAGAGCCCGTCGTTCTGGGTCAGGGACGTCGATGTCACGTGGCAATACGCGCTGATTGATGGGCATCTCTTGCCGGTCGAGATGACGTCCACCGGGCGGGTGAGGATGATCGGTCGATCGACATTCAAGATGGTCTACAACTACGTGTCGATCCAGGGTCGGCCGCGCGGCCGAGGCGTGATGGCCTCGCTAAGCGAGAAGCGCTAGGACTCCCCCGCTACTCAACGAGGCGTCGCAGCAGCCGCACCAGCGCCTGCTGCTCTTCCGGCGACAGCCGGGCCAGGGTGGGTGGTGCAACCGTCATCCGCTGGATCAACGCCGCGCGGAGACGCGCGCCAATCGGCGTCAGGCTGATCACCTTGACCCGCCGGTCCTCGGCGGAAGGGCTGCGCTGAATCAAGCCCCGCGACTCCAGGCGATCCACCAACCCGGTCACATTCGAGGCGTCACAGGCCAGGGCGCCGGCCAACTGCCCCATTGGCATGGGCCGGCCCGGCTCGATCAGGTTCAGCAGGTGGCACTGCGCGGGCGACAACTCCAATTCGGCGGCCATGGCCGGCAGGCTGGCGCGCTGCGTGAACGAAAACTGCACCAGGAGCTGCCACGCTTCACACGCGTGAGGGTCCTTGGGCTTGGCGCACATCCCCGCCAGTATAGTTCACTCGCTCAATAGTTGACATGCTCAAGTAATCAGCGTAACGTCGAAACATGACTTCGTACAAGCTGATTTCCCTCGACGAGACGGTGGTGTTCCCCGGCATGCCGGTCACCCTCTCGGTCGACGCCGGTGCCGATTCCCACGTCCTGCTGCTGCCCAAGCGCGGCCGCGACTACGCCAAGGTCGGCGTCGTCGCCGAAGTCACCGAGCGCGCGAAGCTCCCGGGCGGCCGCGGCTACGCCGTGTCGCTGATGGGCCTGCACCGCGCCGTGCCCGGCGCCGCCAGCACCGACCGCGATGGGCGCCTGCGCGTCGACGTGGACGAGGCCCGCGAAGTCGAGCCGCCGGCCAGCCTCACCCACGACCTCGAGCACGAGTACCGCGCCGTGGTCGAAGAGATCCTGCAACTGCGCGGCGACGATGGGCGCATCAGCGCCTTCCTGCGATCGATTACGGGGGCCAGCGCCCTGGCTGATACCGCCGGCTACTCGCCCGACCTGGGCCTCGAACAGAAAATCGACCTGCTCGAGACCCTCGACGTGGTCGAGCGGCTGACGCTCGCGGTCCGGTTGCAGAAAGAGCGCCTCACCGAACTGCAGCTGCGCAAGCGCATCCGCGAGGACGTGGATTCCGGCGCCCAGAAGCAGCAGCGCGAGTACTTCCTGAACCGGCAGATGGATGCCATCCGCAAGGAGCTCGGCCAGAACGAAGCCTCCGTGGCCGAGGAATACCGCAAGCAGATTGCCGCCGCCGGCATGCCCGAGAAGGTCCAGCAGCAGGCCGAACGTGAGCTGGCGCGGTTTGAGCGGATGGGCGACGCCAACGCCGAATCGTCCATGATCCGCACCTATCTCGACTGGCTGCTGGCCGTGCCGTGGGCCAAGCGCTCTGACGAGCGCCTCGACCCGATCTACGCCCGGCAGGTGCTCGACGCCGACCACGCCGGCCTGGACGACGTGAAGTCGCGCATCACCGAATACCTGGCGGTTCGCAAGCTGCGGGCCGAGCGCGGCCTGTCGGATGACAAGCGCTCGGGCGCCATCCTCACGCTGGTGGGCCCGCCGGGCACCGGCAAGACCTCGATTGGCGAGTCGATCGCCCGCGCCACCGGCCGCCAGTTCGTGCGGATGTCGCTTGGCGGCGTTCGAGACGAAGCGGAGATTCGCGGCCATCGCCGCACCTACATCGGCGCGCTGCCCGGCCGGCTCGTCCGGGCCTTGCGCGACGCCGGCACCATGAACCCGGTGATCATGCTGGACGAGGTGGACAAGCTCGGCGCCGACTGGCGCGGCGACCCGTCGGCCGCGCTGCTGGAAGTGCTGGACCCGGCGCAGAACCACGCCTTCGGCGATCACTATCTCGACGTCGAGATCGACCTGTCGCACGTGTTGTTCATCGCCACGGCCAACGTCGCCGACCGCATTCCCGGCCCGCTGCTGGATCGCATGGAGGTGATTCCCTTCGACGGCTACACCGTTGAGGAGAAGGTCTCGATCGCCCGCGGCTATCTGTGGCCGCGGCAGGTCGAACAGAACGGGCTGGTCGCCGACGATGTGACGACCACCGATGACGTGCTGCGCCTGGTCGTCAGCGAGTACACGCGCGAAGCCGGTGTCCGCCAGCTCGAACGCGAGATCGGGACACTGCTGCGCAAGACCGCCGCCTCGGTGGCGACGGCAACCTCCGCCGGGCCTGTGGTGATCGACGAGGCCGCGGTGCGGCGCGCGTTGGGCCGCCAGAAGGTATTCCACGAAGTGGCCGCGCGCACCGCGACCCCGGGCGTGGCCACGGGCCTGGCGGTCACCGGCGTCGGCGGCGACGTCTTGTTCGTCGAGGCCGCCTCAATGGCCGGCTCCGGCGGGCTCGTGCTCACCGGCCAGTTGGGCGACGTGATGAAGGAATCGGCGCGGATCGCGCTGACCTACGTGCGCAGCCATGCCGCGCCGCTGGACATCCCGGACGACGCCTTCTTCGGCAAGGAGTTCCACCTCCACGTGCCGGCCGGCGCCGTGCCGAAGGACGGCCCCAGTGCCGGCGTCACCATGGTCACGGCGCTGGCGTCGCTCCTGACCGGCCGGCCGGTCAAGAGCACGGTCGGCATGACCGGCGAGGTCACGCTGCAAGGCCGCGTGCTGCCGATTGGCGGCCTGAAGCAGAAGGTGCTGGCGGCGCACGCCGCGGGGCTGACCGAGGTGATCCTGCCGTCGCGCAACGCGCCCGACCTGGCTGATGTGCCGGCCGATGTCCGCGACCAGATGCGCTTCCACGCGGTGAGCACCATCGACGAGGTGTTGGCCCTGGCGCTCGAGCCGGCCGTGCTGGCGCAAGCCGCCTGACGGATCCAGACCACCGAGACGCACAGCTATGTTGCGGGCGCGTCCAGAATCTGTCGCACTCTCGACAACAGCTGCGTGCCGGTGAACGGCTTCTGCAGGAAGGCGCTGTCGACCGCCAGCCGGCCCTGCCGAGCCAGTACGGCCCCGGCATAGCCAGACATGTAGAGGGCGCGCGGCCGGCCAAACTTCGTGCACAGGCCGGCGACGAGCTCAGGTCCGGTCCCGTCCGGCATCATGACATCGGTCAGGACCAGGTGAATTGGCACGTCCGACTCGGAGGCGAGCCGGCGCGCCGGACCAGCCTCGGCAGCGGTCAACACCACATAGCCGTTGCGCTGAAGGATACTGGTCGCCAGCGTTCTCACCGACTCTTCGTCCTCCACCAGCAACACGGTCTCGCCGCCGCCGATCACCGCCTCGATCGTGGGCGGCTCCTGGTGCTCGGCCACCGTGGCCGCGTGGCTCTTTGGCAACAAGACCCGGAAGGTCGTGCCCTCGCCGGGCGTGCTGGCCACGCGAATGCCGCCGCCGATCGACTTGACGATCTCGTAGACGGTGGCCAGGCCGAGACCGGTGCCATGGTCGGCATCCTTGGTGGTGAAGAACGGCTCGAAGATGCGGCCGCAGGTTCCTGAATCCATGCCGGTCCCGGTGTCGCTGACGGCGAGGAGCACATAGTCGCCGCGAGTCAGCTTGAACCGGCGGGCGGCCCCCTCATCCAGCGCGGCGTTGCTCACCTTGATTCTCAACTCACCGCCGTTCGGCATGGCGTCGCGGGCGTTGATCGCCAGGTTGAGCACGATCTGTTCGAGCTGACCGCGATCGGCGAACACCGTGTGCAGCGGCGTCGCGAATTCGCGCTCGACCCGGATCTGTTCACTCAGAATCTTTCCAAGCATTGGCAGCAGGTCGGTCACGATGTCGGCTACGCACACCACCCGGCGCTCGATGACCTGGCGGCGGCTGAACGCCAGCAGCTGCCGTGACAGGGTCGCGGCGCGATTGGCTGCCTTCGTGATCTGGGCGGCATGTGAACGGGTCTGCACCTCGTCGATCGGGTCGCCCTCGATCAGCACGGCGTAGCCGAGAATTGCCGTCAGGATGTTATTGAAGTCGTGGGCGACGCCGCCGGCCAGCCGGCCCATGGCCTCCATTTTCTGTGCCTGCCGCAGCTGCAGTTCCAGTTCCTTGTACTCGGTGATGTCCTGTGCGACGCCCAGCAGCTGAATCGACATCGGGTCGACCTGCCGGATGCGCCCGCGCAACTGCACCCAGTGGATCGCGCCGTTCGGCCAGGGCACGCGGACGTCGACCTGGAAATCGCGAAGGTCGTCGAAGTTGCCGTGGATGATCCGCGACAGCTTGTCGCGATCGTCGGGGTGCACCAGCGCCCTGAGCCCTTCGATGGTCCCACCGCAGTCCGCCGCGGCGCAGCCCATCACCAGAGGCATGGTCTCGGACCATTCCATCTGGCCGGTGATGAGCTCGGCCTCCCAAATGCCGGTCCGCGCCACCCCCAACGCGAACCGCGTGCGGTCGTCGCTTCTGCGGAGGTCGTCCACCAGGCTGCGCACCTGGCAATCGTCGACCGACCACTCGCGTTCGATCAGGTCGGCGGCGCCCGTCATGACGGTCGTCGCCGATCGGCCCGTCCGAACGCCGACAACACGCCTGGCAACGCTGTTCATGTCCCATGGCGGTGCAAGGCGGATGCCGCGTCGGTTTGCCGCAAACGCGCCGCATTGGGCCATGCGAGCGGCGCGAACGAGGTGTGCGCGCACACCTTCGCACAGGTGCCGCGCATGCGCCACGGTCGCGTGGTGCACGCTCGTGTCAGGCCGAGGCGCCCGCGAACTCACGGAAACGCAGGGAAAAACCATCTGCCGCCGAAAACGCGCCGGTGACCGGCGAGTGGCAGCGCAGTTGCAATCTGCGTCGGCATGTCAGTCCCCCACACGAACGCTCGCCGCCCGTCAGTGCCGGTCTATCGGCCGGTAATCCTTGCCGTCATGATGAGCGCGGCCTTGGCCGGCCAGAGTCGCGCGCAGTCCAGCATCAATCTCGAACAGGCCACCCTCGAAGACCTGATGAACATGGAAGTGACCTCGGCGTCGAAGAAGGAACAAGCGCTGTTCCGCGCCGCCGCCGCGGTCTACGTCCTCACCGGCGAAGACATTCGCCGTTCGGGCGCGACGAACCTGCCCGACGCGCTGCGGCTGGTTCCCGGGCTGCAGGTGGCCACCATCGATGGCAACAAGTGGGGGGTCAGCTCGCGCGGGTTCAACGGCCTGTGGTCCAACAAGTTGCTGGTGCTGGTGGACGGCCGCAGCGTCTACACGCCGATGTCATCGGGCGCCGACTGGAACCTGCTCGACGTGATGCTCGAGGACGTGGACCGCATCGAGGTGGTGCGCGGTCCCGGCGCGTCGGTGTGGGGCGCCAATGCGGTCAATGGCGTCATCAATATCATCAGCAAGACCTCTTCGGCGACCCGGGGCGGCGTGCTGTCGGCAGCCAGCGGCTCGCTGGCACCGGGAATTGCGTCGCTGCGGTACGGCGGCCGGGCCGGCAGCCGCGGGCACTACCGCATCTTCGGCAAGCACTCCGAGCGGGGTGCGATGAAGGATGACCTCGGGAAGACTGCGGCGGACGCGTCCCAGCTGAGCTCCGGGGGCTTTCGCTTCGACTTCGAGCAGAACGATACCGACCACTGGAGCGTGCTGGGCTCGGTGGCGGCCGGCGAGAGGGGCCAGCGAATCCTCGAGCCCATCAGCAGCTACGTGCCAGCCGCCCCGCCGCTCATCGACAGCGTCGAGACGGTCACGACGAGCCACGTGCTGGCCCGGTGGACGCGGAAGGTGTCGGCCGACAGCAAGCTGTCCGCGCAGGTGTTCTGGGACCGCAGCTCCCGCCTCGAGGCCGGCAAGGGTGACCGGGCGGAGACCCTCGACTTCGAGTTCCAGCACCAGTTCAAGCCCCGCCGCCATCACGATGTCGTGTGGGGCGCCGGCCAGAGGTTCTTGTCCGATCACCTGGACCCGACGTTCGCCTTGTTCTTAACTCCGGCGAGCAGCCAGCGCCGCCTGTTCAACGTGTTCGTCCAGGACGAAATCCGGCTGCCCAACGCGGTCGTCCTGACGGTCGGCACCAAGGTCGAGCGGCAGAGCGGCGCCGGCATCGAAATTCAGCCGACCGCGCGGGTCGCGTGGCTGCCCTCGGGACGGCAAACCGTCTGGGCCGCCGTCTCGCGCGCCGCGCGCACGCCGTCGCGCCTCGAGCGCGACATCCACAACGATTTCATGGCGTTCCCCGACGCCCGCGGAACACTCAACGTTCTGGGCTTGCGAGGGAATCCCGATCTGCGGGCCGAGCACACGGTCTCGTACGAGGCGGGCTACCGCCTCAATCCACGCTCCGGCGTCTCGCTCGACGGCGCCATCTTCTACCAGCGCTACAGCGACCTCGTCACTGTGAACCTCGACGTGCGGTTCGTGACCACGCCGGCGCCGGCTCACCTGGCGATCGTCAATCAGTTCGTCAGCGGGATGAACGGCGAGAGCGTCGGCGGGGAACTACTCCTCCGCTGGCAGCCGCTCAGCATCTGGACCCTCGACGCGAGCGTCGACTACCTGCGGGCGAGTTTCACGGACATCGGCAACGCGCCCGGGACCACCGCATACGCCGATCGCGAGCCCCGCTACCAGGCACGGGTCCGCTCGCAGCTGAACCTGCCGGGGACATGGCAAGCCGATACCACCTGGACCTACGTGGCACGGCTCAAGGGCATTGAAGTGCCTGCATACGGGCGGCTCGACGTGCGTGTGGGCCGGACCGTCGCCGGCCTGACGCTCAACGTCACCGGCCAGAACCTGCTGCGGGCGCAACATCGCGAGTTTGGCGGGTTCGAGGGTGTCTTTACCAGCCAGGTGCCGCGCGGCTGGGTCGCGAGCGTCACGTGGGCCTTCTAGTCCACCGCCGGCCCGCGGCCGGTCGAGCGCCCTGCCGCGGGCCGACCTACGCGCTCGCGTGCCTGCTGCTCATCGGCCAGGCCGCGGGGTGGCCGGCCGCCGCCGCGGAGCAGGGCGCGACCGGCGCCGACGTCAAGGCCGCCTTCCTGCTGAACTTCGTGAAGTTCGTCGAGTGGCCCGCGGCGCCATCGGGCGAGTTCGTCATCGGCGTGCTCGGTGACGATGCCGTGGCCGATGCGTTGCGCGACCTCGCGAAGGGCAAGGCGGTTGGCGGGCGCCCGCTCGTGGCCCGCCGCGTGCTGCTCAAGGACCACCTGGCCGGGTTGCAGGTGCTGTTCATCGGCGCGTCAGAAAGCGCGCGCCTGGGCGACGTGCTGCAGCGCACGAGCGGCGGCCACGTGCTGACCGTGTCGGACCTCGACCGGTTCAGCCTGCAGGGCGGCGTCATCGAGTTCCGGTCGGAACGCGATCGCGTCCGCTTCGACATCGCTCTGGGCCAGGCCGAGCGGTCGGGCCTGATCATCAACTCCAAGCTCCTCGCCCTCGCGAAGACCGTTCACCATGCGACCAAGTCCCCCGGAGCATCGCGATGACTCATTACTCCATCAGGACCAAGCTGATCCTGATCAGCATGTGCACCACGGCGACGGCCCTCCTGCTGGCCAGCCTCGCGTTTGTCAGCTACGACTACCTGACCTTCCGCGAGCAGCAACTGAACGGCATGCGGACGCTGGCCAACATGCTGGGCGCTGGCACCACGGCCGCCCTGACCTTCGAAGATCGCAAGGCGGCAAGCGAGACGCTCGCGACGCTGGCGACCCACCGTGACGTCAAGCGGGCCATGCTGTTCGCGCCGGACGGCAGCACCTTCGCGGCCTACCATCGGGAACAAGGCGCCGTCGCCGACTTCGGAACGTCCGGCAACCTGCCTGCCCAGAAGACCGGCACCGAGATCACCTGGACCGGTCTGGCAGTGTTCCAGCCGGTGGTCTTCGAGCGCGACACCATCGGCGGGGTCTACCTGGAATCGGACCGCAATGAAAGCGACGCCCGCCTGCGCCGTTTCGCCGGCATCACATTGCTGTTCCTGCTGCTGTCGATGCTGGTCGCCTTCCTGGTGACGGCCTGGCTGCAGCGACTGATCTCGGGGCCGATCTTGTCGCTGGCCAAGGCTGCCGAACAGATCTCGCGGGCGAAGGACTACTCCATTCGAGTCGCCCACCATAGCCGCGACGAGGTCGGCGCACTGGTGACCGGCTTCAACCACATGCTCCAGCAAATCGAGGAGCGCGACGGGCAGTTGGAGCGTCACAAGGCCAATCTCGAGGCCGACATTGCCGATCGCACCTCCGACCTGGTGGCCCTCAACCACCAGCTGACCAGCGCCAAGGACCGCGCCGAAGAAGCCAGCCGCGCCAAGAGCGAGTTCCTGGCCAACATGAGCCACGAGATCCGGACGCCGATGAACGGCATCATCGGCATGACCGAGCTGGCCCTCGACACCGACCTCGATGGCGAGCAGCGCGAGCAGCTCGGCCTGGTCAAGAGCTCGGCCGAGTCGCTGCTGATGATCGTGAACGACATTCTTGATTACTCGAAGATCGAGGCCGGGCGCATGGAACTGGACCACACGGACTTCTCGCTGCGCGAGACCCTGGACGAGGCCGTCACCTCGCTGGCGGTGCGGGCGCACCAGAAAGGCCTCGAGCTGCTGTGCGACGTGGCCGCTGACGTGCCCGACGCGCTCACCGGCGATGCCGGCCGCCTGCGCCAGGTGCTGATCAACCTGCTCGGTAACGCGGTCAAATTCACCGAGCGTGGCGAGGTCGTGGTCGCGATCACCAACGACGGCTGGAGCGAGGGCAAGGCGCTGCTGCACCTGGCCGTCTCGGACACCGGCATCGGCATCCCCGCCGACAAGCAGGCGCTGGTCTTCGAAGCGTTCAGCCAGGCCGACGGGTCGACGACCCGCCGCTTCGGCGGCACCGGCCTGGGCCTGACGATCTGCGCCAAGCTCGTCGCCCTGATGGGCGGACGCATCTGGGTCGACAGCGCCCCCGGCCAGGGATCGACGTTCCACTTCACGGTCGAGGTCGCGCTCCAGCGCATCCAGGCCGCGCGCCCGGCCGCGTCGGAACTGGTGGGCCTGGCGGTGCTGGTGGTCGACGACAACGCCACCAATCGCCACATCTTCGAGCGCACGCTGCTCAAGTGGGGCATGGTGCCGACCCTGGTCGATGGCGGTGAGACGGCGGTAGCCGCGGTCCGCGCCGCGCACGACCGCAGCCAGCCATTCGACATCGTGCTGCTCGACGTCCAGATGCCCGGCGTCGATGGATTCGCCACGGCCGAACGGCTGCGGGCCGGCGCCGGCGCGATTGCCCCGACGATCATGATGCTGACGTCGGCCGATTCCATGGGGGACGCGGCCCGGTGCCGCGCCATCGGCGTCGACTGTTACCTGGTCAAACCGGTGCGGCAGGCGGCACTGCGCGACGCGATGCTCCGCTCGATCAACACGGCGCCGGCCCACGCCGGAGCGGCGCCCGCCGATCAGACGTGGGCCCGCAATCGCACCCCGCGCCGAATCCTGCTGGCGGAGGACAATCTCGTCAACCAGCGGGTCGCGATCGGCATCCTGCAGAAAGCCGGCCACACCGTGGTGCTGGCCAACAACGGCCGCGAAGCCCTCGACGCGCTGGCGGCGGCCACCTGCGACGTGGTTCTCATGGACATGCAGATGCCCGAGATGGGCGGCGTCGAGGCCATGGGCCTGATTCGTGAGCGCGAGCGAACGACCGGAGCGCACCTGCCGATCATCGCCCTGACGGCGCACGCCATGAAAGGCGACCGCGAGAAGTGCCTGGCGGCCGGCGCTGACGCCTACCAGGCCAAGCCGCTGTCGGCGAGAGACCTGCTTGATGAGATCGACACCATCACCGCGACCCGGGTCGCACCGACGATCCCCGCCAACGCGGCGGTGACCAGCCCGAACGACCGGTCTGCGATCCTGCGCAGCCTGATCGCCTGTGTCGGCGATGACGGCGATCTGCAGAGAGCGGTGGTCACCCTCTTCCGTGAGGAAGCCCCCAAGCAACTGGAGGCCCTTCGTGTCGCGCTGGCCGAAGCGGAGACCAATGCCGTGCAGATGGCCGCTCACGCGCTGCGTGGCGCGGCGGCCAATTTCGGGACGAGCGACCTGGTCGACTCGCTTCTGGAGATCGAGCTCGCCGGCAGGGCCGGCGACCTTCCCGCGGCCCGCGCCACCTTCGCGCGGACCGAGGCTGAAGCCGCCAGGCTGCTGGCGCTACTGCCAGGCAGCCAGGATCTCGCATGCGCATCCTAGTGGCCGACGACGACCCGGTGACAACCCATCGCCGGCGAACACTGGCGGAGGCATGGGGGTACACGGTGATGACCGCACCCGACGGGCTCACGGCGCTCGCCCGCGAGCGCGATGGCGGCTCCTAAAACCGGAACAGCCGCGTCATCTTGACCACGAACGCCCGGTTCCTGAGGGCCAGCGTCGCACGGGGATCGAGCGGGTTGGTGTTGTGCTCATCGGTCCAGACCAGGAAGAATTCGCTGCCCGGCTTGTACTCCCACCGAAAGCGCACGTTACTGCTGAAGGTGCGGTCGGTCGAGCTGTACTGCAGCAACGCGCTGGCGAACATCCGCGGCGAGAAGCCGTAGTCGGTGCGGGCACTGACCAACTTCGTCGTAAACGCCGCCGTCGGCAACTCCACGCGGCTGATTGAGGCGCGCGGTTCCACCGACAGTTGCTTCAGGATCGAGACGCGCCCCTGCGAGAACGACACGGTGCGAATGGTGCCATTGTAGTACTCACCGAACTGGAATGAGGCGTTGCCGGAGAAGCGGCGCTGCTGCCCCATGTTGTACGAGAGGCGGGCGTCGGCGTAGTGATAGCCGCCCACGGGAATCACGACGCCAGGCGACGGGCTGAATGGGGTCACCAGCAGATCGTAGTTGGCGTTAGCTTCCATCGACAGTTGATCGCTGTTGTCGAACTCGGCGCTGAACTGTCCGGTCTGCTGCCGCGACTCCACCTGGCCCGCGCCATTCTCGAAGTACTCGATGCTCCCCTCATAGGTGAACTTGCGCACCGCCCGAAGGTTCCTGGGCCGAGGGCTGAAGCGGCCCGACGCGAATGAACGCGTGAAGTTGGTCCGGCGGAGGAAGCCGACCTCGGGATTGAAGTCCCGCCCCACCTTCAGGATGCTCGCGCTGGCGCCATAGCGATCGGGCGTCCAGTCGAACTTGCCCTGGTAGCTCTCGTTGTCGCCGGTCAACCCGGTAGTCCGGGTCTGGGCGTAGTATGTCGTCAGGCTGACGTTCTGGTAGAAGCCGAGCGCCGCATCCACACCGAACGCCTGGTTGCTGCCGCCCGTCGTCACCGCCGACTGGTTGCGGTTGGTGAAGATGGCGCCAATGGTGCTGCGGCGCAGGATGTCGCGCTTGGCGCGCAGCACGGTGAAGTTGGTCGCCGGCGTGCTGGACACGTCCTCGTCGCCGGCCTGGATGTTCATCACGCCGACGCCAAACGCACCGATCTTGCCCGTGAGGCGGCCGCCGACGTCAATCGGGACGACCCGGCCGCGATTGAGGCCGATGCGCCGGCTGTAGAACACGTATGGCTGGTCGCTGCCGCCGCCGCCGAAACCGCCGCCCGACGAACCGCCACGCCCAAAGTCGAACAGTCCGCGCCCTTCGAGAAAGAAGTCGCGCTTCTCGGGCAGGAACAGGTTGAAGCGCGTCAGGTTGACTTGCTGTTCGTCGATCTCGACCTGGGCGAAATCCGTGTTGACCGTGAGATCGGCCGTGAGGTTGGCGGTGATGCCGTACTTGAGGTCACCTCCAATCTCGCCGTCGCGATCGCCGGAGACCGGCGGAGTCTGAATCCGATCCGTCAGGCTGCGGCCAAGCGCATAGGGCTTGATCTCGACATTGCGGCCGGCCGGCGGCAAGTCCAGGCCGACGACGGTGCCGTACACCGAGACCCGATTGAGTGCCTGGGGCCCAGCCATGTTCCGCGGCACCGGCGTCCAGTAGGCCCACTCGTTCTTATGACGGATCGCGCGACGGAACTGGATGCCCCACGTCTGATTGCTGCCAGAGGCATAGCGCAACGACTTGAACGGGAAGGCCATCTCGATGGTCCAGCCGCCGTCGAAGCGGCCGGTCTTCGCCAGCCACACCGGGTTCCAGTCGGTATTGGGCGACCCTTCATCCACCACCGAGTAATCAGCGAAGCCGCCGATCGGGTTGGCGTAGAACATGTAGCCGCTGCGGCGATCGTAGAAGGTATCGAAGCCGACCCCGAAATGATCGTTGTTGCGCATCTGGTTGGTGTCGCGCCGCAGCTCGTTGGCAATCCACCGCTCGGGCGGGGCCTGGTCCCAGACCCTCGCCGACACGTAGATGTGGTCCTCGTCGAACGAGACCCAAATCTCGGTCTTCTCGGTCGATGGTTCGCGGTAACGAGGCGCGGCCTGCACCATGCCATCGAAGCCGGGATAGGTCGTGTAGATCGACTCATCGAGCTGGCCATCGAGCTTGAACGGCTCGACCAGTTTGATCGCACGAATCGTCGACTTGCCGGTGGCCTCGTCGCGGGCCATGCCGTTGGGCGATTCAGGCGCGGCCGGTCCGTCCACCACCTGGGTGGCCGGGGCCGGCGGCTGCTGAGCAAGAGCGAGTGGGGTCGAAAGGAAAAAGACTGCGGACGCTAACAGGAGACGCACTTATGGTTGTTCTTTGCTCCGAGCTTTTCCAGAAGGGCGATGGTCTCGGGATAGGGTTGCACGCGCTGTACTGCGCCATTGGCCATGTCGACGGTCGTTCTCCCCTCGCGGTCGACAGCCATGACGTTGGCGCCTTTCGACACCAGATAGAGAATCATCTCGTTGTCGCCCCGGGCGGCCGCGTGATGCAGCGCGGTGTTGCCGTCGTGGTCGGCGGCATTGACGTCGGCGCCCAGTTCCTCGACGAGGTACTTGACGGCCGCCATCATGCCGGTGGGCGCGAAGCGATGGGAGTTGGCAGCGAAGCCCTCGCCGTAGCCGACGCCGGCCGTGGCATGGAGCGCCGTGACCGACGGCCCGCCGATCGCGACCGGCGGCAGTCCCGACAGGTCTTTCACTTCGCGCTCGGCCGCGTCGCCGAAACGGGGGCGGCCGGCCGGCTTGATGGTGGGCACGTTGGGGTCGGCACCGGCCGCCACCAGCATGCGCATGGCGGCGACGTCGCTGGCATAGGCGGCGCGCCAGAACACGCTGGCGCCAATCTCATCAACGCCAGAAAGATCGAAGCTGTAACCCGAGTACCACACCTTCATCTTCAGGCGCGCGTTGACGTCGGCGCCCCGGTCGATCAGGTTCTTCATCAAGTCGAGGTAGCCGAGCTTCTGCTGCATGTGCGCGCGCGGCTGCGGATAGAGCGCCTTGGGCGCCCACTCGACGTTCAGGGCCGCGTAGAGCGGGGTGACACCGTTGACGCTCGCCAGGTTCGGGTTGGCGCCGCGGTCGAGCAGGTCCTGGGCCAGGTCGAAGTGACCGTTGATCACCGCCATCAGCAACGGGGTGGTCTGGTCACCGGCCGACGGCAGGTTGACATCGGCGCCGGCGGCCAGCAGGGCCGAGGTTGACTCGGCGTAGCCCTGGCGCACCGCGAACAGCAGCGGCGTGAGGCCGCCGTGCGCGTTGATCAGTTCGTTCAGCTGGTAGTTGCGATCGACACCCGGCATCGGCGGGCGCGCGCCCGCCGCCGGCGCCCCAGGCCGCGGCGGCGCGCCCGGCGCCTGCGGATTGCCGCCAAAACCCAGGCCTTCGCGACTCAGGTTGGCAAGGTCCGACACCTTGCTGGTGGCCTTGAGGTCGCCGCCCTTCGCGGCCAGCACCGTGATGACGTCGGCCCGGTTGGCCGCCGCGGCGTACATCAGCGGCGTCTGCAACCGTACGCCGTCCTTCGCGTTGACGTCGGCGCCGGCGTCCAGCAGCACTTTCACGGCGTCTACCTTGCCCGACGCGGCGGCCACCATCAGCGGCGAGGTGCCGTTCGGCGTGCCGGCCTTGAGGTCGCTGCCGGCGGTGAGCAGTGCCTGGATCACCGGCCCGTGGCCCTGCTGGCTGGCCAGGAACAGCGGTGTGTAGGCGCCCAGGCGCGTGGTGGCGCGGACATTCGCGCCGGCAAAGACCAGCATCTGCGCCAGCTCGAGGTCGCCGCTCATGGCCGCCCAGTGCAAGGCCGTCATGCCGTCGCCCTGCGCCGCGTTGACGTCGGCGGCGGACTTCAGCAACGCCTTGACCGCGGCCTTGTCGCCGTTCATGGCGGCGTCGGCGACGGGCGCCGTGGCGGCCGCCGACAACATGGCCGACAGGCCGATGGCCATCACACCGGCGACGAATGAGCCGCGAATCACTTTACGCATATATGTCCCTGTCACTTACTTTGACCACGAAGGACACGAAGACTAACGAAGGGCACGAAAAACACTTTGCTCAACTCTTTGAGAAAGAGGCTTCGTGTCCTTCGCGTTTCCCTTCGTGAACTTCGTGGTTGCCTTCCTATTCAGCGGCCGCGGTGGTCGCTGGAACGGTGTTCAGGTCATAAGCCGCGGTGCTGTCGCCGAACGACTTGAAGTCGTCCATGCCCAGCAGGTGCGCCACCGACAACATCACGTTGGCCATCGGCGTGCCGTCGGCCGCCTTCAGGTGCAGGCCGCCCTTGAGCGCGCCGCCGGCGTGGCCGGCCAGGAACAGCGGGCAGCGCTTATGGTTGTGCACGTTCGAGTTGCCCATCGGCGAGCCGTAGACGATCAGCGTGTTGTCCAGCAGGTTGCTGTCGCCGTCCGGCGTGTCCTTCAGCTTCTTGAGGAAATACGGAATCATGCTGATGTGGTACTTGTTGATCTTGGCGAAGTCGGTGATGCGCTCGTCGCGGTCCTGGTGGTGCGAGGCCGAGTGGAACGCCGCCTTGTAGCCGCTGTCGGGATAGACGCGGTTGGAGGCGTCGCGGCCCATCTTGAACGCGAACACGCGGGTCGTGTCCGACGCAAACGCCAGCGCCTGCAGGTCGAACATCAACTTGACGTGCTGCTCGAACGAGTCGGGGACCCCCACCGGTGCGCCCGGCAGCTCGCGCTGCTCGCCCTTGCTGTTGGACGCCTCGACCTGCTGGATGCGGCGCTCGATCTCGCGCACGTCTTCCAGGTAGTCGGCCAGCCGCGCCTGGTCGGCCGCGCCCAGGTTCTTGTTCAGGCGCGCCACCGCGCCACCCAGCCAGTCGAGAATGCTCTGGTCCTCGCTGCGCCGTTCCTTCCGCTCGGCCGGCGTCGCGCCGACGCCGAACAACAGGTCGAACACGGTGCGCGGATCGCGCACCATCGGCAGCGGCTGGTCGGGCGCCGCCCAGCTAATCGAATCGGTGTAGGTGCACGAGTAGCCGTAGGAGCATCCGCCGGCCTGGTCGACGTTCTCAATGCACAACTGCATCGACGGAATGGCCGTGGTCTGCCCGAAGCGCTGCGCGTAGTACTGATCGAGCGAGGTGCCGACGAACACGTCGGACCCCTGCGTCTGCTTGGGGTGCATCTGCGTCAGGAACACCGCGCTCGAGCGGAAGTGGTCGCCGCCGATCTCCGGGGCCGTGAACGCCTCGGCATTGCGCACGTCGGTGTTGCTGACGATGGTGAGGTCGTTGCGGAACGGCTCGAGCGGCGCCAGCGAACTGGGCGACAGGTCGAAGTCGCGGCCGACCGCGGCCGGCGCCCACAGGTTCTGCTTGATGCCAAACGCCGTGCTGCCGGCAGAGCCGTGCACCATTTCAATCGCCGCCAGGCGGACCTTGCCACGCGCCTGCGCAGAGGTGGCGCGAGCCGGCACCATGGCCTCGAGGAACGGCAGCGCCATGGTGACGCCAACGCCCTTGAGCGCGGTGCGGCGGGAAATGTGCTTCTGCGTGATGTACATCGTCTCTGCTCCTGCTGCCCTATCCGGCTAAAGCCGGATGCTACATCTGCCTAACGCGCGACGTCGGTCGCGCGGCGTTGCTTGCCCGTATCGGTCATGCCCATCCTGAACGCCGGGCTGTTGACCACACCCATCACAAACGCCGACAGCTTGTTGTCGCTCTTGCCGGCGTTACGCACGATTGTGCGAATGGCCGGCATGTCGGTGTACTCAACCCGCCGCCCGATCGCATAGGTCATCAGGCTCTCGGTGAATCCCGTCAGGAACACGTCCGAGTGCGTCATCAGCGCCTCGCGCAGGCCGGCCGGGCCGTCAATTTTGGTGCCGTCGTAGAGGTCGCCCACCACGTCGACCGGCACTTCGTTGTCCTTGATCCGCCAGGCGCCGGTGACGTCAAAGTTCTCGAGCGCGAGGCCGAGCGGATCGATCACCCTGTGGCACGAGGTGCACGCCGGGTTCTTGCGGTGCTCTTCCATGCGCTCGCGCGTCGACAGCATCTTGCCGCCTTCGTTGGCCTTCACCGAGTCATCGAGCGACGGCACGTTGGGCGGCGGCGCCGGCGGCGGCGAGGCCAGCAGCACTTCCATCACCCACTTGCCACGGTTCACGGGTGAAGTGCGGTCGGCGACCGAGGTCAGCGTCAGGATGCTGCCCTGCCCGAGCAGGCCGCGGCGGTTCGGCGGCAGGGCCACGCGCTGAAACGCGCTGCCGGTCACGTTCGCAATGCCGTAGTGCTTGGCCAGCCGTTCGTTGACGAAGCTGTAGTCGGCGGTCAGCAGGTCGGTGACCTTGCGGTCCTCGCGCACGATGCTGTCAAAGAACAGCTCGGTTTCCCGCTTCATCGCCCGGGCGAGCGTGTCGTCGTACTGCGGATACAGCAGGTAGTCGGGGAAAATCTTGTCGAGGTCCTGCAGGCGCAGCCACTGCGACCCGAACCGCGTCGACAGCGCCTCGGCGCGCTTGTCGGCGAGCATGCGGCGCACCTGCTTCTGCAGGCCGAGCGGCGTGCGCAACGACCCGAGCGACGCCGCCTTGACCAGTTCCGCGTCGGGCACCGTGCCCCAGAGGAAGAACGACAGGCGCGAGGCCAGGTCTTCGTCACTGATGCGATACGTGACCACCCCGGTGGCGGTGCGAATCCCGGCCGGCTGTGCCTCGAGACGGAACAGGAAGCGCGGGCTCATCAGGATCGACTGCACCGCCATGCGGATACCAGGCTCGAAGCCGCCCTTGGTCCGGCCCTGCTCGTAGAACTTCATGGCGTCCTGCAGGTCGGCCGCCGTCGGCGCGCCGCGAAACGCCTGGGTCGCAAGTTGGTTGACGATCTCGGCCGCGCACGACTCCTCTTCGGCGGCGCTGGTCGGCCGGCACGAGAAGATCTTCAGGCGGCTCGGCGTGTCGGACACGCCGGTGACGTCAAGCGGGCCCTGCACCACGAAATCGCGCAGGTGCGGCAGCATGGTGATGCCAAAGGTGATGCTGACATCGGCCAGCGTGTTCTCGAGCGGCATCAGCAGGTCGTCGACCGGGCCGTCCAGGTGCTGAATGAAGGCGGCGGTCACGCGCTGCGGGCCGGCCTTGATGTGCACCGGCGGCGTCTGCAACTCGAGGCTGTTCTTCGGGTCGGTCTCGCTCATCCGCGTGTTCAGGTCGAACAGCGCGACCCGCTCACCGTTCACCGACACTTCAACCTGTTCCTTGAGGCCGTAGGCGGTCATGGTGTTGCGGCCCGCCAGTCCGCCGAGCGGTTCGTAGTGCAGCGAGGTCTTGAACACGTAGTGGCCGTCGGCGGGGAACGTGTGCACCACCGAGGTGCCGCCGCGCGTGCCCATCGGCGCGCCGTCCACGCGGCGCATCTGCGAGGCGGCGCGGGCGATCTTGTAGGTGGTCGAGCTCGCCGAGGCCTGGCGATCGCCCACCGCCAGCCGGCTGATCTGACTCGCCGCGCGCAGGTAGCCGTCCATCAAGGTCGGCGAAAACGTCTGGGCGTCAGCCACGTTGTCGAACCCGTGGCTGATGGTGTCGGGCGGCAGGTAGGTCGTCACGTCGACGTCCACGTTCAGCAGGTCCTTGACCGCATTCGCGTACTCGGCGCGGTTCAGCCGCTGAAACGGGCGCGAGCCGGGATTCGGGTTGAGCGCCGCCACCCGGTCCATGCGGCTCTCGAACGCCGACGCCAGCCCGGTCAGCACCGCCGGCTCGGGGCGGCGCGCCCCCGACGGCGGCATCATGCCGGCGCGCAGCTTGCGGATCAGCTTCTCGGTGGTCTCGCCGTGCTCTTCGAGCTTGGCGGCATCAAACGACGCCAACGACAGGCCACCGGCCTTGCCGCGCTCGCTGTGGCACCCGGCGCAGTACTGCTTGACGAGCGCCGTCTGCTCCGCCGGCAGCATGGTGGTGGTGGCCGGAGCATGCGAGACCGCCGGCTTGACCGGCGCCTTCTCGGCGGGCTTCACCGCTTGCTTGCCCACCGTAGCGCGCGCGTTCTGTTCTCGCGCGTAGGTGGGCGCCGAGACCGCCACACCAACCAGGGCCGTGATGAACACGGCGCTAACAAAAGTCTTCGTCAGCATGTGATGCACTTGTGGTTGTTCTTGGCGCCGAGCGACTCGAGCAGCTTGATGGTGTCGGGATAGGGCTGCGTGCGCTGCACGGGGCCGTTGGCGATATCGACCGTGGTGTTGCCCTCGCGGTTCACGCGCATGACATCGGCGCCTTTCGAGACCAGGAACAGAATCGATTCGTTGTCGCCGCGCGATGCCGCCAGGTGCACGGGCGTGTTGCCCTCGTGGTCGGTGGCGTTGACGTCGGCGCCCAGCTCTTCGACCAGGTACTTGATGGCCGGCAGGAACCCGGTTGGCGCATAGCGGTGCGAGTTGGCGGCGAAGCCTTCGCCGTAGCCGACGCCCGACGCGGCGTGCAGCGGGAACACCGCGGGACCGCCATACGGAACCGGCGGCACGCCGGACAGGTCCTGGATCTGGCGAATGCCCTCGCCGGTGAACGGCCGGCCGGCCGGCTTCATGGTCGGGATGTTCGGATCGGCGCCGTGCGCCACCAGCAGCTTCATGGCGGCAACGTCGTTGGCATACGAGGCACGCCAGAACGGGGTGGCGCCGCTCTCGTCCACGCCGGCGAAATCGGAATTAAAGGCCTGGTACCAGACCTTGCGCTGCAGACGCACGTTCGGGTCGGCACCCTTGTCGAGCAGCATCTTCATCAAGTCGAGATACGTCGTCTGCTGCTGCTGATACGCCTTCGGGCTCGGATAGAGCGACTTGGGCGCCCACTGGATGTTCAGCACCGCGTAAAGCGGCGTCGCGCCGTTGAAGGCCGCCACGTTCGGGTGGGCGCCCTTCTCGATCAGGTAGGTCGCCAGGTCGAAGTGGCCGTTGATGATCGCCATCAGCAGCGGGCTGGTCTGGTCACCGGCGTTCAGTTGGTTCAGGTCGGCGCCGCCCTCGACGAGCGCCTTGACCGTGTCGGTGAAACCCTGGCGGGCCGCAAACAGCAACGCGGTGAGGCCGCCCTGGCTGCTGATCAATTCGTTATAGCGGTAGCTGCGGGTCGCGCCGGCGATGTCAACCGGACGGTTGGCGGCCGCCGCCGGGCGGCCGCGGCTCATGGCCTCTTCTTCAGGGGCGGTCAGCGCGAACAGGTCCACCACCTTGGTCGTGGCCTTGTGATCGGCGCCGCGCGCGAGCAGCAGCTTCACGGCATCGGTGCGATTGAACGCCGCCGCAAACATCAGCGGCGTCTCGCCCTTGGCGCCGTCCCTGGCATTGATGTCAGCGCCGTTCTCGACGAGCGACGTGATGGTGCGGGTATCGCCGGCGGCTGCGGCAATCATCAGCGGCGTGGTGCCATTGGTGGTGGTCGCCTTGGCATCGGCGCCGGCCGCGAGCAACGCCGCGACCACTCCCGAATGGCCGCCCTTGGCAGCCAGGTACAACGGGGTGTACGCGCCCAGCCGGGTCGTGGCGCGCACGTTGGCGCCGGCGTAGATCAGCATCTGCGCCAGCTCGGCATCGCCCGTCATCGCCGCCCAGTGCAGGGCGGTGGTGCCGTCACCCTGGGCTTCGTTGACGTCCAGGCCCTTCTTGAGCAGCGCCCGCACGCCGTCGCGATCGCCCTTGCTGGCCGCGTCGGCGACCGGCGCGGGTGCCTGCCCACTGATCGCCACCGTCAGGCACACCGCCAATCCGAGGGCTCCGAATGCTTGCTGTCGCATCATCACGGGGGCCTACTCCTGGGCGGCGGTCGCGTCGGGCGCCGTCGTGAGGTTGAAGGTGCCGCTGCTGTCACCGAAGCTCTTGACCTCGTCCAGGCCCAGGCCGTGCATGACGCTCAGCATGGCGTTGGCCATCGGCGTGCCGTCGGCAGCCTTCAGGTGCAGCCCGCCCTTGAGCGCGCCGCCGGCCTTGCCCGCAAAGAACAGCGGGCAGCGCTTGTGGTTGTGGATGTTCGAGTCGCCCATCGGCGAGCCGTAGACCACCAGCGTGTTGTCGAGCAGGTTGCTGTCGCCGTCAGGCGTGTCCTTCAGCTTCTGGAGGAAGTACGGCAGCATGCCGATGTGGTACTTGTTGATCTTGGCGAACTCGAGGATGCGGTCTTCGCGATCGCCGTGGTGCGACGCCGGGTGGAAGCCGGTGCTCACGCCGCTCGTCGGGTAGACGCGGCTTGACGCGTCGCGGCCCATCTTGAACGAGAACACGCGGGTCGTGTCGGACGCGAAGGCCACCGCCTGCAGGTCGAACATCAGCTTGACGTGATCGTCAAACGAGTCGGGCACGCCGACCGGCGAGGTCGGCAGTTCGCGCATCTCGCCGCTCTTGTTGTAGGCCTCGACCTTCTGGATGCGCCGTTCGATCTCGCGCACTTCGTCGAGGTAGTTCGACAGGCGCGTGCGGTCGGCGGCGCCAATCTCCTGGTTCAGTCGCGCCAGCTGCGCGCTGATCAGGTCGAGAATGCTCTTGTCTTCGGCGCGGCGAATGGCGCGCTCTTCAGGCGTGGCGCCAACGCCGAACAACTGGTCGAACGCCAGGCGCGGGTCGCGAATCATCGGCAACGGCGAGTTGGGGTCGGCCCAGCTGATGGTGTCGGTGTAGACGCACGAGTAGCCGTAAGAGCAGCCGCCGGCCTGGTCAACCGCCTCGATGCACAGCTGCATCGATGGGATCGGCGTCTCCTGACCGAACTTCTGCGCGTAGAGCTGGTCCATCGACGTACCGGCGCGCACGCCCGAGCCCTGCGTCTGCAGCGGGTGGGCCTGGGTCAGGAACACCGCGCTCGAACGAAAATGGTCGCCGCCAATTTCCGGCAACTCAAACGCCTCAGCGTTGCGGACGTCGGTGTTGCTGACAATCGTCAGGTAGTCGCGGAACGGTTCGAGCGGCGCCAGGCTGGTCGGCGACAGGTCGAAGCCCGTGCCCACGGCCGCCGGCGACCAGAGGTTCTTCTGCAGGCCGAACTTGGTCGCACCCGCGGAGCCGTGCACCATCTCGATGGCGGCGAGCCGCACCTTGCCCGCGGCTGTCTTGGCGAAGACGGTGCGCGCCGGCACCATCGCCTCCAGCATCGGCAACGCCATCGTCACTCCCATGCCGCGCAGGACGGTGCGACGGGAAATGTGCTTCTTGGTGATGAACATCAGCCTCTCTCCTCCGTTAACGAACGACTTATCCGGCTAAAGCCGGATGCTACATTGCCCATGTGGTGTCCGCCTTCAGGCGGACCGTGCCTACCGACCCGCGGCGGTGGTCGTTTCGACCGCCGCGACCCGACCCATCCGGAACGCCGCGCTATTGGCGACTCCGGTAATGAACGACGAGAACTTGTAGTTGTTGCGCTTGGCGTCGCGGGCGATGGCGCGCACCGTCGGCATGTCGTACGGCTCGACGCGGCGGCCCAGGGCATAGGTCATCAGGCTCTCGGTGAAGCTGAGCATGATCACGTCCCGGTGCTTCAGCAGCGCATTGCGCAGCGCGATCGGGCCGTCGAGCTTGGTGCCGTCGAACAGGTCGCCGGCCGGATCGACCGGCACGCCGTTGTCCTTGATGCGCCAGACGCCGGTGACGTCGAAGTTCTCGAGCGCCAGCCCCAGCGGGTCGATCACCTTGTGGCACGACGTGCAGGCCGGGTTCTTGCGGTGTTCTTCCATGCGCTCGCGCACCGACAACGTCTTGCCCGCGTCAACCGACTTGGTCTCTTCGAGCGTCGGCACGTTGGGCGGCGGCGCCGGCGGCGGCGAGCCGAGCAGCACTTCCATCACCCACTTGCCACGCAGCACCGGCGAGGTGCGGTCGGCGATCGAGGTCAGCAGCAGCACGCTGCCCTGCCCGAGCACGCCGCGGCGATTGGGATCGGCCAGGGTGACGCGGCGGAACTGCGGACCCAGGATGTTCGGGATGCCGTAGTGCTTGGCCAGCCGCTCGTTGACGAAGGTGTGGTCGGCGGTCAGCAGGTCGGTCACCGGCCGGTCCTCGCGGATCAGGCTGTCGACGAACAACTCGGTCTCGCGCACCAGCGCCTGGGACAACGTGGTGTCCCAATAGGAATAGAAGTGATGGTCGGGCCGGACCTTCTCGACGTCCTGCAGCCGCAGCCACTGCGACGCAAACCGCGTCGACAACGCTTCGGAGCGCGGGTCGGCAAGCATGCGCTTCAGCTGCTTCTCGAACACGGCCGGGGTCTGCAGGGTGCCCTGCATGGCGACCTTCACCAGTTCCGCGTCGGGCACCGAGCCCCACATGAAGAACGACAGCCGCGACGCCAGGTCGAGGTCGCTGACCCGATATGTCTGGCCGGCCCGCAGCGTCGCCGGCGCCTGTTCCATGCGGAACAGGAACCGCGGGCTGGCCAGAATAGCCTGCACCGCCATGCGCACGCCCGACTCGAAGTCACCATCCTGGCGGCCGCGCTCGTAGAACGTCATCAGGCCCTGGAAGTCGTCGGCCTTGACGGGGCCGCGATAGGCCTGGGTCGCCAGCTTGCGGACGATGTCGCCGGCGCAGCGCGTTTCCTCGGCGGCGGTCGTCGGCCGGCACGAGAAAATCTTGCGGCGGCTCTCGGTATCGGACACGCCGGTCACCGCGACCGGCCCGGCCACCGTGAAGTCGCGCAGGTGCGGAATGGCGGTGGTCCCGAATACCTCGCCGATGTTGGTGTCGGCCAGGGTGTGCTCGATCGGCATGATCAAGTCGTCGGCCGGCCCCTCGAAGCGCTGCACGAACGCCGCCGACAGGCGGTGCTGGCCGGCCTTGATGTGGACCTTCGGCGTCTGCATGGTCATGCCGTTGGGGTCCTGCTCGTTCATGCGCGGGTTGATGTCCATCAGCGCGACGCGCGCGCCGTTGATCGACACCTCGATCTGCTCCCCGCGGTAGGGGCCACCGAACAGGTCGCCGGTGGGACCCATGTGCAGCATGATCTTGAAGTAATACTCGCCGTCGGCCGGAAACACGTGCAGCACCGACAGGCCGCCGCGGGTGCCGAGCGGCGCGCCCTCGACGTGGCGCATCTGCGAGGCCGTCCGCGGCACCTTCCAGGTGGTCGAACCGGGCGAGGCGTGGCGGTCGCCCACCGCCAGCCGGCTGATCTGGCTGGCCGCGCGCAGGTAGCCCTCCATCAGCGTGGAGGAAATCGTCTGCGAGTCGGCGATGTTGTCGAAGCCGTCGCTGATCGTGTCAGCCGGCAGGAAGGCGTTGACGTCAACATCGATCGCCAGCAGGTCCTTGACCGCGCGCGCATACTCCGCGCGATTCAGGCGCTGCGACGGACGCGACCCGGGATTGGGGTCGAGCGCGGCGGCGCGATCGATGCGGGCCTCGAAGGCAGTCGCCAGCGCGTTGATGACCTGGGGCTCAGGACGCCGCGAACCAGCCGGCGGCATCATGCCGGCGCGCAGCTTGCGGATGATCTTCTCGGTCGTCTCGGCGTGCTCGAGCACCTGCGCCGCATCGAAGGCGGCCAGTGACAGGCCGCCGGCCTTGCCGCGCTCACTGTGGCACCCGGCGCAGTACTGCTTGACGAGCGCGGTCTGCTCAGCCGAGGTCAGGACAGCGGCCGATGGGGAATGCGAAGCGGCCGGCCTCACCACCTGAGGCTGTCCCGCCGTAGCCGCCCGCGGGCTGGCGGCGGAGGCGGACCGCAAGGGCTGTTGACCGGCCGTCATGACGACCGCGGCGAGGACACCCGCTACTGTTAGACCCGTTCTTTTCATCATCAACACGACACGCACTTGTTGTTGTTCTTGGAGCCGAGCTTCTCGAGCAGCTTCAGCGTTTCGGGATAGGGCTGGGTGCGCTGCACCGGGCCGTTGGCCATGTCGGCCACCGTCTGGCCCTCGCGGTTCACCCTGGTAACGTCGGCGCCCTTGCTGACCAGGTAGAGAATCGATTCGTTGTCGCCACGCGCGGCCGCGTGGTGCAGCGCGGTATTGCCGTCGTGGTCCACCGCGTTGACGTCAGCACCGGCGACTTCGACCATGTACTTGATGCCGGGCAGGAAGCCCGCCGGCGAGTGGATGTGCGAGTTGGCGGCGAAGCCTTCGCCGAAGCCGACGCCCGACGCGGCCTGCAGCGGCGGCACGCCGGGACCGCCGAGCGGCACCGGCGGCAGGCCCGACACGTCGGCCGCCTGGCGCACTTCGCCGGTGTCGCCGAGCCGTTGCCGGCCGGCGGGACGCATCGTGGGAATGTTCGGGTCGGCGCCGTGCTCCATCAGCAGCGTCATCGCCGCGACGTCACCGGCAAAGGCGGCACGCCACATCGGCGTGGCGCCGATCTCGTCGACGCCGGCGAGATCGAAGTTGTATTCCGAGTACCAGACCTTCCGCGTGAGCCGCAGATTCGGATCGGCGCCCTTCTCGAGCAGCGCCTTCATGAACGACAGGTAGGTCGTCTGCTGCTGGTTGTGCGCCCGCGGCTGGGGATAGAGCGCGCGGGGGGCCCAGGTCACGTTCAGCGCGGCATAGAGCGGCGTCACGCCATTCTCGGCGGCCGCGTTCGGGTTGGCGCCGCGCTCGAGCAGCCACTGCGCCAGGTCGAACTGGCCGTTGATGGTGGCAATCAGCAGCGGGCTGGTCTTGTCGCCGGCCGACACCTGGTTGACGTCGGCACCGGCCGCCACGAGCGTCTTGACCGCGTCGGCATAGCCGCCGCGCGCCGCCAGCATCAGCGCGGTCACGCCGCCCTGGGTGCCGATCAACTCGTTATAGAAGAAGGGCCGGTCGATGCCGGGCCTGCCGCCGCCACCGCGACGACCGCCGCCACCGCCGGCACCTGGGGCCGGGGCCGGGGCATCCGCTGGCGGCGTGGTGCCGGCGGCCACGACTTGACCGGTGCGGCCCTGGCCGCCACCACCTGGCTGCGCGCCGCTGCCTGAGGCCTGCGCGAGGAACTCCTGTTCCTGGCTGCTGAGGCTCCCGACGTTGACCACCTTCGACGTCGCCTTGACGTCGGCACCGGCCTTGATCAGCGCCTGGATGGCCTCGACGCGGTTATTGGCGGTGGCAAACATCAGCGGCGTCTGCCCGAAGGTCTTCTCGCGCGCCTCGATTTCGGCGCCGTTTTCGACCAGCGTGGTGACCGCGGTGGCGTTGCCGGATCCGGCGGCAAGCATCAGCGCCGTGGTGCCGAGCGCGTTGCCGGCCTTGGCATCGGCGCCGCCGGTGATCAGGGCGGAAATCACGGCCGCGTGCCCGTGCTCGGCGGCCAGCAGCAGCGGCGTGTAGCCGCCCAGCCGCGTCGTGGCCTTGACGTTGGCGCCGGCGAACAGGAGCATCTGCGTCATCGCCGCATCGCCGTGTCGCGACGCCCAGTGCAGCGCGGTCATGCCGTCGCCCTGGGCCGCGTTCACGTCGGCGCCGCTCTTGATCAGCGTGCGCACGGCCTCGGTGTCGCGCTTCATCGCCGCATCGGCCACCGGCGCGGCCGCGGCGCCGAGCATCACCGACAGCGATAGCGCGAGGACAGCGACGAGCCCGAGACCCTGAATCACTTTGCGCATATGCGTAACCCTGTCACTTGCCTTCACCACGAAGAGCCCGAAGACTACGAAGAACGCGAAGCCAAGTTTTCCAGAAGGACTCTTCGTGTCCTTCGAGATGGCCTTCGTGTCCTTCGTGGTTGCCTTTACTCCGCCGACGCGGTGGTCACCGGCACGGTGTTCAAGTCGAACCGGCCGGTGCTGTCGCCGAAGCTCTGCACGTCGGTCAGGCCGATGTCCTGCATCAGGGCCAGCATCGCGTTGGCCATGGGCGTGCCGTCGGCGGCCTTCAGGTGCAGGTTGCCGCGCAGCGCGCCGCCCCCCTTGCCGGCCAGGAACAGCGGGCAGCGCTTGTGGTTGTGCACGTTCGAGTTGCCCATCGGCGACCCGTAGATCACGACCGTGTTGTCGAGCAGGTTCTTGTCGCCGTCCGGGGTGTTCTTCAGCTTGTTCAGGAAGTACGGAATCATGCTCACGTGATACCGGTTGATCTTGTTGAAATCGGTCACGCGGTCTTCGCGCTCGCCGTGGTGCGACGCGGGGTGGAACGCGGAGCGGACGCCGCTGTCGGGATAGACCCGCGCCGAGCCGTCGCGGCCCATCTTGAACGAGAACACGCGGGTCACGTCGGTGGCAAACGCCAGCACCTGCAAGTCGAGCATCAGCTTGACGTGCTCCTCGAACGAATCGGGCACGCCGATCGGCGCCTCCGGCAGTTCGCGGACTTCGCCGGACGCGTTGTGCGCCTCGACGCGCTGGATGCGGCGCTCGACTTCACGCACTTCCTCGAGGAAGGCGCCCAGGCGGGCGCGGTCGCTGGTGCCCAGCTGCTTCTGCAACCGCGCCACCTCTTCGCTCACCCAGTCGAGAATGCTCTTGTCGGTGCGACGAATGGCGGCGCGCTCGGCCGGCGTCGCGCCGACGCCGAACAACGAATCGAACGCCGCGCGCGGGTCGCGGATCATCGGCAGCGGGGTGTGCGGATCCGACCAGCTGATGGTGTCGGTGTAGGCGCAGCTGTAACCGTAGGCGCAGCCGCCCGACTGATCGACCGTCTCGATGCTCAACTGCATCGACGGGATGGCCGTCTCCTGGCCGAACTTGTGCGCGTAGAGCTGGTCGAGCGACGTGCCGGCCCGCACGTCGGAGCCCTGCGTCTTCTTGGGGTGCGACTGGGTCAGGAACACCGCGCTCGAGCGGAAGTGGTCGGCGCCGATCTCCTGCAGCGAAAACGCCTCGGCGTTGCGGACGTCGGTGTTGCTGACAATCGTCAGGTAGTCGCGGAACGGCTCGAGCGGCGACAGCGCGCTCGGGCTCAGGTCGAACGCGGTGCCGACCGCCGCCGGCGACCACATGTTCTTGGCGGCGCCGAAGACGGTCGCGCCGGCCGAGCCATGGACCATTTCAATGGCTGACAGCCGCACCTTGCCGGTGACCGCGGTCTTGGCGAGCAGCGTCTGGGCCGGCATCATTGCGTCGAGCAACGGCAGGGCCACGGTCACGCCAAGGCCGCGCAGAACGGTGCGGCGGGAGATGTGCTTCTTCGTGATAAATTCCATGGTTTCTATCTCTCCACTGTCGTCGTTTCGACTACGTCAGCCTTGCTCATCTGGAACGCCTGGCTCGTCACGATGCCCATGACGAACGCCGAAAACTTGTGATTCTGTTTCGCGGCCTCGCGTGTGATCCGGCGAATCGCCGGCATGTCGAAATACTCGACCCGCCGGCCGAGGCTGTAGGTCAGCAGCCGCTCGGTGAAGCTCAGCACGAACATGTCCTGGTGCTTCAGCAGCGCCGTGCGCAGGCCCGCGGGCCCGGTCATCTTGGTGCCGTCGTAGAGGTCGCCAATCGGGTCGACCGGGGCGCCGTTGTCGCGAATGCGCCACCGGCCGGTGACGTCGAAGTTCTCGAGCGCCAGGCCGATCGGGTCGATCACCTTGTGGCACGAGGTGCACGCCGGGTTGGCGCGATGCTGCTCCATCCGCTGGCGGGTCGTCAGCTGGACGCCGGCATCTTCGCCCTTGGTTTCCTCGAGCAGCGGCACGTTGGGCGGCGGCGCCGGTGGCGGCGAGGCCAGCAGCACTTCCATCACCCACTTGCCGCGCAGCACCGGCGAAGTGCGATCGGCGACCGAGGTCAGCGCGAGAATGCTGCCGTGGCCGAGCAGCCCGCGGCGGTTCTCGTCGGCCAGCGTGACGCGGCGGAAGTCGGGGCCGTTCACGTTCGGGAGGCCGTAGTGCTTGGCGACGCGCTCGTTGACGAACGTGTAATCGGCCGTCAGCAGTTCGGTGATCGGGCGATCGTCGCGGACGATGCTGTCGAAGAACAGTTCGGTTTCGCGCTTGAGCGCCTGCGCCAGCCCGAAGTCGTAATACGGAAACAACAGCGCGTCGGGATTGAGCTTGTCGAGGTCCTGCAGCCGGAACCACTGCGACGCAAAGCGGGTGGACAGTGCCTCGGCCTTCGGGTCGGCCAGCATGCGCTTGACCTGCGCGGCGAGCACGCCCGGCGCGCGCAGCGTACCGTTGCCCGCCACCTTCAGTAACTGCGCGTCGGGGCCCATGCCCCACAGGAAGAACGACAGGCGCGTCGCCAGGTCGCGATCGGTCAGGCGGTAGTTCTGGCCCGGCCGCACCGTGGCCGGCGCTTCCTCGAGCCGAAACAGGAACTTCGGGCTGGCGAGCATCGCCTGCACCGCGAGCCGGATGCCCGACTCGAAGTCCCCCTCACTGCGCCCCTGCTGGTAGAACTTCTGCAGGCCGTCGTAGTCGGCGGCGGTCAGCGGCGCCCGGTACGCCTGGGTCGCGAGCGTACGGATAATCTGCGACGCGCACGCGGCCTCTTCGGCGGCGGCGGTCGGACGGCAGGTGAAGATCTTGCGGCGGCTCGGGGTGTCGGACACGCCGGTCACCTTGAACGGACCACCGACCGCGAACTCGCGCAGGTGCGGCAGCGTCGTGATCCCGAAGCCCGAGCCGATCTGGCTGTCGGCCAGCGTGTGCTCGATCGGCGGCATCAGGTCGTCGGGCACCGCGTCGAAGCGCTGCACGAACGCGGCCGCCAGTTGATGCGTCCCCGCCTTGATGTGGACCCTCGGCGTCGTCAGGTTCATCCCGTTGGGGTCCGACTCGCTCATGCGCGGGTTGATCTCGACCGCGGCGACGCGCTCGCCGTCAATCGACACCTCGAGGATCTCGCCCCGCACGGTGCTGCCAAACAGCTGCCCGGTCGGGATTGAATGCAACTGCATGCGGAAGCTGTACTCGCCGTCGGCGGGGAACGTGTGCATGACGGCGATGCCGCCGCGCGTGCCGAACGGCGCGCCCTCGACGTGCCCCATCTGCGAGCCGGTGCGCGGCACCTTGAAGGTGACCTCGGCGGCGCCGGTCTTGGGGTCGCCGACCGCGAGCGCGCTGATGCGGCTGGCGGCGCGCAGGTAGCCTTCCATCAAGGTCGCCGAGAAGCTCTGCGAGTCGGCGACGTTGTCGAAGCCGGCGCTGATCTGGTCGGGCGGCAGGAACGCGCTGACGTCGACGTCCAGGTCGAACATGCCGCGCACCGCGCGCGCATACTCCGCGCGGTTCAGGCGCTGGAACGGACGGCGGCCGGGATTGGGGCTGAGCGCGGCCGCCTGGTCGAGTCGCGTCTCCATCGAGGTGGCGAAGGCCGTCAGCACGGTGGCGTCGGGACGCCGCGAACCCGAGGGCGGCATCATCCCCGCGCGCAGCTTGCGGATGATCTTCTCCGCGGTCTCCGCGACGTCAACGTCGTGGCCGACCTTCGACGCATCGAAGCCCTGCAGCGACAATCCCGCCGCGTTGTTCTTGTTGCGATCGTTATGACAGCTGGCGCAGTACTGCTTGACGAGCGCGTTCTGCCCGCCCTCGCTCGCTGACTGATTCGCGAGCTTCGGCGAGGCCGGCTCGTGGCTCACCGCGACCGCTGGCTCCGCCGGGGCAGCCTGTCTCGCCGTAGCGCGCGAAGCGAGCCCGGGCGCGGAGGCGGGCTGCTCCGCGTACACGCGGAATCCAAGCGCCGCGACCAACCCGAAACCGACCACCAACGAGAGTTTTTTCATGCTCGCCTTGTCCCCGGCTGTCGAGGACGGTTTTCAACAGGGCCGTTCTAACACTAAGAAGTCGAATTTTCAACGACTTAGAGGGATTTTGTGTCACGGCTTGTCACTGGCATGATAGTCTCCGTCGGCGGTCCGTGGACGGGCCGGAATCATGTTTTTGGGCCTGTTTTCTGGCCACATCCGCTGAACGCAGGGAGATCACACCATGGGACCTCAAAAGACCATCTCGCGACGGAGGGTTTTGGCGGCCGGAACGGCCGGAATTGTCGGTGCGGCCCTCCCAATTGCTGGTCAAAGCGCGGATCAGGCGGCTCGTCCCAGGGTGCCGGCGGACCCGACCAAGGTCCAGGGGCCGCTCAGCACCGACGTCGGGGGACGATCCCCCTTCGAACAGCCCAAGCGCGTCTCGCTCGGCGCTCGCCGGACGTCGAGCCTGACGCCGCTGCAGGATCTCGACGGCATCATCACCCCCTCGGACCTGCACTTCGAGCGGCATCACGGCGGCGTGCCCGCCATTGATCCCGCGCAGTACTCGCTGCTCGTTCACGGCATGGTCGACCGGCCGCTGGTGTTCACCCTCGCCGACCTGCGGCGCTTCCCCGGCCGCTCGATGATCCGCATGATGGAGTGCTCGGGCAACGGCGGGCGGGCCTATCGCCGCGAAGGCAACCAGACCGACGTCACGCCGCAACAGGTCGACGGCCTGACCAGCACCAGCGAATGGACCGGCGTGCCCCTCGCCACGCTGCTACGCGAAGCCGGCGCCTCGCCGAAAGCCAGGTGGCTGCTCGCCGAGGGCATGGACGCCGCCGTGATGACACGCAGCATCCCCATTGAGAAGGCGTACGACGATGCGCTGATCGCGTACGGGCAGAACGGCGAGGCGCTGCGGCCCGAGCAGGGCTACCCGGTACGCCTGTTCCTGCCGGGTGTCGAGGGCAACGCCAGCATCAAGTGGCTGCGCCGCATCGAGGTTGCCGACCAGCCGTTCATGACCCGCGAGGAAACCTCGAAATACACCGACCCGCTGCCCGACGGCACGGCGCGCATCTTCAGCCTCGACATGGATGCCAAGTCGCTGATCACCGAACCGGCCTTTCCCGACCAGCTGACCGGACCGGGCTGGTGGGAAGTGCGCGGCCTGGCGTGGAGCGGCCGCGGCAAGATCGCAAAGGTCGACATCAGTGTCGATGGCGGCAAGACCTGGCGGCCGGCGACGCTCGACGAACCGGTGCTGCCCAAGTGCCACACGCGCTTCCGCTTCCCGTTCGAATGGAAGGGCGGCGAAACCACCTTATTGAGCCGGGCCACCGACGAGACCGGCTACACGCAACCCACCCTCGATGTGCTGATGGCCGCGCGCGGGCCGGCCACCGCGTATCACTTCAACCACATCCGCGGCTGGAAGGTGCTGGCCGATGGCGCGGTGAAGTTCGCGGGGGGCGCGTAATGAGGATGGTTGTTGCTACGGCGCTGATCGCGGTTACGGCGTCCGCCTTCGCGTCCACCTTCGCACCCGATGATCAATCGAGTGCTTCGGCGAGACAGGCTCCTGCGGCGCCACGGTCGTACGGTCTCGGACGGGTCGCCACGGCTGACGAGATCAAGAAACTCGACATCGACGTCATGCCCGACGGCCGCGGTCTCCCCGCGGGCCGCGGGACGGTGGCCGAGGGCGCCACGATCTATGCGGCCAAGTGCCGTTCGTGTCACGGCGCGACCGGGGAAGGGGCTACGGCCGAACGCCTCGTCGGCCGCGAGTCGGGTCCCAACTTCAACTTCGCCATCGATCCGAAACTGGTGAAGACGGTCGGCAACTACTGGCCGTATGCGACCACGCTCTACGACTACACCTTCCGCGCGATGCCGTTCATGGAGCCCGGCACGCTGACGCCGAACGAGACGTACGCGCTCGTCGCCTACCTCCTCGCACTCAACAAGATCGTGCCAGACGACGCGGTGATGGACCAGGCGTCGCTGCCGAAGGTGGTGATGCCGGCGCGCGACAGGTTCGTGCCTGACAATCGAAAGGGCGGGAAGTTGGTGAAGTAGAGTCCGGCTTCAGCCGGACCCTGCTTCGGGTGCCAGTCCGCGGACGCGCCCCTGGCACTGCACTCCGGCTAAAGCCGGAGGCTACCCTAGCGCTGCACTCCGGCTAAAAGCCGGAGGCTACTTCTGTTGCGGGCTCACCGGCTTGAGCACCGTGAGGTCCTGCGAGTCCACCGAGTATTCGGTGAACGGCTGGTACATCTCGTCCCAGCTCTGCTCGGACCAGTACACCGGAAGGTGCGGGCCCGGGTTCCACTTGTTGCGCACCGAGTTGTCGTAGACGCCAATGCCGGTGATCTTGCTGCCGGCGGGAATCTTGAGCGGCTCGGCCAGCTCGTAATTGAACTGCCAGTTGAAGTCGAACTTCGGCACGTTCAGGATCGTCTGCTCGCGGCCATCGGGATAGGTCACGACCCACTTGAGGCTCTTGCCGCGCAGGTGCATGTGGGGCGACATCGCGTAGAGGGTGATGTCCTCGGTTACCGGCGTGATCCCGGTGAGCTTCCAGTTCTCCGCATACGGCGGGATGTTCGGCGTGGTCCGGCTGCGGCGGGTGCTGCTCGGGTCGGCGACGTACTCGGTCTCGCGGCCCTCGGCGCGATAGATCGACAGGCCGCCCTTGGTGGTCGCCAGCGGATCGCCCGCCTGGCGGATCAGCACTTCGTGGGTCACCGGCACCTTGTTGAACCAGATGCCCAGCTTGGTCCGATCCTTCTCGGGCTTGCCGGTCGGGTTGTAGTGCATCTGCCAGTTCACGTATTTGCCGGCGGGAATGCGCTTGCCGATGTTGGGGCGATGGATGTCGAGGCCGCGGCCCGGCACCCACGACAGCAGCTTGCTCGAGCCGGGCAGGCCGCTGTCGCTCGACGGCAATCCGCGCGAACCGCGATCGCCGATCACCTTGCCGTCGGGCCCGATGATGCGGCCGTTCTCGAGCGTCGTGCCTTCGGGAATGTCCACGAAGTAGATGCCGGCGTGGTGCAGCACCGCGCGGTTGCTCGGGTGCAACTCGACGACTTCCGCAAAGCGGTCCTCGGCCCACGGCACCTTCGAATAGAACATCTGCACGCCGACTTCGCCTTCGGCGGGAATCTCGAACTCGACCGGCATCTCGAGCACGGCGTCTGGCTCGCGTTCGCCGAACGTCCACCCGGTGGCGAACTTCGGCGGCGGCGGCAGGTCGGCGGCGTTGCCGCGCGCCGCGCCGCCATCGACCCACGCGGCAATCGTGTCGATCTCCTTCTGCGACAGGCTGATGTCGTTGCGCATCGGCAGGCTCTGGGTCATGTCGGCGCCCCAGGGCGGCATCTCGCGCGACACGACCTTGGCCTTGATCGCCCTGGCCCACGGCCGCGCGTCCTCGTACGACATCAAGTTCATCGGCGCCACTTCGCCAGGCCGGTGGCAGTTGGCGCATTTCTTGTACATGATCGACGCGACATCCTTGGCGAACGTCGGGGCACCGGCGGATGCCGGGGCTGGAGTTTGAGCGGCGGCGCTGACTGACCCCAGTGCCGCCACGCCGATCACGACGAGAACCAGTCGTTTCATATCGCCCTCTCTACCTGAACATCTTCAGAGCCGCCGCGGCCCAACCGCGGGAATCTTAGCCTATTTGGGTGCGCCGGCAACGCAGGTCGCCACCGCCTCGGCCGCCGAGGTCACGTTGATGCGGCTCATGGGCGCGGCCGTGATGAACAGGCCGCGAATCACCATGGTCCGGTCGCGATGCTGGGGAAAGCTGAACTCGCCCACGCCGAGTAAACGAAAGGCGTTCTTGCCCGCAGGCGGCTGCTTGGGCAACTCGGCCGCGGGGGCCTGGTTGGCCACGCTCGGCACCGGATCGGTCGCGGCGACGAGCACCCAATTGCCGGCACCTTGCTCGCGCAGGCAGCCGGTGACGCTGACAATCTCCACCTTGTTCGCCGCCGGCGCTTGCCATGTGGCGTCGGCCTTCAGGCCGACCACTCCGGCGAGGGATAGCACGAGCATCAAAGACAGGGTCATGACGGGTCGTATGATACCCGACGTGCCCCTTCGACTCGAGGGACTTCGCTCGCGAAGTCCCTCTCGCTCAGGACGAGTAGCCCTGGCGCTCCTGGCAATCCTTGCGGGAACGCCAGCGCTGCTCGCTCACGAAGCGGAACGCACCCGCGTCCTTCTGACTTTTACCGGCGATGAACGCTTCGTGCTCGAGGTCGCCAACGATCCCCTGTGGATGCTGCTGCGCCTCGAAACGTTCGCCGGCGGCACCGTGCCGCCCAATCCCACCGCGGCCGAACGCGATGCCCGTCTCGCGCAACTCACCGCCGTCTTCGCCGACCGCATCGTTTTGTTCGTGGACGGGCATGAGGTCCGCGCCGAGTCGGTGGTCTACCAGCCACCACCCACGTCGCCGCCGGATGCGCTGGCGCGCTTCACGCTGACGGGTCGCATGCCGCGCGGCGCCTCGACGCTGCGCTGGCTCTACGGAATCGTCGCCGATCCGTATCCGCTGGAGATTCGCCAGGCCGACGGATCGTCCACGGTCGAGTGGATCACCGGCACCAACTGGAGCGGCGTGATCGACCTGACGCGCAGCTTTCCGCAGCCCACCCGCTGGCAGATCGCGCGCCAGTATCTCGCGCTGGGCTACACCCACATCCTGCCGAAAGGGCTGGACCACATCCTGTTCGTCCTCGGCCTGTTCCTGCTCAGCCCGCGGGTGAAGACGCTGCTGCTGCAAGTGACGGCCTTCACCCTGGCCCACTCGATCACGCTGGGCCTCGCCATCTACGGGCTCGTCTCGCTGCCGTCACGCCTCGTCGAGCCGCTGATCGCGCTGTCGATCGCGTATGTCGCGATCGAAAATCTCGTCACGCGGGCGCTCACGCCGTGGCGGCTGGCCCTGGTGTTCGCGTTCGGCCTGCTGCACGGGCTGGGCTTCGCCGGCGTGCTGCGCGAGCTGGGATTGCCGCGCGGCGAGTTCCTCACGGGGCTACTGGCGTTCAATGTGGGCGTCGAAGGCGGACAGCTGACGGTGATCGCGATCGCGATGCTGCTGGTGTGGCCATTCGTAAATCGAGGCTGGTATCGCCACCGCGTGGTGCTCCCGGCATCGCTCGCGATTGGTGCGATGGGAATCTATTGGACGATTGCTCGCGTGCTCAGTAGCCAGTAGCCAGTAGCCAGTAGCCAGTAGCCAGTAGCCAGTAGACAGTAGCCAGTAGCCAGAAGAGCTCGTGTCTCTCTGGCATCTGGCTACTGGCATCTGGCTACTGGCATCTGGCTACTGGCATCTGGCTACTTCTGGAATTTCTGAATGCGCTGGCCGTAGGTGTCGGCGGCGTAGACACCGCCCTTCGAGTCGACCACGATGCCGTGGACCCAGTCGAACTCGCCGGGGCCGAGGCCCTGCTTACCCCAGGTCGCGACGAGTTTGCCGTCCTTCAACGACAGCTTGTGGACGCGCTCTCCTGCGTGGTCGGCGATGTATGCGAAGCCATCATCACCCGTGCGCGAGATGGCAATGTCCCACGGGTACCAGCCCTCGACCTTGATCTCGCGCAGGTAGTTCAGGTCCTTGTCGTATACCTGCAGCCGGTGCCCCTCGCGATCGATGATGTACATGTTGTCTTGCGCATCAAGCGCGAGCTTGTGGGGCAGCACCCACTCGCCGGGACCGTTGCCCTTGTCGGCCGGGCCGCCCGCGCCCTTGCCCACTTGCTTGATGAACTTGCCGGTCTTGTCGAACATCGCCACGCGGTTGTTGCCATAGCCGTCGGTGACGACGATGTTGCCGTTTCTGAGGACAGCGACGCCAGACGGCAGGTCGAAGTGCGTGGCGTCGTTGCCCTTCTCCATCGTGGTCCCGAGCTGGAGCAGGACCTTGTCCATCTTGGGGCTGAGCTTCACCACGCGGTGGGCGTCGCGCTCGATCATGTAGACGTTGCCTTCCCAGTCCACGGCACCGGAGTGCTGCCAGTTGGGGTCGAGCTTCTTGCCGTTGAGATCGATATCGCCGCCGGCCATCACCAGGTTGCCGGCCGGGTCGAACACCATGATCGGCTTGGCGCCGCGGTTGAACACGTAGATGCGATCCTGCGCGTCGATCGCGACGCCGGAGATGCCGGGTTGATTGGTGGGCGCCTGTCCGGGCGGCCGAGCGCCAGTCTGTCCAGTCGCACGACGCGCGGCCGCTTGCGCTTCGCGCTCCGCCGGCGGCGGCGGCGCGGTCTTCAGGCCGAAGAATTCGCCGGGCGGCAGTTTCGGCCAGTCCGGCACGAGCTTGTAGCCGCCATCCCCTTGCGCTTGCGCCGTCGCGGCGGCGAGCAAAATCACGACCACGAATGAAGAGACCAGTGTCCGTCGCATATACTCTCCGGCGGTGAGGATACACCACATGAGACGACCGGTGATTCTGGGCGCGCTGGCCGTGGTGCTGGCGTGCGGCGCGGCCGAAGCGCAAGAGGTACCCAAGGGGCAGATGCCGACGCTCGGCCGCCCGACGCAGACTGGCGACGAGGTGCCACTGCTCGACTTCGACGCGTACTTTGTCGGTAAGTGGACGTGGGAGTGGTCGATGCCCGAGACGGCGCTCGCGCCCGGCGGGGACTACACCGGCACCACGGTCTACCGGAAAGTGGACGGCCGCTTCTACGAAGCCGTTACGGAAGGCCAGGGCCCCGCGGGCGCGTTCACGGTTCGCGAGCTGATTGCGTATCACGCCGAGAACAAGACCATTGCCCGGCAGGTGACCGATTCACGTGGGCATGGACGATTGGAGCTTGGGCCCGTCGGTGGGGACCTGGGTGGGATCTACAACCTGCACTACGAGAGCGCGCCGTTCACCTACGGCGGCAAGACGATCCGCCTGAGGAACACCCTGCGCCTGCTGTCGCCGCTCGCCTACCGGGTGGCGACCAGCATCTCGGTGGATGGGGGCCCCTTCACCAACCTGGGGAACCCGTGGTGGCGCAAGAGCCCTTAACAGGAGACGAAGAGATCAGGAGAAACTACTCTCCTGATCTCCTTAACTCTTGTTACTTCTTGAGTTCGATCTTGATCTGCTTCAAGCTCTCGAGCTTGGCCTCGAGTTCGGTGGTGCCGACGGGAAACTTGTTGTACTTCAGCATGTAGGCGACGATGTCGGCCTTCTCGGCTGGACTCACGCCGGACGCGCCACTCGGCGGCATCGAAATGCGGATGCGCTCGAACAGGTCGCCTACCGACAGATCGGTCCAGTTGCCCATGAACTCGGGCCCCGCCAGGGCCGGCGCAAAACCATCACCGGTGAGATCGGCAGCGTGACACTCGGCGCACGCCGTCGTGTAAACGCCCAACCCGCGCTCGGCCTGGGCGTCGGTGTAGACACCGTCCCACACCGTGCGAGCGGCCTGCGCGCCGAGCGAGGACTGCGTGAGCGCCGAGGTCCAGGCAGCCGCCAAGACCAGGAAAGCAATGCGAAGCTTCATGGTGACCATTTTACAGGAGATCAGGAGTTCAGGAACTCCTTAACTCTTTGACTCCTGTTCCTCTGCCCAGAGCCACGCGGCACCCCTGACGCCACTCGCGTCACCATGCGCGGCGCGGACGAGCCGGGTGGCGACGCGATCGGAGAAGACAAACGGGGACCACCGCGCCGGCACGCTCGCATACAGCCGCTCGATGTTCGACAGCCCGCCGCCCAGCACGATCACATCCGGGTCGAGCACGTTGATGACGCTGGCGATGGCGCGGGCGAAGCGGGATTCGTAACGGGCCAGGGCGGCCTCGGCGCGCGGCTCGCCGGCCGCCGCGCGCATGGCCACCTCTGCCGCAGTCACTCGCTCGCCACCGCCGGCCGCGTAGTCGCGGACGAGCGCCGGTCCCGACAGGAACGTCTCGATGCACCCCGCGCGTCCGCAGTAGCACGCCGGCCCCGGCCGCTCGTCGTTGCCGGGCGCAGGCAGGGGGTTGTGTCCCCACTCGCCGGCAATGGCATTGGCGCCGGCGATCACGCGGCCGTGGACGACCAGCCCGCCACCGGTGCCGGTGCCGATGATCACGCCGAACACCACGGCGGCGCCCGCGGCCGCGCCGTCGGTCGCTTCGGACAGCGCGAAGCAATTGGCGTCGTTGGCCAGCCGCACCGAGCGCGCCAGCACGCGCGACAGGTCGTCGGCCAGCGGCTGGCCGATTAACCAGGTCGAGTTGGCGTTCTTGATCAAGCCAGTGGCCGGCGACACCGCGCCCGGAATGCCGACGCCGACCGTGCCGCGGCCGCCGGCGCCGGCTTCGAGCGCCGAGACGAGGCCGGCGATGGCGCGCACCGAGTCGTCGTAGCTGTCGCGCGGCGCGGGGATCCGGCGGCGCTGCAGCTCGCGGCCGTCGGCGGCGAGTGCCACGCCCTCAATCTTCGTCCCGCCCAGATCGATGCCGATGCGCATGCGTCGATTATGTCCGCGGAGCGGCGGACCATGGGTCTTCGCCGTCAATATACAGCCGCAGATTACACCGATTACACAGATTAAAATGCCCGCCGTCCCGCGCGAACCAGACACCAAGGACCCGCGTCGCCGGGCTGCGCCCGGCTGACCAGTGAGGCCCCCGGAGCGAGTTCGAGAGACCGGTCCCATCCGTCGGTTGTCTCTCGAACTCGCGCCGGGGACCTCACTGGCCGGCCGCAGGCCGGCGCGGGTCCTGAAATGTCTGTGTGAATCTGCGAAATCTGTGGCCGTGAAAACAGGCGCGGGGAGCCAACTGAAGCGGTCACGCCGCGGCTGCGGCGAGGGTGACGCCAAGCACGTCAACACAGTCGGGGCAGAACTCCGTGGCGCGGCCCTGTTCGATCAACCCCATCACCTGGTCGGGCGGCATCGCCTCGCGATAGGGCCGCGCGCTCATCAGGGCGTCGGCGACGTCGGCGACCGCCAGCACGCGCGCGGTCGGCGTCAGCTGCGCCGCGGTCAAGCCGCGAAAGTATCCGCGGCCGTCCAGCCGCTCGTGATGGTTGGCCGCATCCTCGGCCAGCTCTTCGAAGATCGGCACGCGCCGCAACACGTTCAACGTGTGTTCGGGGTGCTGCTTGACGATGGCCCATTCAGCGGGGGTGAGCTTGCCGGGCTTGTCGAGAATGGCGTTGGGGACGGCGAGCTTGCCAATGTCGTGCAACAGCGCGGCGCGGCGCAGCCGCGTCTGCTGCTCGGCGCTAAAGCCGAGGCGTTCGGCCATGCCGTGCGCAATCAACGAGACCCGGTCGGAATGTTCAAAGGTGAAACTCGACTTGGCGTCGATGACCCACGCAAACGCGGTGGCGATCTGATCCAGGCGCGCGTCGGTCGCGTCGATGGCCCGCTCCGCCGGTTCGGCGGCCGCCACGACGGCGTTGAGATCGGGCGCTTCGAGCGAGGCCCACAGTGCCGGACTCGAGATCGCCTGCAGGCAATCCACCAGTTCCGGATCGAACCAGCGGCCGCGCCGCTGCGATGCCATCTCGAGCGCGCGCTCGGGCCCGGCCACGCCCCAGAAGATCTCGACCACCTGCGACAAGCCGATGATCCGCGCGGCAATGGGAATGCGCTCGCCACTCACGCCTTGCGGGTGGCCGCCGCCATCCCAGTGTTCGTCCATCAGGTGCACGGCCTGGGCGGTCGCCTCCGACATGCCCAGCGCGCGGGCGATCGCGGCGCTGCGCGCGCAGCGGATCTCGAACAGCTCCCGTTCGGCCTTGGGCCCGATCGCCGCCAGGCGCAGGAATTGCCGCACGCGGGCCAGGAAGTCGCCTTCGGGCTCGACCCACTCGAGCGCGTAGCGCACCTTCTGATCCAGCTTGCGCCAGTCGCGCAGCCAGACGGCCCGCTTGGTTTCGTGCTCGTCCGGGCCGCCGAACATCTGGTAGACGCGCTCGGCGTTGGCCGAGCAGCCGGCATCCTTCAGCAACGCGGCGTAGAACAGGTCGGACGATTCCTCGGGCGACAGCCGCATGGCGTCAGCCAGCCGCATGGCGATCAGGCAGGTGCGCGCGGCGTGGCCGCGGGGGTGGCCCTCGGTAATGTCCAGCGCCGCCGACAAGCCCGACAGGACTGCCGAGATCGGGAATGTGGTGGGGGTTACATCCGGCACTGCGTTATGACGCTGATTGTCCCTCACCGGGTTCGCGAGGCAACCACGAAGAACACGAACACCACGATGGCTTCGTGTCTTCGCGAGCTTCGTGGTTGCGTTGGATCATCTCGTTGCCTTGTAACCCGGCCCACGGATGGGCTGGCCGGGCCGCTCGGCGGTGATCTTGCCGTCGGCCACGACGGCGCGCCCGTTGACGAGGACGTGGGCGATCCCCTCCGAGTAGTGAGTGGGATCGACAAAGGTCGAGACGTCGCGGATGGTGGCCGGGTTGAAGATCGTGATGTCGGCCTTCAGCCCCGGCTTCAGCAGGCCGCGGTCGGCGATGCCGAGGCGGGTGGCGGGCCGCGACGTGAAGCGCCGCACCGCGTCCTCGAGCGTGATCAGCTGCTCGTCGCGCACGTACTTGCCGAGCACGCGCGGAAACGAGCCCCAGGCGCGCGGGTGCGACTTCGACTCCGAGAACGGGCCATCCTCGGCGCGGGCCCCCGAATCGGTGCCAATCGAGATCATCGGGTGGGCCAGCGCCAGCCGCACATCGTCTTCGCGCATGATCGAGATGATGGTCGAGGTCTCGCCGCGGTCGGCGATCACCAGGTCCATGGCGGCGTCGCGCGGGTCCTTGCCCATCTCCTGGCCAATCTCGGCGAGGGTCTTGCCTTCCCACTTGCGCAACGACGGGTCCAGCACGGTTGACACCATCACGCCGGCGCCGCCGCCCGATCCGTACCACTGGTTCTCCCAGTCCTGCGCCGTCGAGTCATCCATGTCCTTCTTGATGCGATCGCGCAGCGACGGGTCGTTCAGTCGCGCCAGCATCTTGTCGAGCCCGCCCTCGCGCACCCACAGCGGCAGGCTGGCGTCGAGGCCGTTCGAGGCGCGATCGTACGGATACATGTTGGCCGTCACGTCGAGGCCGCGCGCCCGCGCCGCCTCGAAGTGTTTCAGCACTTCCGGCATGCGGCCCCAGTTGGCCTTGTAGGCGGTCTTGAGGTGCCACACCTCGGCCGGGGTGTTGGCGCGCTCCGCGATCGTGAACACCTCGTCCAGCGACGGGATGATCTGGCCCGACTCGGATCGCTGGTGCGAAATGTAAATGCCGCCGTGCTTGCGGGCCGCCGTGGCCAGCGCGACCAGTTCGTCAGTGGACGCAAACCGGCCGGGCACGTACTGCAGCGAGGTGCTGAGGCCGAGCGCGCCGTCGGCCATCGCGTTTTCGACCAGTTGCTGCATCTCCGCGATCTCCGACGCCGTGGCCGTGCGCTGGGTGTCGCCGACGACGTACGCGCGCAGGCCGCCGGCGCCCACGAACGTGCCGACGTTGAGGGCGGGCCGCTCCCGCTCGAGGCGCGCGAAGTACTCGCCGAGGGTGCGGAAGTCGAGCACCACCTTGAAGCGGTCGAACTGCGGCTTCACCGAGGCCGCCAGCCGATCGTTCAAGGGCGCGATCGACGACCCTTCGCCGGTGATCTCGGTGGTGATGCCCTGCGTGATCTTGCTCGCGGCGCGGCCGTCCACCAGGATGTTGAACTCCGACTGCCCGAGCATGTCGATGAAGCCGGGCGCCACCACCAGGTTGGTCGCATCAATCGTCGTCTTGGCGCTCTGCCCCGCCAGCTGCCCAATCGCGGTGATCCGATCACCCGTGATGCCGACGTCGCCGAGGAACCACGGCGCGCCCGTGCCGTCGACAATGCGGCCGCCGGTGATGAGGACGTCGAAGCCGGCGCTCGCGGCGGGCGCGGCGCCAGGCGCCGACAGCGGCGGTGCCTGGCACGCGCTCAGCACTCCGGCCACGCACGCGATGAGAAAAAACCGTTTCATGCACATTCTCCTGGGGCGGCCTGGCTCGCCATTCAGTTGGGAGCGACAGCGCACGTGCGGAATCCTATGTAGAATCACTGACGGATGTCGAGCTTCGCCTTTCTGTGGCCCACGGCCGCCTGCGTGATCGCGGGCGCCGCGCTCTACGTCACACGGGGCGTCCTCGACCAGACCGTGACCCCGGCCGGGGTGGTGCGCTTCGCGATGTTGCCCCCGTGGCAGGCGCTGCTCGGGTTCTTGTGTCTCGCCGGACTGGTGCTGCTCGGCATCGATCACCTCAACGCCCCGCGCGGCACCACCACCAATCGCCGGCCACGGCTCGGCGAACTGGTGCTGCCGCTCGTCGCGCTCGGCGTCCTGATCGTGCCGTTCCTGCCGATCGTGCCGGACCGCTGGCCGGTGTTCCAGGCGCTGGCGGGACCACTCGGCGCAATCGTGTGGTTGAGCGTAGCGGGTCTGCAGGTGTGGACGTTGTGGCAGAGCCGGCTGCTCACCGCGCGCTGGCTGGAGCGGTGGACGCTGTGGCGCGTCACGGCGGGCATCGGGATCGCGACGGCCGCCCTCGCCGCACTCGCCAGCGCGCGGCTCACGAACACGCCACTATTCCCCTCGGGCGATGAGCCTCACTACCTGGTGATCGCGCAAAGCTTGTGGCGCGACGGCGACCTCAAGATCGAGAACAACCACACCAGGGGTGACTACAAGGAATACTTCGCCCCCGACCTCGAGCCTCATTACCTGACGCGCGGCAGCGACCAGGAGATCTACTCGATCCACCCGGTGGGCCTGCCGGTCCTGCTGGCGCCGGTCTACGCGACGGGCGGTTACGCAGCCGTGGTCTGGCTCCTGATCCTGATGGGCGCCACCGCCGCCGCGATCGCGTGGTGGTGGACCATGGCCACGGTCAACACCGCCGGCGCGGCCACGTTCGCGTGGGCCGCCATTGCCGGCACCGCGCCCTTCCTGTTCAACACGTTCACGGTCTATCCGGAGATCGCCGCCGCCCTCGCCGTGATGATTGCGCTGGTCACGACGATGAGGACCAATCCGGCGGCGCCGGGCCTGGCGCGGTGGCTCGCCGTCGGCGTCGCGTGCGCGGCGCTGCCGTGGCTGAGCACGAAGTACGCCCCGATGTCGGCCGCCCTGGTCCTGGTGGCGGCCCTGCGGCTGAAAAGTGGACCTGCTCCCCTTTTAGGTAATCCGAAAGTCTGGGGGGTGGTCGCGCCGTATGCGCTGTCGCTTGCCGGCTGGTTGACGTTCTTCTACGCCATCTGGGGGGTTCCGCTCCCCATGGCGCCGTATGGCGCGCTGGTGCAGACCTCGCCGCTCAACCTGGCCTTCGGCGCGCCGGGGTTGTTCTTCGATCAGGAGTACGGCCTGCTGGCGTTCGCACCGGTTTACGTGCTGGCCGTGACCGGGCTGTACCAGATGTGGCGCAGCGGCGGAGAATCGAGGCGGCAGGCGCTGGAGATCGCGATCGTGTTCGGCGCGCTGGTGGCCACCGTGGGCGCGTTTCGCATTTGGTGGGGCGGCACCTCCGCACCGGCGCGGCCGCTCGCGTCAGGGCTGCTGCTGCTGTCGCTGCCCATCGCAACCGCGTTCCGGACGGCGCCCGCCGGATCGGCGCGCCGTGCGGGCCAGCACCTGTTGCTGTGGATCAGCGTCGGCATCGCCCTGACGCTGGCGACCGCGCAAGGCGGGTTGCTGATCAACAACGATCGCGACGGCACCTCGGCGTTGCTGGAGTACTGGTCGCCGCGGTGGGAACTGTGGACGCTGGCGCCCACGTTCATCCTGCAACCGACGGCCATCGCGTGGCTGCAGGCGCTCTTGTGGGTGGCGGCGGCCGCCGGCGCGGGCTGGTTCCTGTCGCGGCACACGACCACCCGCCCCGGGGCGGCGGCGCTCGTTGCTGCGGGCACGCTCGGACTGGCGCTGCTGGCCGTCTCACTGGCATTCCCGTTCCTGCCCACCGGCACCCCGATGCCGCGCGTGGATCTGGGCGCCCGCTCGCGGTTGACCACGCTCGACGGCTTCGACGCGCGCGTCCGGCCGGCAGCGATCATCTACGATCCGCTCCGAAAGGTGGGGGCGACGGAGGTGCTGCCGCAAGTGCGCCTCGGGGTGGAGCCGGGCCTGCGCACCCGGCAGCAACCGGTCCGCGTGCTGCACAACGGACGCTTCTCGCTGCCGGCCGGGACCTACCACGTTGACGTCCGCTTCAACGACCTGACGCCGGCGCAGCCGACACCGTTCGCGCTGCAGGTGGGCCGCGTCGGCCCGCCGCTCCAGACCTGGAATCTGCAGCCCACGCCCGGCGCCAGCTGGCACACCAGCCTCTGGCTGGCCCTCGACGCCAGCTTTGTGGGCTTCCGCGGGCCGGCCGAAATGGAACGGGCGATCGCCTCGATCACGATCACGCCCACCGCGGTGGTCGACTCCGGCGCCCGGCCGCTGGTCGGCGAAGTGCTGTCGGCGGCCACGTACCACGGCGTGATGTTCTATTTCCACGACGAGCAGATGTACCCGGAGCCGGGCGGCTTCTGGACCATCGGCCGGCGCACGGCCGAAGTGACCGTGGCGGTCCCGCCTGGGCGCACCGCCCCGGTGGTGTTGCGCATTCACGGCGGCGCGCAGGCCAACCGCGCCATCATCACCACCTTCGGATGGCGACGCGAACTCGCGCTCATGCCGGGAGAAGCCGCCGAGATCGAGCTGCCGGTCGTGGCCGGCGGGGTCGTCCCGCTGACCATCGCCACCGAGGACGGCTTCTCGCCGCGCACGTTCGACCCTTCATCAACCGACCCGCGGTTCCTCGGCATCTGGGTCGAGATGCTGGACCCGGTGAAAGAACCATCATGATGTCGATTGCCGACCTGAGACGAGAGTACGCCAGCCGCGCGCTCGGTGAAGCCCACGCCGACGCCGATCCGATTCGCCAGTTCACGGCGTGGTTCGATGAAGCGGCCAGCGCGCAGATCCTCGACGTGAACGCCATGACGCTGGCAACCACGACGCCTGACGGCGATCCCGACGCGCGGATCGTGCTGCTCAAGGGCTTCGACGCCGATGGCTTCGTGTTTTTCACCAACTACGCGAGCACGAAAGGCGAGCAGCTGCTGGCGCGTCCCCGCGCGTGCCTGCTGTTTTTCTGGGTCGAACTCGAGCGCCAGGTCCGCATCACTGGCGCCGTGACCAAGGTCTCGCGGGCCGAGTCGGATGAGTACTTTCACTCGCGGCCGTTCGAGAGCCAGGTCGGCGCGTGGACGTCGGCGCAAAGCTCGCCGGTGGCCGATCGCGCCGTGCTCGAAACCCGCTACGCGGAGTTGTCGGCGCAATACGCCGGACAGACCGTGCCGTTGCCCGAGTTCTGGGGCGGCTACCGGGTGGCGCCGGAGAAGGTCGAGTTCTGGCAGGGCCGGCCGAGCCGCCTGCACGATCGGCTGCTCTACACGCGCGGCGCCAGTGGCTGGTCGCGCTCGCGCCTGGCACCTTAAAGGCCACCGATTCACACCGATTGGGCACCGATACTCGGACGCGTTTCTAGAGGTCGAAGGTGCCCTCGCCCACGCGCACGGCTTTGCCGCCGACCTGCACCCGCGTGATCGGTAAAGACGTCGTAGTGCAAATTCCTCATTGCAGGATTCTACCGGGGAGGGCACTTCCCGACGGGATTCACAGATAGAATCGCCGCGATGCTCTTGCGCGGCGCAATGGTGCTTGCCTTGGTTGCCACCGCGACGACCCATGCCGGCGCCCAGTTGCTGATCGTCGCGCCGGCGGCGCCTGGGGGCGGGTGGGATCAGACCGCGCGGGTGATGCAGCGCGTGCTGGCGGAGCTCGAACCGGCGACGACCGTGCAGGTCGACAACATCCCCGGAGCGGCCGGCACGATCGGGCTCGCGCGGTTCGTGCAATCCGAACGCGGCAATCCCCATGCGCTGCTGGTCACCGGGCTCGTGATGGTCAGCGGCGCCATCATCAACGCGTCCCCGGTCTCGCTGTCGGACGCGACCCCGATTGCGCGGCTCACCGGCGAAACCGAAGTGATCGTCGTCCCCGCCGCGAGTCCGCACCGGACGATCGGGGACTTGGTCGAGGCGTTCAAGCAGGATCCGGGTGGTGTGTCGTGGGGCGGCGGGTCGGCCGGCGGCACCGACGATCTGCTCGTGCGGTTGCTGGCCGAACAGGTCGGGCTACCGGCCTCGCGCGTCAACTACATCGCCTTCGCCGGCGGCGGCGCGGCGCTCGCCGCCGTGCTCGGCGGCCAGGTCACCGCGGCCGTCAGCGGCTACGGCGAGTTCGCAGGACAAATCGCGGCCGGGCAATTGCGGCCGCTCGCGATCTCGGCCGAGGCGCGGGTGACCGGGATCGACGCGCCCACGCTGCGCGAATCGGGCATTCCCCTCGACCTCGCCAACTGGCGCGCCATCGTCGCGCCGCCGGGACTCTCCGATGCCGAGCAGGATGCCCTGATCGCCCGCATTACGAGCCTGGCCACCAGCGACGCGTGGCGGCAAGCCGTGTCCCAGAACGGCTGGGACGATCGGTTTCTCGCCGGCGCCGCCTTCCGCCAGTTTCTGCTGGCCGAACAGGCGCGCGTCGGGGCCGTGCTGCAACGACTGGCCGCCGCCGAGAACGACGCGCCACCGCGACACACGCTCGCGGTGACGCCGACGACCGTGCCGACGGTGACGATCGCGATCTTCGGACTGCTGGCGGCCGCGTTGACCGCAACACGCGGGCGCGATCGGACGCCGGTCGTTGCGGGCGGATCAGCGATGCGGATGGCGGCGTTGCTGGCACTCGCCCTCTTGCTGCAGCCGGTCGTGATGACGGCGGCCGGATTCATCATCTCGTCAACGCTGCTGTTTGTCGTCACCGCCACGGCCTGGCGCGGGGTCCGGCCGCTGACGCCCGTCATCGCGAGGGACGCGATGGTCGGTGCGGTCTTCACCACGATCATTTACGTCATCTTCAGCACCGGCCTCGGTGTGTCCCTCCCGTAAACTGAAACTGAAACTGAAACTTGTAACTGAAACCTCCAATTTTCAACTCTTCAACTTTCAACTCGCATGGGAGAACTCTGGAACGGCTTTGTCGTCGCGCTGCAGCCCATCAACCTGATGTGGGGGTTGGCCGGCGTCACGCTGGGCACGGCGGTCGGCGTGCTCCCTGGCATTGGACCGGCGCTGACCGTGGCGCTGCTGCTGCCGGTGACCTACGGGCTGGATCCGACCGCAGCGCTGATCATGTTCGCCGGCATCTACTACGGCGCGATGTACGGCGGCTCGACCACCTCGATCCTGCTCAACACGCCGGGCGAGAGCGCCACCATCGTGACGGCGATCGACGGGCACCAGATGGCGCGCAACGGGCGCGCCGGCGCCGCGCTGGCGACCGCGGCGATCGGCTCGTTTGTCGCCGGCACGCTGGCCACGCTCGCGCTGAGCCTGGCCGCGCCGGTGATGGTCCGGCTGGCGCTGGCGTTTGGCTCGGCCGAGTACTTCGCGCTGATGGTGCTCGCGTTCGTGATGGTCACCACCGTGCTCGGCGGCCGCGGCGCCCGGCTGGCCGGCTGGGTCAGCCTGATGCTGGGCCTGGTGCTCGGCAGCGTCGGCATTGACGGCCTGAGCGGACAGGCGCGTTTCACCTTCGGCATTCCGTACCTGCTCGACGGCATCGATCCGGTGATTGTCGCCATTGGCCTGTTCGCCGTCGGCGAGACGTTATGGATGGTGAGCCGCGGTCCGGGCGAGGACCACGTGCTGCCGGTCCGCGGGTCGCTGTGGATGACCGGCGACGAGTGGCGACGGTCGTGGAAGCCGTGGCTGCGCGGTACGGCGCTGGGCTTTCCGATGGGTGCACTGCCGGCGGGCGGCGCCGAGTTGCCGACCTTGATGTCGTACGCGATCGAGAAGCGGCTGGCGGCGAAGCCCGAGGAGTTTGGTCACGGCGCCATCGAAGCCGTCGCCGGTCCCGAGGCCGCGAACAATGCGTCGGCGGCCGGCACGCTGGTGCCGCTGCTCACGCTCGGCCTGCCGACCTCGGCGACCGCCGCCGTGCTGCTCGCCGCGTTCCAGCAGTTCGGCCTGCAGCCGGGTCCGCTGCTGTTCGAGCACGAGCCGAAGCTGGTGTGGGGCGTGATCGCCAGCTTGTATGTCGGCAACGCCATGCTCCTGGTGCTGAACCTGCCGCTGGTGGGGTTGTGGGTGAAGCTGCTGTCGATTCCACGGCCGTGGCTGTACGGCGGCATCCTCGTGGTCGCCTCGCTTGGCGCGTTCAGCGTGCACCGTTCGGCCGGCGACCTGCTGCTGGTCGCGCTCATCGGCATCATCGGCTTCGGCCTGCGCCGCGTGGGCGCGCCGATCGCGCCGGTCATGATCGGCCTCATTCTCGGGCCGGCGGCCGAGCAGCACCTGCGCCGGGCCTTGTCAATCAGCCAAGGCGACTGGTCGGTGTTTGTCACGCGGCCGCTGTCGGCCGCGCTGCTGGCCGTCGCGGCAGCAATTGTCGTGTTCGGCATCACCCGGCGGCCCACGCTACAATCGAGGCATGAAACTCAGTGACCTGTTCGGCGGCGGCTCCGATGTGCCGGCCGACCAGTTTCCCGATCCAGCGCTTGATGCGCCGGCGGATCCGACACGCGCACCGCAATCGATCGTGTTGGGCGGTGGTTGCTTCTGGTGCACCGAGGCAGTCTTCGCCAAGCTCGATGGCGTGATCAGCGTCGTCTCCGGCTACGCCGGCGGCAGCGTCGACACGGCGAACTACCAGGCGGTCTGCAGCGGCATGACCGACCACGCGGAAGTGATTCGCGTGCGATACGATTCGGGCCGCATCACGCTCGGGCAGATCCTCAAGGTGTTCTTTGCCGTCGCCCACGACCCCACGCAGTTGAACCGCCAGGGCAACGACCTGGGCCGGCAGTACCGGTCGTCGATTTTCTACGCCAGCGTCCACCAGGAGCGCGTCGCCGCGGAGTACATCGAGCAGCTGAAGGGCGCCGGAGTCTTTGACCAGCCCATCGTGACCACACTGGAGCCGCTCGAGCAGTTCTTCGAGGCCGAGGCCGATCACCAGGGATTCGTGGCGCGCAACCCCAACCAGCCCTATGTCGCCGCGGTGGCGATGCCCAAGGTCAGGAAGCTCGAGAAGTCGTTCGCGGACAAATTGAAGAAGTCGTGAGACATAATAGGAGCCGCGTGCGCTCGTAGCTCAACTGGATAGAGCATCGGCCTTCGAAGCCGGGGGTCGCAGGTTCGAGTCCTGCCGAGCGCACCATTAAATACCGGCCTAATTCCGATAGATGGCACTCCTGGGTGCCATCTTTGGAACTCAACAAAACTAGACCAAACCGGCATAACTTCCGGTAGGTTTCGCCTTTGGGATGGCACGGCGGATGGCACCGTCGCCGCTTTCCAAAACATTGCCCCTTGACAAGCATACAACTACTTGTTGTATGCTTGGTTTGTTCGTAAGGCAATAACGCCGACTCGATAGGAGTTGAGAGCGATGACGAAGACCACCGAAGCCCCGACCTTTAGCCAGCTGTTCGCCACGATCGTTGAGCAGCCCGGCATCATTCACGAAGCCTTCAGCCGGTTCCACAACTACAGCCTCGGGAATCAGATCTTGGCGTGGTTCCAGTGCACGCAGCGCGGCATCACGCCGGGACCCATCGCGACCTATTCAGCGTGGCAGGGGATGGGCCGCCAGGTGCGCAAGGGCGAGAAGGCGCTCGTGCTGTGCCAGCCGGTCACCGTCAAGAAGAAGGCCGAAGAGCCGGAAGGCCAGGAGGCCGCCTTCACGCTGTTCACCTATCGCGCGAAGTGGTTCGCGCTGGCCCAGACGGAGGGCGCCAGCTACGAAGCGGCGCTGCCGGCGACGTGGAGCAAAACCCAAGCGCTCGCCGCGCTCGACGTTACCGAGGTCCCCTTCGCGCACACGGACGGCAACTGCCACGGCTACGCGATCGGCCGCTCGGTGGCCGTGTCCGACATCGCTCCCATGCCCTTCGCGGTGCTGGCTCACGAGCTCGCGCACGTGGTCTTGGGCCACACGTCGGAGGGCCAGTGCAGCGACACGACGGACCGGACCCCGCGCGCGCTGCGCGAAGTCGAAGCCGAGAGCGTGGCGATGCTGGTGGTGGGCAGCCTCGGTGAGTCGGGCCTCGAATACTGCCGCGGCTACGTCCAACACTGGTTGAAGGGCGGCACGATTCCGGAACGCAGCATCCAGAAGATCTTCAAGGCGGCCGACACGATCCTCCGTGCCGGCCGTCAGGAGCCCGAGCAGCTGCAGGAGGCCGCATAATGTCGCCCGCAACGGCGACGGCCACCGGATCGCGTATCGTAAAGGGCACTATGTCAAGTCGCGGCAACGCCCCAAGCCTGGCCATCAGCGGCATCCCGCCCGAGGTCCTCGAGCGGTTTATGACTCGGGCCCGGCGTGACGGATGGTTCTCGAAGAACGCGCTGTTGATTGAACTGATGCGCGACTATGGGAACGAGACGCTCACGCCAGCCGCGGCGCCGCCCCCGTTCGACCCTACCCGGAAGCCGGGTTCATCCGGGCAAAAATAATACTTGACGGGCATACAACGACTTGTTGTATACTTGTCTTCGTTGGCACTAACGCCGACCCGATTCGAAGGGTTGAGAGCGATGAGCATCAAGAGCTTCAAGACGAACACCGCCCGGGACATTTTCCTCGGCGATAACACCAAAGCGGCGCGCAAGATCGCCCGCACGGCATGGCCTTCGGCGAGCCATCGCCTGCAGATCCTGAACATGGCGGCGCGCCTGAGCGACGTCGCCCAAACGCCGGGGGTTCGGCTGGAACCCATCAAGCACAGCAAACCGGGCTTCTACAGCCTGCGCGTCAACAATCAATACCGGATCACGTTCCGGTTCGAGGATGGCAATGCCTACGACGTCAACGTCGAAGACCCGCTCTGGCACCAGCCGTAACAAGCTGGTCCCGGGAGACCTGGCGGACCAACGCCGGGCTCCCACCCACCCCGGGGTGATGTTCAAGCTGGAGTTTCGGGAACCGCAGGATCCACCGGTGTCACAACGCGAAGCGGCGCGCCGCCTCGGGATCTCCTACAACTACATGAACCTGATTGAACTCGGCGAGCGCCCGGTCTCTCCGGAGATGTGCGTGAAATTTGAAGCGCTGACCGGCGCCAGCGCTGAGATGTGGGCGGGGTTGCAGATGCGCTACGACCTCTGGCACGCGTTTCAGTCCGCCAAGAAGCCCCGACCCATCCCCGGCGATCCGTTCGCCAGCAGCACGGCGCCGAGTAAGACTCGCCGGCCGCGCCGCTGACGGCGGAGGAATTGAGACACCAGCCTCGCAGGACCGGGGTGACCCTGCGCTCCCAGCGACCAGCTCTCAATTGCCCCCGCCGTTAGAACTCGACCATCGTGGTCACCGCTTGCGATGGCCGGCGGCCTCGAGGATCTCGGCCAGCTTCTTGCCGCTGACATACACGTGAGCCACGTGGCGCGCAAAGGTCATCTTCCCGGTCGGCGCCACGGTGATCGGTCCCGACTTGAGCGCCGCCTCCGCGGCCGCGGTCGCCCGCCGGCCCTCGGGCGTGAACCGTTCCGGCGTGTCGAGGTCTGCAAGCCGGATCGTCGCGGTGTAGCTCACGTCGAAGCCCAGCTCGACCCGGAGGACATACGTATCCGCATCGACCATGCGGACCAGGGACGCTGGGTAACTCGCCGGCTGGGCGCTCGCTGACGCCGGCATCCACAGCGCCAGCAGTAGCAGCCACGTCCAAGCGGCATAGACCTTCGCGTTCGGCCTCTCGCGGAAGCGCTTCTCGGCCTCGGCCGCCAGCACCATGTGCTCGCCGACGCGAGTTGCCGTGCCGAACTGGAACGTCGGCAGGCCGTAGCGCCAGGTGACGCCGACGATCAGCGCGCCCTTGCGATCGGGAGGCACGGCCGACAGCGGCGCCGCGACGTGCGCGAGGCCCTGCTCGAGGATGGTGGAGCCCTTAGCTGGGAAAGTCGGATCGCCCATGGCGTAGCCTCACAATGTCCAGCGCCGGGCGCCAGGCGGGAAATAGATCAGGGTTGGTGAGAATGCCGGAGTGACCGACGCTCATCAGGTCGTGGTTGAGGTCCGCTAGCGGATGCCGCCGAACGACGCCCACACGGCCGTCGCCGATCTCGCCGAGCCACTGCCAGCGGTCGCTGCAGTCGGAGTGGAAGTGCTGCCAGTAGCCGATGTTGCGCCGCGCGAGCTGCGCCACGGCCATCAGGTCCTCGCGCACGGGCGAGCCTACCGAGATCAGGTTGTTGACCTTCAGGCCCGCCGCACACGCGAACAGCACGACCTGCAGCCCATGGGAGTGCGCGACCAGGTGGGTTTGGGTCGGCGGCTGCCGGCGGTCCGGCGCCAGCGGTGGCACGAGCCAATCGAGTAGGTTCTGGCCGCCGGCTTCCCAGTCCGTGGTGTGCGGCTTTCGGCCGAACCAACGGCGCCAGAACTGCTGGCCGTTAACATCGGTCGACCAGACGAAGCCGCGGCCGTCGGGCCCGGTCAGCGTGTGGAACCCGTGCGCCACCATGAAGTTCGACCACGGCGACGCCGGGTGATACCACTGGCCCGCGCTGGAGCCACGCCAGGCCCACGTGCCGGCGATCGGCAGGAACGGGATGGTGTCCCGTTGCGGGGCGCTCACGGGACCGGCGCCCACAGATTGTCAGGGCGGCCTCCGACGGCCGGCGGCAGCGGTCCGCCGGCGTGGTGTGCGCCGGGCGCGCCAGCCCCGACGATGATGTCGAGCCCGGTCCACAGGTTCACCGGGTTACCGGCCGGCAGGTACGCCACCATGTCCTCGCCGTAGCCGCCTTCAATCGAGCGACCGCACCCGATCACGCCGCTCCCTTTGAAGTCACCCTCGAGCGCACACGCCTGCTGCCCACGGGGCTTGGTGATGAGACCCCAACCGTTGTCGCTCTGCGTCGTTCGCAGCGCCCGCGCCACTTCGCGGACGAATTGATGGCAGGCGACGCCGTCGCCCTGTTGGCACCGCGGGTAGCTCTTCGAGGCGGCCGCCACTGCTGTCAGGCACGCGCCCGAGATCGCCATGGTGTTCCCTGCCTTGCCGCACCCCGGGAAGCCCAAGCCAGATGACGGCGGCACAACCACCGGCGGTGCCGGCGGAGGGTCAGGGACTGGCGGCGGCGCCACGGGCACCAGCGGCACGCGGTGGTCACCCGGCGGCAGATCGAGCGGCTCGCGCGCCTGGTAGGCGCCAGCGGCGCAGCGCACGAGGACGGACCCGCGCACGGCGAAGTTGATGAAGCCACTGCCGTCGGCCGTGCGGCGGTCGTCGCCGATCGTGCAGGTCGCAAGGGGCACGCCGGCGCCGGTCACGGCGTCGTGCACCACGATGTTCAGGTTGACCATCGGGCCCGGTTCATCCTCAACGACTGGCGGCGGCGGCGGCGCTTCCACAGGTCCCGGCACCCCTGGTGTTGGCCACTTGACCGGCGGCGGGTCCTCGACGACGGGTGGCCGCTCCGGCCAGGCGATGGTGATCGGCGGCAGCGTCGCGCCGCACGCCACCAGCGCGATCGCGACGACGGTGATGGCGGTCAGTCGTGTCTTCATGACGGTCTCCAGAAAAAGCAAAGCGGCCCGAAGCGCACGCAGGGATTGCGTGAACCTCGGGCCGCTCAGGTCCCGATGCTCTATGTCGTGTCTCAGCGCGCCAGAGCGCGACGCCTTTCAGCCCCCGGACGGTGTGCACCCGCCGACAGCCATAGCTGAGACAACTTCGTGGTCAGTGCTTGATGCCGGGATCCTTGCCCGTTCGAATCATCGTGGCCAGGCGATCGGCGCGGCCGCGCCGACCCGCCAGGCCATCGTCGACCTGCCGCGCCCAGACGGAATCCATGATGTGGAACGAGACCGCCGTCCAGCACGCTTCCTGGAACCCGACATCCCTGGTAGACAGCGCCATGTCGGCAAACCGGATCGCGCTCACGAACTTCGCGGCGCCGGCGACGCCCAGGTTGAAGACGAAGTCGATGATGGCGCGCTGCCGCACGCCATCGAGCGCGTCGAAGTTGGGCCAGCGGCCGCGCACGTCGGTTTCGAACCGATCGACATCCGCGGCGAGCTGCAGCTGGCCGTCGGCCTCGGTGAGCCCATCACGTTCAATCCAGGCCCGCGTCAGCGGCCGGCCCAGGGCTCGCTCGAGCGGGCCGAGGCCGCGGTCGTCGATGTTGTAGCCGCACAGGATCGTGAGCTTTCCGGACGTGCACCGGTAGAGGCGCAGCCGCATACCCTCGTGGTCGATCAACTGCTGGCGTAGCGCGGCGCGATGGTCAGCGGTCACGCGGACCCCAGTTCCGGCGCCACGAAGGTGCCCTGCCACTCGAGCACGCGCGCGCCAGCCTTCACCGGCACGGCGTCGACGCAGACTACGAGCTCATCGCCGTTGGCTTTCACCAGCACGCAGTCCCGGCGCAGGATGCGGCCGTCGCGGATGGTGTGATCCCACGCCAGCATGAACGCCTCGACCTGGTCTTGATGAATCAGATTCACCCAGCCCATGCCGAGCAGGTCTCGCGACGGGTAGCCGGTCATCACTTCAAAGGCGCGGTTCACCGAGACAAACCGGCCCGACACGTCGGCCTGGAACGCCGGGCGGGCCATGCCGTCAAAGATGGCGGCCTGACGCGCGACCACGATGGTCAGTTGGTCCTTCATGCTCCCGCCGCCGTTGGGACTCAGCTCCGCCTCCACCTGCTGTTTGATCTGGCGGACCTCGCCCTCGATGCGATCAACCGTGGCAACCATTCGATGCACGCCCGCAAAGTGGGCTGTCACTGGTGTCACCATCAGCCGCCAGAGCTTCATCGCGAGCGGGCGCGTGAGCCAGTACAGCGCGCCGCCTGGTAATACCACGGCTGCGAGTAACCACCAGGATTCAACGGTCTCCCACATGCGCCCTCCTACACCGCCGCCGCGTAGAACGCATCGCGGATCTCGTCGGCGCGCTGCTGCGTCATCAAGTTGACCGACACCACGTGGGCGAGCATCGTCGCGACCAATGGGTGGTCGGTTTCCACGTGCTCAACAAGGGCCAACATCTCGAGCGCGTAGATCATCGACGTATCGCCGCCCGCGGCGCGCGCCTTGAGTTGCAAGTACTCGGTCGGGGTCATCAATTGGATGAACTTGAACCGAGAGAGCGTGCGAACGGGCGGCGATGGAAGGGGCTCCTGCGCCCACTCGCCGTCCGTCCAGATGACCCGAAAGCCGGGCTCCGGTTCCGGCATCTCGGGCGCCAGCACGTAGCCCGCGTCGGCGATTTCATCCGCCGTAAACGTTGACGGGTCGGTGCGGGTGAGACCGCTCGACAGCCGAATCCGGAACGGGATCGCGGCCGGCGTCTGCCCCGGAAACCGCTCGTTGAAGTACTGATCCAATGTTGACCTCTCCCTACAGGAACCCGGGCTCGAGGGCGACCATGACGGCGCCCCAATTTGTGTTGCCGCTCAACGTCGCCGTGATCGTGGTAGAGCCGGCCGGCGTGATCGGTGCGTCACTATCCGCCGCGGCTGTCACGCCGCCGAATGTCCCTACCTGCGTCGCACCTGCCGACCATGACGACACCGACCCGTTAACGACGGTGTACTGCACGGCCCAGCAGCCGGCGACGGTGGTCGAGAAGTTCACCGAGGCCATGTTCGACGATCCATTGCTGTTCGTCGCGAACACCGAGATCGGGGACTGAATGACGCCCGAGTAGGAGATGGCAATCGTGTAGCCGCCGCCCGTCGACGCGACCGTGTGCGCGCCGGATGGCGGGTTGGAGAGCTCCCAAATCGAGCACTGGCCGGAGCCCTGCTGTATCTGCGCAACCCTCGTCAGCGCGACGCCGTTGTAGGTGATCGCGCTGGCGTCCGGCCACGAACACACTAGAAGCTTCCGGTTACGGCCGCTTCCGCAGGTATGCGAGAACGAGGCGCCGCCGGTGGTCACCGCGTCGAAGGCCACCGTGTCGCGCTGGCGGGGCCAAATGCCCGCCCGGTGCGCGTTCGTCATGAGGTTCAGAAGCCACACCCCGCTCGCCGACAGGATCGTCGGCGTTCGAGTGGCGCCGATCACGCCGCCGTTCCATCCGGACATAGCTAGCTCATATCCTCGCCGCTGGCGACGGCCTCGAGATCGCCGGACGCCGACGCCAACACGGTCAGCTTGTCGCCTTCCTCGAGGTAGAGCGGGCACCATTCTTTCGGAGCGACCGACCCGTCGGCAGGGATCGAAAGCGTCTGCCCAAGCTTGAAGTACGTGGCGGTCGACGAGTCATACCATTCAACGGTGCCGTCGACCGGCACCAACCCGTCGACGTTCGCCAAGTTGATGACGTTGACCCGCACGACGTGATCGGCCGCCACCGCGGGGATCAGGTCCGTCCGCGACGTGCCGACCGCGCACCCGTAGGTCTTGCCTGTAATCGTTGAGACTGACGCGATGTTCGGGGCCGCCATCTATCCTCCAAAAATGATCGCCATTGCGACCGAGCCGTCGAGCCTCACGAAGGGGCCGCCGTTCTTGCTGGCACGAATTGAGTTGGTTGCGGAGTTGTGGTAAATGACCGCGTCACCAGACGGCGATACGGCTGGATCAGACGCGGCCCCGTCGATTTTCACCTGGGACAGTGCCACCGTCCCGGCCTGGATGGCGTTCAAGTTGTCTCGGTGATCCGTGTTTAGCGTGGCAGCCGAATGCACCTCGCCCGCCACATATGTCCGAGGAGTCGTCCAGACACCAACAGCCACCGGACCCAAGGGCCACACCACTGACAACCAAGACAGAAGGTCTGGAAGCACATCCACAAATGGGAGCATCATCACCAGCGCACCCCGTGAGCCGCGTTTTCGATGGCTAGATCCAGAAGCCCTTCCGTCTCTGGGTTCCATCCCCTGTTCACAGTCCGAGGTCGGGCCAACAGCAAGTGCTCAATATTGAGTCGATCGGGGTCGGCCGGGAAAACAACATGGGTGTGGATCGCTCCGCAGCCCATACAGTAGGCAGCCGCGAAGCCGGGGTCGGCCGGCACACCCGCGCCACACTCGCAGTCGACCAGCCAACGCCCGTGGTCCACCCGCGTCAGCTTCTCTGCGACGGACTCGTGCACTGAGATGCGCAACCCTTGTCGCTGAAGCTTCGAGACTACGGCTGCGTGCCTTCGGCGACACGCCGATTCATCTCGCACGCGGTGCACGTCCCTTGTGGTTTCAATAACAAATTTCATGGCGTTGGTTCTCTGTCCTTAGGTGGCCTAGCCGTAGGCCAACACGTTGTCGTCCAGGGTGCCGGCGATCGGATCGTCCAGAATCAGAACGTCCGAAGTGTCTGCTGGTGCAAGGGTGTATTCCGTCGACAACAGACCGTCGAGTGTTAACTCCTGGTCGAGTGCATGAATAAAGGCCTGCGCCGAGTCGATGCCGGTCGTGGCGTCGGTGATGGCGATGGCGTCTCCGACGTCGCGGAGAATCGCCTGCTCAAGGAGCGCGTCGCTGAGTTCAGATCCGATGCGCACCTTGGTGGGCACATTGGTGACACCACCATGCACGTGCGCCTTGAACTGCGCGACCCCGACACCAACATTGCGATCGCCCTGGTAGGGCATCAGAATCGGAGTCGGCAGCGGTTGACGACCGTAGGCCTCAATGCTGGTCTCGTTCTCGCCACGGCTCGACACGGGCCGATAGCGATACAGCCCCTTGCCGCGGCACTGCAGGCCGTCAGCGCCGCCAGGGCCACGGACGTAACCTTCGACGCTACCGTTGTTGGTCAGTTCGAGCATGACTCTCGACCCAAAATAGGTCGCCACGACCACGAAGGACGCCGCCAGATCGGATCCAGCCCCATCCATGGAGCTATTTGCGGTCCAGTCGGTCGTGACTACAGGCGCCACCATGCTTTTGCCACCGACAAACACCGCCTCGTTATCGGGATCTCGGTAGTAGACGAACAACGTTTCCGTGCGGCCGGCTGAGACCGACACGGGGCTGTCGAGCCTGACCAGGACGGTGGTCGCCGCAGCATCAACTCGCCGAGGCACCGTCAGCGTCTCGACGTCGTTGAAAATATGATCGAGCGAAGAAGGCGCCTGAAGTGAGCCAGGCTCATCCGACAGATCTGCGGTCTCGAACTCATACTCTGGCTCCACACCAGCACGGGCGTGCCGGTTCTCGAACCGAAGCGTTTCGCCAGCGTCGGAGTCCCCTCGGAGATAGAGATACCCGCCCTCGCTTTGGAGGATGTCCTGGGCCACTTGCGAGGCCTTCGCGACAGATCCACCGAGATCATCGAATGCAAACGCGTATTCGTCGAGCCCCGTGTCCAGATCGACGTGCGCCGGCGCCTCTTCTGCAAGGTCAATCAGAAGTTGCAGCAGTTCATCGGGGCGCACGTTTTCCTGAAGGTCGAGCGCCACGGCATCGAGCGTGGCGAAGTCGTCCATCCAGTCGCGCGCGACGCAGGTGACGGCCCGAAGGCCGACCACAGCCGGATCCGGCGTGCAGACGCGCAGGCGCCCCTTGAACACGAAACGGGTGTTCGTGCCGTCGGTGAGCCGCAGGCGAATCCAAATGCCATGCCGCCAACCCGTGCGGCAATTGGGATGCCCAGGCGACCAGAAGCCTTCCACGCCGGCCTCGTTCTGTGTCGAGTTGTCCAGCGTGAAGCTGAACGTCCCGGGTCCGGCCAGAAGATCCAACGGTCCGAATCCGAAGATGCCACGCCGCCAGCGGAGTGGGTCCCGGATCAGGTCGGCCGTGATGTCATCCCACTCATCGACGCCGTATTCGTTTAGCACAAGCGCTTCGACGCGTGGCGTCACGACGTTGGCCATTACAGGCGCCTCCCGGCGGTCTGTGCGCCATGACGGGCTGCGGACTCTACCATCGACGGAATGATCGTGGCGAGGTCGCGGCGCAGCCCGGCCAGTTCCTTTAGGAGTCCTGAGTCGGCGCTGCCGCCACCATCACCAAATCTACGGCCACCGCCGCTGAAGGCGAAGTCCTCACTACCCGCCTCGCCGGCTAGGAACAGCGTGGGGCCCGTGACGTGGCCCATGCCACCTTCGGCCATCGGCAGCACAGGCACCCCGCCGATCGTGCCCTGCCCGAAGTCCTCAGGCGCGCCGGGGTCGTAATATTGGGCTTCGATTGTGATCGTTTTGTGCGCCGGAATCGCACCGATGGCGTTCGACACGCCCAGGAACTGATCGATCAGCGCCGACACTTTCACGATCAGCGCGTCCATGCCGGCGATGAGCTTGTCTTGGGCGCTGGCGCCGGTCTCTTTCCAAATGCCCAGCTCTATGCTCTGGTCGATGAGTTCCTGGGTGCCAGCCTCGAGGGGGATGTTCAGCAGCTCGGATTGCACCTTCGCCTGATGCAGGTAGTCCTGCATGGGCAGGAGGGCCAGGCGCGAGCCTTCCTCCGTGCCGGCAAATTCGGCCTGCAGTCGGGTGTGCAGTTCGGTGCCCGTGCGCTGCATGGCTGCGAAGCGCTCGACGTTCAACAGACCGAACTGGGCCAGTGCCTGTAGCGACTGCCCGTGCGCGGCCGCCGCGCCCAGCAGCTGCGGGTTCGTCTCCGCGACGCGTGCCGACAGCAGGAGCTGCTTGAGCCCCACGTCTTCGACGTCCAGGCCGAGCGCCTTGTAAGAGTCGGCGATCGGCACCAGCGACGGTCCAACGGCCTTGATTGCCTCCGACCAGGTCATGCCGCTCGCGATGGCGGCAGCAAACGTGCCGACAGCCTGCGCGCCGAGGTCCGCCAGCTGCTGTTTACCGAGCTGCGCCGCACCCGCCTGCGCGTCGAGGGCCTGCTTACTGGCGGCTAGCGCGAGGTTGTAGGCCTCAAGCGCCTGGGTGTGCTGCTCGGACTGGTCGGCATCGGAGAACTTCGTCAGCGCCTCGCGCGCCTTGTCGAGTTCCTCGCCGGTGGTCTTAACACGGTCACCGACCGCCAGCCACGGGCCGGTCATCCCCGTCGCCACGGCCGCGAACGACGACACAGCCTGAGCACTGGCGGCAGCCACAGCGGCCAGGCGGCGGTCGAACTCGGCGATCAGGGCATTCATCGCCTTCAGCCCAGCCTGCCCCTGGTGGCCCCAGTTGGCTTCGAAGCTCAAGCCGACGCGGTTCGCCTTCGCCTCGAGCTGCTCCAGCGGGCCATGCGTATCGAGGAGCTTATTGCGCAGCTCGCCGATCTCGGCGTTGACCTTCTTGACGGCTTCGTTCACGCCAATCCCGAAGAGCTTCTTGAAGCCTTCCATGGCAGGACCGACCATTGAGCCGATAGCCGACCCAATCGCCTGCCCGCCAGGTCCGCCGAGCCCGAACCCGATCGCGCCCCCAATGCCGGATCCGATCTGCGACCCGATCGACTTGACCGCGCCCCAGATGTCGCCGCCGCCTTCGAAGGCGCGCGCTAGGGTGTCAGGAATCTGCGCGAGATTGTTCACCAGGCCGGTGCGCATGGTGCTCCACGCCTGCGTCCACTGCTGCGAGTCGGGCAGGTTCTCCTGCAGGAGGCGCGTGTCGGCAAACCCGACGAACAGCTTCTTGAGGTCCATGCTCGACTTCAGGACCGGGCCAACCGTCTGCACTTCACCTTTCAACCGGTGGATCTGTTCCCACAGGTCCTGCGTGAAGTCGCCGGCCTTCTTCGCGTCGGTGGCGTATTCGCCGATGGTGACGTTATAGCGCTGCTGAAACTGGATCAGCGGGTCAAGCGTGTCGGCCAGCAGCGAGTAGTCGCGCGCGAGCGTCGAGTGCCCCTTCAACAGCGCTGCTTGGGCGCCTTCCCGCAGGCGTGCGGCCATCTCGCCGAGCTTGCCCGGCAGGACGTTCAGGGGGCCATTGAGCGCATTGAGTTGCTTGACCACCTCCCGGGCACCCGCGAGTGCGTCGGCCGCACCCAGCCCGCGCAGCGACTTCTGGAAATCATCGGCGGATTTCTTCGCCTCCTTGAGTTCTTCCTCGGTGCGTCCGATGGCGCCCGTCGCCTGGTCCAGATGCGGGCCCAGCTTCTCGGCATACTGCCCGACCCCCTTCATGGCATCTGCGGTCTCGTCGAGCGCCTTCGCTTGCCCCTTGGCGGCCTCGGCCGCACGCTCCGCGGCCCGCATCGCCTTGTATTGCTCAGACGCTCCCTTTGGCAGCAGGCCAATCAACTCGCCAAGCCGAGCACTAAAGCGCCCGATGACGTCGGTGGCACCGGTCCACTCGCCAATCCAGCGGCCAATCTGCCAGGCGGCAAACCCGACGGCCACGACGGCGATCCCCTTGCCGACAATCGCCATCGTCGTGCCGAGCGCGCCGGCGGACGCCTCCATGAGCCAGATCCGAGCGGTCAACATGGGTATGGTGTTGCCGAGGGTCCACAGGCCCTTCGTGAGAATGCCGACGTTCGTAATCAGCGACCCGACCACGAAGACGACAGGACCAGCGGCCGCGGCCAGACCGACGAGGCCGATGACGCCGAACTGAATGAAACCTGGCAGCGACGCGAACGTCTTTGCCATCCACTCAAGCAGCGGCACGAGCCCACCGATCACCGACATGGCCGTCTTCATCGCCGGCATCAGCGCTTCGCCGAAGATCAAGGCGACATCCTGGACGCGGTTCCAGAGCAGCGTCGCCTGCGAAGAGACGGTTTCAAAGCGCTTGCCGGCCTCGGCGCTGAGGGCGCTGTTCTCCTGCCAAGCCTGCGACTGGATCTTCAGCGACTTCGCGACGTTGTCACCGGAGAGCGCAAGGCTCCGAAGCAGGTTCGACTGGCGAATTTCCTTCACGCCGAGCGACTCGATGACGGTGTTCAGGTCACCACCTTCAGCCTTTATACGGCCAAGGCCTTCGATGAACATCCGCGTGGCGTCGGCCGCATCTTCCTTGAAGGCCTTCGCGAACACAGCGCTGGACACGCCGGCCACCTTGGCAAACGCCGCGAGGTCTGCGCCGCCCTTCGACACAGCCTGCGAAATCTCGATCAGCGTCTTCGACATCGCCGAGCCACCGGCCTCAGCCTCGATGCCGACGTTGGCGATGGCCGAGGCATAGCCGAGCACTTGGCCCTGGCTGAGCCCGACGGCGTTGCCGGCGCTGGCGATGCGGTTCGCCAGCGAGAGAATCTGGTCCTCAGTCGACGCGCCATCGTTGCCCAAGGCCACCAGCGTCGACGCGAACCGCTCCGTGTCCTTGCCGGCGGCGCCAAAGATGTTCTGAATCTTGGCGATGCTCTCGGCGGCCTGGTCCGACGTAACGTTCGTCGTCACGCCGAGCAGGGCCATCACCCGCGCGAAGTCGACGATCTCGCCCTTGGGGATGCCCAGGGCACCCGCGGCCTCGCCGAGGCGGTTCAGTTCGTTGACGTTGATGGGGATGGACTTCGACAGGTCCCGGAACCCCTGCGCCAGCGCAGCGAACTCCGGCTCGGTGGCATCCACCGTCTTACGGACGCCCGCAAACGACGATTCGAAGTCAACCGCGACCTTGGTGACACCCGCCCCGATCGCGATGAGGGGGAGGCTCATCTTCGACAGCGCCGTGCCGACGTCGGCCGTCTGGCGGCCGTAGGTCTGCAGGCTCTTTCCGGCGTCGCGCCACGACTTGTCCAGGCCGTTGGCGCGCGCGTCGACCTTGTCGAGATCCCGGAAGAAAGCTCCGCTCTCGGTGGCGAGTTCGAGAATGGCGGTGCCGATGCGCGATTTGGCCATCTACGTCTTCTTGGGCCGCCGCATGGCGATACCCATCGAACCCAACTGCTCTGGCGTCGCCACGACGCGGTTGCTCTTACCTGCACTCCGAAGGTCTGCCGCCTCGCGCCAGTCCCTTTGGATCGACTTCTGGTCGTCTTTCTTGAAGCTCCCCGTGCCCACGCCTAACCGCTGAACTTCCAAGAGCGAGTCGCGGGCCCGTAACTTCGGCAACATCCCCACGTAGGCGCGAATCACGCCGATCGGGACCCGGAACAGCCAGGCCTCGGGATCGACGTGATAGAACGCCGTCAACGTCGGGAGGAGTTCCCCCCAGTCCGCCGGCGGGCCGTCGTCTTTGCTTCGGCTGGCGTCGTTTCGTTCGCTGGCCGAAGCTTCGTAAAAACATCCAGGATGAGCACGCACTGTGACGCGCGCAGCTTTGCGCGCACCGCGTCGGGCGCGTCGAGAATCACGTCGATGACACCACGCAGGAGCTGCTCGGCCTCTTCCGCCTCGGCCTTCGAGAGCTTGGCCTTCACCATCAGATGGCCCAGCCGCGGCAACTCGGTTTCGAGCTGCTTGTAGGCGATCAGCGGCAGGCTTTCTGGATGACGAACGTCGTAGGTGCGCCCGTCGATCTTGATGGGCTCACCGTTGGAGAGTGTGCTGAGGTCGAGGGTGGGGCGGTCTTTCACTGCGGCCATGGATGTCTCCTGCGCCAATCTGGGGGTGAACCGAGAAGCCAATGCCGAGACGCCGGCATTGCGCTTCAATCTCTTCGAGCTCAGCGGCCTTATCTCTCAGCCGTTCGCGGGTGGTGCGGATGGTGGCCTTGCACTGCGCCACCTCCGCACTCACTCGCCGGTGCTGATCGATCAGGGCACTAGGTGTCGCTGACACTGTCCTGGGCGACGATGCGCCCGAAGCGTTCGTCGTCCGAGGTGGCGTTGGGATCCTCGAGGGCCTCGAACTGCAGCGCGAGCGCCGCGGCCTGGTCCTTCTTCTTCACCGGCTCCGGATTGCCGGTCTGGATGCAGACGGGGACTTCGTACTGCATGGCGAAGTCATCGCCGTAGGGGGACGGGCCGCGCGCGATGAGCGAGTATTGCGTGACGCTGCGGCCGCGGGTCATGCCGATCTTGCGCGGCGCGCCCGACTCGTTGGTGACGACGTTGCCGTTGAGGGCGATCTTCCACGCCTCGAGGGTCATGTCCGCCAGCTCGAAGCTGATCATCAGCTCCTCGTCGGTCCGCCAGGCCTTGCGGGCGCCGGTGGAACCGGCCGACTTGAACTTGGCGATCGTCTGCGGGTTGCTGACCTTGACACCCTCTTCGGTGTAGTTCCGGTCACCGGACACGCCGACCTTCGTCCAGTCCCCGTCCGGTTCGACGTCGATCGGCGGGAACGCCGTGCCGACCGGCGCCAAGTAGATCGTGAAGGGCGCGGCGATGATTTCGTACGGAGTGGCATTCGACAGATCGGGTGGCATGGCGTGGTCTCCTAGGACTGGGAAAGGGCGAACTTCAGCTCGTGTTTCAGGTTCTTCAGCAACGTGTCTTCGCTGACCATCAGTCCGGCGTCGCGATACTTGTCGAACACGTGCGCGACCGACGGACCATGCAGCTTCTTCAGCGGCAGTCGGGTCTTCCCCTTGCGCTCGAACACCGCCGTGTGTTCATTGGTCTGGCCATGGCGAACGGTGGCGATGAACGCGTGGGGATACTTCCCCTTGCCGGGCGCCGGCAGCCGGGCCGTGACGCCCTTGCCTCGGCCGAGCGACGGCACCGGCCCCTTCGCCCGGAACTTGATCAGCGAGATCGGCGCGCCGGTGGCGATCACTGCGGCGGTCAACCGGTTCAGGTTGGCATCGCGCGTCTTCATGCCGCTCTTGACGTCGCCCACCTTCAGGCCGAGGTCTTGCGCGACCTTGCGGATCATGAACGTCTTGGTCGCCAGCGCCGACCGGTTCAACGCCCGCACGATCGCGGGCTTCGCGCGTCCCTTCAAGCGCTTGATCGCGCGAGAGACGTCCTTCGTCTTGAACTGCAGTCGCAGGGTTCCGGAATCGGCGGCCATCGTTACAACTCCGGTTGTCCCCAGCGCTCCGAGTAACGGAGCGAGTAAGTAATCGCGAGGCCGACGGTCGTGCTACCGGCTTCGCGCTCGGCCGTCCGCGTGACGCCGCGTTCCATCTCACAACTGAGCAACCCGCCCAAAGACCGGTCATCCAGTTCCCATGCGCGCTTGATGTCCTCGAGGAGGTCCTCGACGGCAATCCACGGGTGCCAGTCATCGGCTGGCACGTCGGGCTTGGCCACCTTCGCAATCGCCTGCAGCTCGATCGGCAGTTCCAGGAACACCTTGTTGCCCTGCTGCTTCGGTTCGTCGTCGCCAATCAACATGGCGATCACGACGTCCGGATCGTCCTGGCCGAGTTCCGGCGTCTCGTTCAACAGCACGCTTTGGCCGGCGTTCGTGTTGAAGCCGGACGCGATGAGGATGGCCTCGAGTCGCGCGAACCCCGCTTCAAGAATCTGCCGCCGCCGAGATGCCACTTACGCCTCCACCACCAACACGCGCGTTTGGTCGAACTCGATGCCGATCGTGCTGTCTACCTTCCACAGCTTCGCGGCTTCCCCGGCCTGCTCGGGCGCGCTGACCAGCGTGCCTTTCGGCACCGTCGGCACCTTGTCCCGTCGCAGGACCATCAGCTTCATGTGCTCGCTGCGGCTCAGGTCGAACCCGACAGGGTTCCCGTCGGTCGAGGCGTTCACCCAGGTCACCGTGGTCTCAATCGGCGTGGTGTCCGCGGGTGTCGGCCGTGTCACCACAGCCGGCACCCCGAACGCCCGCATGATTGCCGCCATAGAGACCCGGGCATCCGCCATCAGCGTCGACTAGCTGCCCTGAACGACCTTGATGACCGCGCGCGGGCGCGTGCACAGGTTGAGCGGGTTCGACTGCGCGTGGACCTTGGCCCATTCCTGCATCTGCGGGTCGATGGCGACGCGCGAGTAGTAGGGCAGGCCGACGGTGTTGACGGTGTCGAGGAACTTCGCCGGCGCGTAGCGCGTGATGAAGATCCCCGTGCCTTCGGGCACCACGAAGCACTCGGCGTCGGCGAAGAACTTCGTGCCGTTGACGCTGCCGCGGTAGTTCTCGAAGGTGATGCCGCCGTATTCGAACCCCTTGCGGAGGTCCTTGCGGAGCGTCTGGCTCTCCTGATACTTCAGGCTTTCCTTGACGTCCGGGTGCTCGACGAGCTGGTCGAAGAACGTGTCACCGCAGAACGCGCGGTAGCCGGTGACCGCCTCGGCGCCGAGCTCGTTCTCGCTCAGGCGCTGGATCTCGACGCAGCGGCGCCGGATCTCTTCGCCGTCCGAGTTCAGGTCGATCTCGGCCGTCTGCTGCGAAACGCCGAACTCGGTGAACAGGTTGAACAGCGTCGAGTCGTCGGCGTCGAGCACCAGGCCCTTGATGGCGCCCACGCGGTGCCGCTCGAGCGTCACGTCGAGGTCGCCCTTGAGCTTCGCCTGGCGCTGGGCCACGACGGCCTGCACGCCTTCCGTGGCGTTCTCGCTGCCGAAGGCCCGCACACCCTGCACGTGCTGCGGCAGGATGGTCGATTCTTTCTTCAGGTGCGGCACGACGAAGCTCCGCACCTTGCGCTTGTCGCCGCCAACCGTCGCCGCCGGGGCTCCGGGCTGGCTGGTCTGCACCAGGGCGATCGAGCCGTCGAGCTCCTCGATGACGGCCACATCGGTGGTAATGCCCTCCGACTGGAACAGGCCGAGGCTGCCGATGCGACCGGGCTTGTGCGGCATCTTGTTGATAGCCGCGGTCAGCGACATCAGCGTGAACGCGTCGTTGTTGAAGATGTTGATCAGGCTGCTCATGGTGTCCTCGTTGTCCTCCTGCCGGTTGGGTTTCGCGCGCCCCGACTAGGAGCGTGCCTTCACGCCCAGCGCGGCCAGATCGGCCAGGCCTGCAGCGTCATCCACGCCCTCGTCCCACGAGAGCTCGGAGGTGCGCACTTCAGCGCCCCAGTTGATGATCACGCCGTCGTAGTCGACGGCCGCATCGGTGTCGTTCACGATCTTGTCGAACAGCACGCCGGCGGCCGTTTCACGGCCATCGGACGAAGCATCGTCGAACGCCACGTACTTGCCGGTGGCGCTGACCTGGCCGAGCACCTTGCCCGGGTTGAAGGTCGTGTTGGCGGGCACCGTGACGGTCACCGCGTCGCGGCTGATCCGACCCGGTGACTCGGTGTGGAGGAATTCCCCTGAATACTTGCCTTCGGTCAGAACAGACATTGCGAACTCCTATTGAGAAACGGTGGCCTTGTTGTGCTGCGCGTAAATGGCGGCCGCGTCAATACGGGCCGTCGCCTTCGTGCCGGTGTCCGGGTCGAGCGTGGGGTCGATGTTGGCTTCCGCCTTCATTGCGACGAGCGTGGTCAGGTGCGCCTTGACCTCGTCGATGGTCATGTTGGTCTTGACCAACTGGTCGGCCACCCGCTCGCACTTCGCATTCGCGCAGAGGGCCCGCACCGACGTTTCGCGCGCCGCCGCGGCCGCCCGCACGGCTTTCGCCTCGTTGACACGCGTGGTGACCTGTGCGAGTGGCGCCTTCTCGGTGATCAGCGCCTGCGCCACGTCGATGCCGAGACCGGCGTCGGCGCACAGCTGCAGCACGTCGGAAGCCGCGGCGGCCTGAGGCGGTTCAGCCGCCTTTGGCTGTTCCGGTGCGAGGAACGCCTTCACCTGATCCCGGTATTGATCCGGAACGGTGAGCGTGGCCATCACCCGGCTATCGAGGCACGCCGCGGCTTTCAATCCCTCGATCTTCTCGGTGGCGAAGCCCTTGGCGATCGCTTCATCAGCGTTCAGCCAGGTTTCGGCCGCCATGAGGGCCTGGATGTCTTCCGTCGACAGCGTCGAATGCCACTGGTAGGTGGTCACGATCTGGTCGCGGAACTTGTCGAAGTCGTCTGCGGACTGGCGCAAGGCCTTCGCGTTGCCGCAGACGCAACCCCACGGGTCATGCACGAACATCAGGGCGTTGTCGCCCATGCGAATGGTGTTGCCGGCCATCGCAATAACGGACGCGATGCTGGCCGCCAACCCCTCGACGATCACGTTCACGGTGCGGCCCTTGGTCATGCGCTGGTCGCGCAGACCGTTGGCAATCGCGATGCCCTCGAAGACGCTCCCGCCCTCGGAGTGCAACTTGACGTTGAGCGACTTCACCGTCGCCGGCAGGGCACTCAGGATGTCGAGGAGCTTCTTCGCCGAGACGGCGTCGTCGTCCCACCAGGACTTGCCGATGTAGCCGTAAATCAGCACGTCGGCCTCTTCGGGCTTTTCCGCCTGATTGACGACGTTGAACCATTTGCGCGGCTCGCTCATTGCTGTGCTCCCTGTGGCTGGGTGTTCGTGTCTTCGACGTCCTTGGCTTCAGGCGTGCTGCCCTTGAGCGACACGCGGCCATCAGAGTCGTGCTTCAGGCCCATCTGGTCGGCCCGCGCGTTGTCGTCTTTCTGCTGCTGGTCGATCTGCTCGACGTCCTCACCGTGCTCACTGACGACGGACGCGCGCGAGGTGAAGCCGTTGCGAATAGCTTTTTGATCGGCTTCGACGTCCTGCACGGGATGCAGGTAGGCCCAGCCCTGCGGCATCCACTTGACCTTCGTGAACGGCGTCGGGTCAGCGAGATACGAATTCGGGAACGGCAGCTTGCCGGCCAGGAACGCTGCGTTCAGCCACGCCAGCCACACGCGACGGCACAACTGAAAGCCAATGATCTGGTGCTGCCAGGCCTGAATGCGGCGCCGGAACTCGGCCAGCAGCACGCGCATGATGCGGTCGTTTAGGTTGCGCAGGTCGCCGGTCACCACTTCGTATGGCACGCCGACCGCCACGCACGCCGCCATCAGCTGCTGGCGCATGAACTCGGGATACATCTCGCCGACGGCGGGAGGCTCGGAGAACTTCACATCCTGCCCGGGGTCGAGTTCCTGGAACAACCCGGGCTCCAGCGGCACCAGCGGGCGCTTTGCGGTGTTCTGCGAGGCGCTGAGGCCAGTCAGCGGGTGCGGCGAGTCCGCGCCGTCCGTGGCGTCCTTGTTCGTCACAAACGCCACGAACATGTTGGCCAGTTGTTGGCGCAGCAGCGTGGCGTCGTCGAACTTGTTGGCGTCGAACAGACGCGTCAGCGCCGGCGTGAGGACCGGCAGCCCGCGCAACTGCCCAGGACGTAGCGGGTCGAACAGGTGAATGACCTCATGCTCCGGGACCCGACGTAGCGAGCCGCGATCGAAGTCGTCCAGGTCACCGGGCCGCGACGGGTGGAACCAGTAGGCGACGCGCCGACCAATGCGATCGAACTCGATGCCGGCCTTGATGCGATTGCCATTCGCCGTATAGGTGGTGTGCTGGTGCGGGCACATCTCCGGCTCGAGGATCTGCAGCTGCAGCGGCACCGTCAGGCCGTCCTCGAGGAACCGCGGGCGCAGGCGCACGAAAGCCTCACCGCCCTCAAACCACCCGCGCGTGGCCTGGGTCTGCTGGCCGTAGTAGTCGAGCACGCCATCGGCGTCGCTCTCGTCAGTCCACTGCTCGAACAGCTCCTGAATCTGGGCCCGCAGGCTGGTATCCGCCGCGCGCGACAGCGGCTTGATCCCGGTGCCGACGACGTTCGACACCAACTTGTCGATGGGGCTCTTGGCGAAGCCGTCGTTGCGGGTCGCCTGGCGCGAGCGGTTGCGCAGCGTCGAGAGGTTCCACAAGACCGAGGCGTTCGGACTGACGTCAGGCGCGACCCAGCCCAGCGCCCGGCGGCCCGTGCCGGCGGCCTCGAACGCCGTGTTCTTGACGTTGGGGACTGACGACATACGCGTCATGGCCCCAACGCGCACCGGCGCATCCAGTTCGGGCGAGGCACTGAAGGAGGTGGCCATCAGTGGAACCCACTCCCGGAGGCGTAGCCGACGGACTGCTTCGAACGACCACCGAGCAGCTCGCGCAGCAGGCTCTTGAAGTAGCCGATGCGCGACTGCAGCTCGTTCGAAGAGTTGTAGGTGATGCCACGATCAGCAAACTGCACGCCCTTCTCGACGAGCAGAAGCCCGTCCTCAAGGGTCTGAATGCGTTCGCGGAGCTGCGCCTCGGTGTAGGCCATTCGGGTGTTCGCTACCGAGGATCGGGCCGTTCCGAGGAATCTGTATTTCTTATGTACTTTTATTCGGTCCGGTGAGGGACCGTCTTCGGGCGGGCACCCGCGATCAACACGCCGCGCAGCACCCGCTGGAGAGGCACGCGCAACCGGTGGCCGCGGTGGCAGTAGGTATCGAAGACGTCCTGCGGCAGGCGCAGTGTCACGAGCACCATTGGGTTTGCAGCCTTCGGGCGGCCGCGCTTTCCCCGGGTCAGCGGATGCGGCTGCTGGTGCGCGCCGGGATCCTCGCGCCGGCGGGCCATCACAGCGACACCGCCAACGCTTGCCGCTCAAGCGAACGCCAGAGGGTCACCAGCGGCCGCACGCCAGGCTTGGTGGCCGGCTGCAGGTTGAATACGGCCAGCCGCAGCGCGCTCTTCACGTGCACGATCCGTGTGCGCGCCGGCGCGAAGTCGCTCCAGGCGCTGTCTTCGCAGTTCCACTCAAGGCACGGCAGCGTGGCTAGCCGCAGGTCGGCCGGCGGCGACGCCAGGACGCAGCCGAGGGCCGCCTGGTTGAGCCCACCGAACCGGGCGCGCCACTTCTGATGCAAGGGCCGGTCGGTCAGCATCCGCCGGTTGACATCCGCCCACTGACGCAGGAATGCCTTCGAGCGGTCGTTCACGCGCAGGAACACCACGCCGGCATTCAACGGCAGCTTGTAGGGCTTCGGGCGCACCGTGTAGGCCACGTCGAACGCCTCCTGCCACACGTCGTCCAGCGGCCGCAGGATGACGGTGTCGGCGTCGATCAGCAGCACCTCGGCGCCGTCGGGGAGTTGCTGCACCGACTCACTCCAGAAGTCCAGCTTGTGGGTGTTCGCGCGATACGATTCCTCGACCGCGCCCGACCGCTTCGGCCGATCGAGGCGGATGATCCGCCGTTCCCAGTCGGGACACTGCCGAGCGGCGGTGGCGGCCAGAACCGGCGCGAGCCGATCGAACTGGCCGCCCGCGTCGCCGAAGTAGCACGACACCAGCAGCCTCACCGGTAGAACCTGCCAATCCACGGGAACTCGCGTTGCACGTCTCGCTGCCACGGGTCGCGGCGACCGTGGAACATCACGATTCGCGCATCAACCGGCAGGTGTTGCGATCGGCGCAGGTCGTTCCTCAGGCTGTAGATGCCATCCGCTCGCGTCCACTTGGCCTCGGCCGGGCCAAGGCAATGCGAGATCCATCCCTGATCGGAGCCGTAGCACCCAGCCAGCCGCGCCGCGGCGGGCGAGGTCGCCGGATCGAACCGCTCCCACACCTGCGGCCTGGCGCCAGCCGTGAGCAGCACCATCGAGCCGTTGTAGGCCGTGGTCGGGTGCGTGCCGCCCCAGAACACCGCGTCTTCCGGCCGGTCCCAGACTGGCGTCACGTCGCCCGTGATCACGCAGTCCAGGTCGATCGACACAAACCGTGGGCCAAAGAACTGCCCGGCGTCAGGCGCGAAGGCACGCAGGCGCCGGTAGCAGCTCGGGCTGCGGGCCCCATGCGGGCTGGCCAGGTCGGCGTGGTCGGGCCACAGCGGCACCACCTCGACATCCGCATCAAGGCCGGTCGCATCGTCCGTAACGCAGATGAAGCGGTGCGGCCGCTGGTAGTTTCTCGCGACCATCCGCTTGAGCGTGTTGACGGTCGAGGGCGGATAGACAGACCGGTAGCCAGGCGCGGGTTTCCAGCGCCAGCACACGACTGACAGGTCAGTCACAGCAACCGCTCATAGGGGAACGTGACGCGCAGCGGCCGCCACTTTGGATCCTTGTTCCGCTGCTCGCGGATCCTCGGAACGTTGGTCTTGTCCTGCTCTTCCTTCCGGCCATACGTTGTCGTCGACGCGTCGGCGAGCACCTCTCGGGGATAGCGGACCAGCACGTCCTCCCGCATCACGACGACGCGGGCCGTGGCATGAACCCTGTCGCGGAACTCCGCATCGGTGCCGTAGAAGCCGGAGAACCGTTCGTCGTAGCCGCCGATGTCGTCAAACATCGACCGCGTGAGGAACCAGCTATTCGGGTGCGGCTTGTAGGGCGTCATCGCTGGCGCATCGACGCGCGCGAACCGGTGCACGCTGCGCGGGTCCAGCCGCTCGGTCATCAGCGCGCACAGCGTGGCCGCCGGAACGACGTGATCGATGTCGGTCAGCAGCACCCACTGCGTGTCGGCCACGGCGACGCCGAGGTTTCGACAGAACAGCCAATTCCATCGGACGTCCACTTTGGTCCGGTAGAGTCGGAACGACGCCACGCCGGTCTCTTCAACGGCCGGCAGCGCGGGCGCCGTGGGCGAGCAGTCATCGACCACCACCACGTGGAGGCGCCGCTTGATGTCGTCTGGATACTCGCGCCACACGCGCTGTTGCTCGCGCAGCATTCCGGGGTTCTCGTAGAAGGGCAGCACCAACGTGATCGCGCGCATCGATCCCACCTACACCGCCCCTTTGTGAACAAACACGTAGTCGCTGCCAGGCGCGGACCGCACCTGCCGATAGCCCAGGTCCTGCAGCAGCCGGCGCACGTCGTCATCGGTCTTGCCGAAATGCTTGGTGAACTCGCGGAGTTCGACTTGGATCACCGGGTGCGAGCGGCGAATCGTCTCCACTGCGCCCTGCAGAGCGTGGCACTCGTATCCCTCGATGTCGAGCTGCAGGAAGTCGACGTCGAAGAGATCCATGTTGTCGACGGTGGTCATGTAGGCCGACTGGCCTTCGTCGGTCGTGCTGATGCGATGGGACCCGAGACTCTTGTGCTTCACGCGACAGGGGCCATGCGCAGCCCCAAGGGCCGCGGGGCTCACCACCACCGACGCGGGGACGTTCCGTTGTAGGCATTCCCGCGAGATGGCATCCGGCTCGAACGTGTAGACACGGGCGAACGTCTCAGCCAGGCGCCGCGGCCAGAGGCCGATGTTGCCGCCGGCTTGGACCGCCGTCCGGCGCGTCGTGCAGAACTTCAAGCCGACGTCGAGCGAACCGAGGTGATCGAGCGAGTGCCGCCACTTCTCGGCCACGTCATCCGGCCACCACACGCCTTGAATCTGGATCACGGCTGCGCCTGCCCGCCCCACGCGGCGTCGAACCACGGCCAGCGCAGCACCGCTTCATGGTTCTTTGGTTTCTTGACCAGCACCACCTTCGCCTCCGCCGGCCATGGCGGCTGCACCCGCGAGATCCGTGGGAACCACTCGACCGGCAGGCCTGCGGCATCGTGGGCCTGTTCGCCGATCCAGTCCTGATCGGTGCTGAGACTGGCCGCGCTGGCCGGCGTCCAAGTGTCGAAGAGGCGTCCCTGCGTCCCGGCGTCCCACACCATCACCGAGCCGTTGAACCGACGCACGAGACGGCGCCCATACCGGTCGGTATCGATGCGAGGGCGCTCGGCCGCGAGTTCGTCAGCGGCCAGCGCGAAGGGCGCCGGGTAGTCGACGATGGGGTCGAGCGGCGCCACGATGAGCGTATCCAGGTCGAGATACAAGACCCTGCCGCCCCAGGCGCGGTCGTGCTCAAACAGCCTGAGCTTGGTCCAGAGCGCGAAGCATTCCGGCAGCCGAGCGACCTCCACCGCTTCGACACCGGCCGGCATGGCGTGCGGCTGGTCGGTCAGACAGACGAACCGAAATGGCCGGGCGAGGTGTCGGCGCACCATCGCCAGCAGCCGGCGGACATACTCCGGCGTGTAGGGATACTCGCCCTTCACCAACACGCAGGCGACGGTCAGAGGAATGTCGATCATCGCCGCTTCGCCTTTCGGCTGCGATTGATCAGCACGTAGCGAGCGAATCGGGTGTTGCCGCAGCGCCGAACGCGTCCCTTTGTCCTCAGGCGGTTCAACGCCTCGCGCGCCGCAGGCGGCTCCATGCGGGCATAGGCCGCAATCGCAGGCACCTGCCGATGGCCGGCAGCGATGGCCTCGACGACTAGAAAGTCCGCTCCACCAACGGGGGCGCGACCCGATCGTCGCACCGGCGTCATGGCAGCAGCACCGCAACCCATTCACGCGCCGGCTTCCCTGGCCGAATGGCGACGTCAGGGATCACCGTGAACCCGCGCGCCTGAGTTCGCGCGTGCCACCAGCCGCCGGGCTCGACGATCAGGTGCGCGTTGCGACCGTCGGCGAGGGTCTTACTGGCCAGTCTCGTCGCGACCACCACGAAGACGGCCTTGCGCGCCAGTGACCGCATATGGTCCAGGACGGTATCCAGTCGATCCGGTTCGATGTGCTCGAGGACGTCCGTCGAGACCACCAGGTCAGCGAACGACGGCAGCGCATTCTTTCCAGGGATCGCCGGGTCATATTCGCGGCAGACCAGCGCCGGATGCTTCGCGCGGATCGCGGTCGCCAGCGTCCCTTGGCCGCAACCGTAGTCCAGGACGGACATCGCGTCGTATTGCGCGGCCAGCGCTGCGACGACATCGACCCACTTCGAACCCTTGCCGCCATAACCCCGCGGCGTGGCGTGGAGCGCGCGCTGTGTCTCGAGGTAGGCCGGTGAGATCAGGTCTTGGGCGCGCGTCATCGCTGCACGTAGGTGAAGTTGCGACGCGCAGCGCCGGTGAATCCGGCACTCCGGTAGTCGTCGAGGGAATAGCCGGCCGCGAGGGCCTCGTCCAGTAGCTGGTCGAACAACGCCTGCAGCTCTGGCCGAGGGTGCGGCAGGATGGCGCCGGCATACCAATGCGAGCGGCCTTCGCGTTGCAGCCGCGGGATCGCGTGCTTCAAGTGAAGCTGGTGCTCGATCCTGGTGTAGTGAATCGCCTTGACGCGCGGGTCGCCGAGCTCGTAGCCGCGCAGGTCACCGCAGTCCCAGTTGCCGTCAAAGGGCGCCAACACTTCAGGGTGCGCCCGGAAGTAGTTCAGCACCGTGCCGTGCGCATCCGACAGCCGGCGCAAGGCGTCGAGCGGCGGCACGTGGCGCCTGGCACGCTCGCAATCGAACAGAATGCAAGACGTGGTCAGCTTGCCCGTAGCGCTGCGCACCAGCGCAACATCCGGGATGTCCTGCGCCCACAACTCGGCGAGATCGGCCACGAACAGAAAGTCGACGTCGGTGTAGATCGCCCGGCCCTTGAACTCGCAGACACCCGGGATCGACCAGCGGAAGTGCGTGAACGGCGTGCGCCCGGTGCCGCAGGCCCAGCCGCTCCACGGGCCATGCGACGACTGCCGCATCCACGTGATGTCGAGGGGCAGGCTGCAATGCTTGCGCGCCGAGTATTCGAGAACCATCTCGGCCTCGAGGTCCTCGGAGTTGGCGCTGGTGCCGACGAAGAGACGAATCGGATCGCTCATAGGCTTGGCTTCGAATGAGGTGCGGGTGGATTCGAACCACAGCCCGGAGCGTCGAGGGGTGTGCCCCTCTCCGAGCCCTGCACACAAGACCGGCATTCCAGAAGCGGCCTTGGTTGCACCGCCCATCCGGTTTCACTACACCTCATACGAACTCCTCGAGCGGCCGGCGCTCGAAACACGTGACGCGCGAGATGGGCGAGCAGTTGACAATGCGGACGCCCTTGGCCGCGGCATCGGCCCCCATCGCCGGCAGCACGGCCATGTGGCGCTGAAAGTGGTCTTCGGGCGGAAACTGCAGCGGGTGCTTGCAGAAGTGCCCGCCACGCATGTCGTAGCCGACCAGGACGATCGTGTTGGCGCCGAAGTGGTAGGCCAGGTTGATGGCCGACGTGCCGGTGTCCAGGCCGGTGACGTGGTCGGTCAGGTCGCTCAGCGTGCCGTGCGCCTTCGACCGCGTCACCCGCTTGAAGACCGGATCCAACCCTTTGCAGTAGCGGCCGCGCACGATCGCGTGGCAGCCCGGGGCGTCTCGCTTGGTCCATCGCGGCAAGAGCCCGGCCGCGATCTCCTCGGTCCATTCACCGGACATGAAGAACACGTCGGCGTCTGGCCTGAGCACCACGCCGTGCTTCACGGCGATCACCGGCCCATTGAATCGCCGGATCAGGTCCACCTGCGGACCCGCGCTCTCGCCAGTGCACACGACGAGACACGTGGCGCCTGGCCATTGCTTCGGCACATGCCATGGCGTCGGCGGCGTCCAGGTCATCCCTTGTCCTTGTCGGTGACCCACATCGGTTCACCGCGGCGCCGCTTGCGGAGGAACATGCCAATGTGGCCGAGGTCGATGGCGTGCACCCCGCGCGCGCACAGATCTGCCGCGAGGACCGTCGCCGTTGGTCCGAGGCAGATCAAGGCCCGGGCGGGTGTGCCGACGCGCTCGAGGATCTGCGCGTAGTCCGCCCACGCGTGCTGGCGCGCGCAAACGACTTCGGTGACGTGGCCGGCGCCGACCAGATCCTCGGCTACCAGCGACTTCGAGCTGCCGCGCACCAGCGTCACCGCCTGGCCCACCCACAGCGATTCGAGGTGCTGCCAGTAGTCGTCGGTGTTGATCCACGGCGCGGAGTCTGGCCGGGAGATGAACGAGCTGACATAGGGCCGCTCGACCAGGAAGCGCCCGAACCCCATGTGCTTGCCCCAGAAGTCGGCCTTGGGCGTGTTGCTGCGAATGTTCGGGATGCCGACGAGGCAGTCGCCGGAGTCGCGGAGGATGGCCCTCAGCCGCTGCGCTAGCACCGCATCGCCAACCTGCGACTTGATGCCGCTGCCGTCGGCGCACAGCTTGAACTCACCATCACCGTAGCGGGCGATGCTCTTGCCGCCCGCGACAAGGGCGAGCGTGGCGCGCTCGTCGAGCACGTCAGGATACGAAGCCATGTTGTGAAGGTGGCAACTGCACTGGCAGCCCTGCCGTGAACAGTGTGCAGTCGTCGGAATTGTCGAGAAGGGATTTATTCCCCGGTTTGCTCTGTTTGCTCTATTTGCTTGTGTTCCCCGTGGAACTCAAGCCGCGACAGCCGGCAGCCGCTTCGCCGCCTCGGGCCAATACTCGGCGCAGTAGCTCTGGAACTTCGACAACGGAATCCGGTAGAGGCACCGCGTCACGCCGAGGGGCGTCCGTCGCTCGAAGACGTCGGCTTTCAACCGCCCGTCGCGAATTTCGTTGCGCACGAACTGTGGCGTCACGCCGAGGAAATCAGCACACGTGCGCGTTGTCCAGATCACTTCCGTCATCACTCGCCTCCGAGATACGTGCTACGCGATACGCGCCGATCGTTGCCGGCGTCTTGCGTTTGGACTGGCACCGCCCTGCGATGAGTCGCGGCTGGCTTCGACTGCTGCGCAGCCGCCGCGGCCTTCTCCAACACCTCGGCCATCTGCTCGATGTTTGGGCGCAGCAGCTTGAACGCGGCCAGCGCCAACACCGCCGTGTCGAGCGCCTCGTTGCGTTCCCGATCGAGCACCCAGACGCTGTGGGTGATCACACCCGCCTTGTTCGTGCGGGTCTCCTTGTGCTCGGAGCAAAGCTGCGCGAAATACTCTTCGTCGATCGTGTCGAGTTCGATCGGCCAGTGCATCAACTGCGGCTGCCCGGGCTCAACCGTCAGGTAATTCATGACGTCGGACTTGGCGTCATCGACGTTGATGGGATACAGCCGGACCGGCCGCGGCGACTTGCCATAGCGCTTCTCACTGGGCTTGCCGACGATCGGCTCGCCAGAGCGACCGCCGAAGCCCTTCGTGGCGAACACGCGCCGGTGCTGATACCGGAGCACGAAGTCGTAAATCTCCTCGGTGGCATAGCCGGTGTCGATGCACGTGGCTTGGATGGGCAGGTCGACGCCGCTGGCGTGGTGATACTTGCGCTGCAGCGCCTCCCACAACGCGTCGCGGGTCTCGGCCTTCTTCGGGTCGCCCGGCACGACGCGGTTGTCGACGACGAACCGCTCTTCGCCAGGGCCCCAACCAATCACCTGCAGCTCGAAGCGGTTGTCCTGGACGTCGACGCCACAAGTGAGGACCGGCGCCTGCAGCGGAACCTCGATGCCGGGCCCGTAGTGCTCGCGCCGCTTCATCAGCGTGTGCGACTCGATCTTGCCGCCGCGCTCTTCCCAGCCTTCCGCGAGCGTGGTGTTGATGAAAACCTTGAGGTTCTCTTTGCCGCGGGCGCGAGCCGACAGCCACTTCTCGACGAGGCGCTGCAGCGTGACGTCGCCGAGCGTCGAGACCATGGCAGGCAGGTGGAAGCCGACCAGTCCGGTTTCCTTGGGCTCGGCAGTGGGAATCCACCCGAAGCCGGGCGTGTGCGACGCCTCGAGGATCAGGCGGCGCCGTTCGGGCTCGGTGATCTGGTAGCCGCAGGGGCACTCGACGCGCGCCGTCGAGGGGTCGCGATCGTCGAACACCACGAGGAAGTGCTGGCCAGCGTCTTTCGAGTCGGCCTTCGGCTTCCGCCAGACAATCCAATCGAGCCGGCCGCAACCTGGGCACGTGATGTGGAACCGACGCTGGTCGCTGCGCCCATACATGACATCGATGCGGCCGCCAACGAGCGTCGGCGTGGAGACGAAGATCGCCAGGGCGTCGTGGAAGGTGGTCGTGCGGTTGATCAGCAGGTCGGCCGGGTCGCCTTCGTCGCCCACCACGGCCGGAAAGCGATCGACGTCGTCGCCGAGAGCGATGCGCACCGACCACCGGGCGAAGGTGTTCTCGGTGTTGGCGCCCCCAAGTGCTAAGTAGCCCCCGGGGAAGATTTTCAACGCGAGCGTGCTCTCGGACTCGTTCGACCCTCGAGGCGGCCGCTTCTCCCGCACGACCTTTCGCAGCTCAGGCGTCGTCCTGATCATGTCGCCCAGTCGTTCCTTCGACCAGGCTTCAGCGACTTGCGCCGTCGGCTGCACCACCAGCATCGCGCACGGGTCGTGCTCCATGTGGTAGCCGATGATGTTGCTGATGCCTTCGGAGCCGCCCGACTGGTGGCACTTCTTCAGGGCGATCACACGCGTGCCGGGCTCGTGAACGGCGTTCATGATGCCGCGCAGATACGGCACGGTGTCGGTGTTCCAGCGGCCGCCGCGCGCTGCGCTGGTTTCCGGCAGCCGGCGCCTGAGATCGGCCCACTGGCTGACCGTCAGTTCCGGCGGTGGCTGCGCCGCCTCGGACCACGAGCCGACGAGCTCGTCCGTCGGGTTCATGGCTGGACCTCGTCAACGATTGGCGGCGGCGACGCCGGTGCCTCTGGCACCGCGGCAGCTGGCGGCGGCGTGCTCGATGGCGTCGGCTTCTTTTTCTTCTTCGCCTTGCGTCGCTTTGGCTTCGTCGTCTCCACAGCCGGCGCAGCGTCTTCAACGTCGGCGAGGGTTTTCCAGCCGGCAATCTCGATGAGGATCTCGCGACAGATCGCCGCGACTTGCGGTTCCTGATCGCGGGTGATGAAACCGGCCTGCGTCATCCTGCGCGGAATGCCGCGGACCTTCGACGCCCACGCGGCGGTGTAGGCCTGGCCGGCGCGGGCCACTTCATCTCGAGGCAGCAGCTCCCCGGCCCGCCGCAGATTCTCGCGTTCAACTTTCTCGGTCTGCGCGCGCGTGAGACGAGCGCGTTCTTGCTCGAGCGACAGATTCGAGCTGAGCTTTGTGGCGTTCGTTCGCTCGCGCCACTCCTGAACCGCGGCCAGGTCGAACAGCGAAGCCTGCCCGCGGGGCATCTTCTTCGCGACCGGCATGCCGTCGCTTTCCCAGCGAGTGATCGTGCCCTTGTGCTGACCCAGTCGATCCGCGAGTTCCTGACGGGTCAACAGCGTCGGCGTTTCGGCCGCGCTGGTGCCCTGTTCTACAACTTCTTGGTTCTCAGAATCGGCCAAGGGCGGCGCTCACCACGTCGAGGAAATTGGGGCGTGTCTCACCAGACACACCACCCGTAACTACAACTAACAACTAGCCTTAGGGCGATCCTTGCGAATCAGATGCGCTGTGCGGCCCCGTCCACCCGCTGAGGTTTATTAACCACAGGGTCCCCCAAAGTTTTGGATCTACGGCCCATTGGATTCGCCGTGGCCGGCGGCCGGGTTGGCTGTCGACGGACGGATAGCCTCCTCCACCGATGGCAGCAACGACGCCAACAACTTGGCCACGCGTTCACGGTCGGTGTTGGTCAGCTCGCTGTGGGTGTGGCCATCGAGCGACCGCACTGACAGCGAGAACTTCAACGCGCCCTTCCCTTCACCACGACGATCGATTGAGATTTCCATCTGCTCATTCCCTTGGGTAGCGGCGCCTTCAATCCATTCGATTGCGTGGCGCAGATCATCAGCAGCATCTCGGGCGAGATCACCCGACGATGCGTAGTTGTTCTCGATGCCATCGAACATCGGGCAGCCGGCGGCATACCACGCCTGCCTGGCCTTGAGCGTTGATAGCAGTTCAACCTGGCGCCGTGCGCGTTCACTCATGACGGTTGATATGTTCATGTCGGGCGCACCACTCGTGGCGTCCAGGTCAGGGCGCCGCACTGGCACTTCATGCCTTCGAGCGGCATCTGGTTAGGGTCGGACTCGAGCGTCTCCCAGCGCCAGACGTGGTAGCACTTGATATTGCAGCGCTTGGGGTTCTCGGGCCGCCGGAACCGGGCAATCGTCACAACCTGAACGACGACGCGCCACACGTTCTTCGGTGGCCACACTGGCGCTCGGAATGTCACGAGCGCTCTACCTCGATGGCGTGGGTAATGTGCCAGCCACCGTCAGCTCGAGGAACGTAGTTCTTCGTGAGCCAAGGCACCAGTTGTTCTGACCACTGGGCGAGCGTGACGATGCCTCCCGTCTCTCGAATGGCGTTTACGTCAAAGATTCGAACCTCGTCGGCTCTATCGCGATGTTCGAGAATCTGGGCCGCGACCCAATGCGTCTGACGATAGCGGGCCGCGATCGGCACGCCTGCCTTCAGCCACGGGCCTTCCCATTGGATTCGGGCGAGACCAAACTTCGGCCAGCCATCCTGGACGCGAGCGTTGAGGCCCATTACGTGGACCTGATGACTACGGATCTGGCCACACTTGGCAGCCTCTCCGAGCGCCTGAAACATCATTCGAGGGTTCGTGTAGCGCTTCGAATCGAACCCATCCAGCCAAGGGCGAACCTGATCGGGCGTCAATCCGACAGCCACTGCTAGGGCGGCGGGGCCGCAGTTCATCCCCCAACGTTCCCAAGCGTCCTGTGCCTGGTCACGATCGAACACGGGCTGCAGTGTCACGCGACACGCTCCAGCTTCATCGCCTGGACACGCGCCAACAGCCAATCAGGCGGCGTCCAGAGGCCTTGGGCGCCACGAACCTCCAAAGGCTCGGACAGCTTGCGCACGTTCTCCAGAACCCAGCACCACGGGCCGTTGGCGTGCTCGTGGCGATAGAGCTTGCGCCACGGTCCCCACTTATCGTCTTCGCGGGCCGTGCCGGTCTTCGGCAGGCAGGCCGAAAGCCGGGCGATTCCCACGACGGCGCCGAAGCGCATCCCGGGGAACTCGTCAAGGTCGAACCCTTCCATCCATTCCTTCGAAAGGCCGGCGTGGATCAGCAGCTCACCGCGGTAGTGCGTTGCCCAGGTGCGGTTCTCGATGGGCTTCAAGCCGCGGAGAATCAGCTCCGGGAATGGTTGGCAGATTGTCAGGGCCTTCGTGGGCATGATCACGCCGTTGCCTTCACCTTTCCGCAGTCACACGGCGCCCAATGCCCGCAGGCATCGACGTCGGCGTGGTCAATCAGATCAGCGGCATCAGCGGCCCGAACTAGCAGTTGGGCGAGCTTCCTCGCCTCGTCCGGAAACAGAATCGCCCTTTCGCGGCCAACTTCGAAGTCGACGAACGTCGGGTAGTAGCGGTTGCCGCGGCGCTGGACTCGATGGTTGTCGTCGCTCATCGGCACTTCGGGTTGAACGCTGACGCGCACCTCATCGACCAGCGCGATCGCTGTTTCCGAAAACACGGTTTCCTTGGTCCACCAGGTGGCCTTGCCCTCACGCGCCGGAAGGTTCTTGCGGCAAACGCAGGGCTCCGTGGAGTAGCCGCTAACCAGCACGTCGCAGCCCTTCACCTTGGAGGCGACTACATAGGCCCCGGTGCCTTCGCAGACGCAGGTGGTCTGGATTGCGTCGAAGGTCCGCCATGAAGCGTTCATGCTCGCAACCTCGGCTTCTCTTCGTAGACGCCAGGCCACGAATAGAGATTGACGGGCTTGGTTTCAGTCTTCGCTGGGCCTGCGGGCGTAGATCCGGTTGCGAGGTGTAGCCGACGATCGCGCCGATCGATCGTCCAGCCTGGCGTCTCGTAGCCGCAGAGCAGGCACTGCTGGAACAGCCGCGAGTCGGTTCGGGCTCGATACAGCTCGTGGCCACCATGAAGGGCCCAGCACGTCGCGTGACGGAGTCGGCGGACGACGCTGGCGGCGAACATCAAACAACGTTCGAGGACGTCAAGCATTACGGGCCTCCTGATCATCGAGTTCGGCGACGCGGTTGTCGCAATAGCCGCTCATGCGGCGGTGGATGTCGGCGAGCTGCTGGTGACGCACCGATCGCCAGTCGTGGTAGTCGGAAAGCAGGTCAAGCCACCAGCGCAGCAGGGCGGCCTTCACAGGTCACCCGATTCGTTGTCCTTGCGGGTCCAGATGTAGCCGGCGACGGCAAGAAGCCCCAAGCCAATGCCCAACCCGATCGCGACGATGGTTTCGGTCATGAATGCCTCCCGAGGGCTTCGTTGGCGGCCGCAATGGACTCGGGCGAGAAGACGCGCAGCATGGTTTCCTTGGCCGCGAGGTCACCCGATGGCCGATGAACCGGCTGAAACCCGTTCCGGCCGAGATACCGTATGAACACGACGTTGCCGCGCTGTTCGGCCTCGAGGTTCAGCGTGGCGTGCCGACGGGCGCCATTCGCCAAATACAGGGCCTCACGGTGCCCTTCGCACTCGACTGGCACCCACAGGCCGGGGGAACGCTTCGCGGCCAGGTAGGCCGGCTGGCGGTCCGCACGGGGCGGTGCGCACGGCGACTGGATCGGCGGCAGCGTCTTGACGGGCGGGAGGATCTTCATGCCATTACCTCCCAACGCAGTTTGTCTTGGAGCGGGGAGAGGCCCTCAACTCGCGGACGAGACGGGCAGGACCAGGAACGGCCCTTCACCTCGGCGACACATTTGAAGCCTGACGCCTTTAGTGAGAGCCCGGACTCGTTGGAGCCGATGTAGGTGATCAGCTTCGTGTAGCCCAGCGCGAAGGCAGCGCGGGCACATGCCCCGTAAAGGGCGCTACAGGCATTCCTTGTGCCGTCGGTGCAGTTGCGAGTGACCTCAAGTGTCCATCCGTCGTCCAAGCCACGGGCGTTCGGACGGCCGACGATCGCAACGCCGACCACCACTTCGGCCAAGACCTCCGAGACGACAGCCACACTGAACTTGTGACCGCGAACCGGGGGATGATGCCGATGGTGGCGCGCCACGAAACTGTTTGCCTGGTCGAGGTCACAGGGAACGATTCGCAGACGAGCCTTCATCAGAACAGCCCGCCTTGCCGGTCCTCAGCCTCGAGGTATTCAACAGCCTGCCGGAAATACGAGGCTTTCAGCTCGGAGCCGATGAACCGGCGGCGCTGGCGCAGCGCGACGACGCCTTCAGAACCGATGCCCATGAAGGGCGACAGGACCGTGTCCCCTTCGTTGCTCCACAGCACGACGGCGCGGGTCGTGAGGTCCAGCGGCATCGGGCAGATGTGCTTTTCGTCGTTCGGAGCGCGCGAGCCCTCAGCCTCGAGGGTGTCGGTCTCGCGGGTGCTCATCCAGACCGGCGACGCCCATTCCTGCCATTGGTCGAGCGGGAACGACTCGGGGGTGTGCGTGACGGGCGTCACCGGTTCGCCCTCGGCCGCCCACTTGCGGAACACGACGAGGTATTCCGGCAGTCCCTGCCGGCTGAAGGTGCTATCCGCGCGCAGCTGCTTGTAGAGCAGCCCATGCGCCTTGGTCTTCGTCATCTCGCGGACCGGGCAGCGCCAGATAGTGACGCGAGAGTGAAAGTCGAAGCCGGCGTCCTTGTGGGCCTGAATCAGCATGCCCGGCAGGTCGCGCAGGCCAGCGGTGCCGCCCTGGTTGCGGTAGTAGACGAGGTCCTTGCAGTGAACCGCGCACAACCGGCCAGGCTGGGTCACCCGATAGAGCTCGCGGGCGAGGAACTGGTAGTGCGCCAGGAACTCGGCATCGTCCTTCGCGTTGCCCATGTCGGCGACCGAGTCGTTGTATAGATACAACCCCGCGAACGGCGGCGAGAACACCGAGAAGCCGACGCTGGCATCCGGCAGCTGGCTCACGACGTCGACGCAATCGCCGTGGTAGGCCGCGAAGCGATCGCCGTGCACGTCACCGAGGCAGTTGATGGCGGTCATTCGTAGGTCTTCCCTGTTTTCATATCCATCGGTTAACTCGCTTTCCTGAGCCACGCGGGTAACTGGCCGGCGTGAATGGGTTGATATGCCTTGCGTAGCGGCGGCGCCAATCCGGTAGCGCGACGCATTGCCGCGGCCATGGCGGCCTTCATGCGCTGGTGATCAGCCGACTTGCGGTCGATGACACGCCCGATCGCGTCCTCGCCTTCGGCGACGATGAGGTGCACCTGGACGACGAACCGCTGACCGAAGCGCCAGCAGCGGCGGACGGCCTGATACCAGGCCTCGTAGGAGAACGAGCGGCCGACGAACGCCATCTGCCGGCAGTGCTGCCAGTTCAGGCCGTAGCCGCACATCGAGGGCTTCGTGATGAGTATCCGGACGGCACCCGAACCGAAGGCCGCAATCGCTTGTTCCTTGCGCTCGGTGGACATCGACCCGCGCACCTCGGCGACGCCGTCCACGCCCTCGAGCGCGGCCCATAGGGCGTCGGCCTCGTAGTCGGTGTCGCACCAGAGCACCCACGGGCCCGGCGTCTCGGCGGCCAACTTGCCGGCGGTCTGCGCACGGCGTTCGGCGGTCTGCCGCTTGATGTCGTGAATCTCGGTGGCCGACACCGGGACCGTGTTGAACAGCGCATCGCCTGGCGAACGGCGGACGGTCTCGGCCTCGACGACGTGCCGGATGATCTGCAGCTCCGGCAGGTTGAAATTCGGGAGATCGTCGCCGAGGTCGCGCGGGTGCTCGGCCATGCGCGACCAGGACGCCATCCAGTCCCAGAACGGTTCGACCGCGTGGCCCTTGAGCCGATAGGTGCCCATCGACGTCTGGTCGGCGATGAACCAGCGCATCAGCATCTCGTGCGAGGTCATCAGGCCGAGGAACTCCGCGTGCTGGCCGAGCTCCATGTGATCGTTCGGCGCGGGCGTCGCGGTGGCGGCCATGCGCCAACGGTGGCCGGCGAAGGCGGAAATCAGCTTGCGGGTGGTCGCACCCGTGAACGCCTTGAGGATCGACGACTCATCCAGGGCGACGGCCCCGAAGGCGGCCGGCTCGAGGAGATGCAGGCGGTCGTAGTTGCAGACGTTGATGCCGTCGGCCACGTCGCCCATGTCCCGGATGACGCGCGCCTGGTAGCCCCAGCGCAGGCCTTCGGCTTCAATCTGCCTGGCCACCGCCAGCGGGGTCAGGATCAGCGCCCGCCCGTTCGACGCGGCCGCGGCGTGCGTGCACCACTCCAGCTCGCAGGCGGTCTTGCCGAGGCCGGTATCGAGGAACAGGCCATAGCTGCCGGACCGCAGGCCGAACGCCACCGAAGCCTTCTGGAAGCCGAACAAGTGCGGCGCCAGCGTCGGCAGGTCCTGCTCGGCCAGGCCACGTTCCGGGACGGTGATCGTCTTGCCGGCCAGGAACTGCTGATAGCTCGTGTCCATCAGGCGGCGCCTCCCAGGTCGGACGAGACGCCGTAGATGTCGCGCGCCATCGGGCCAGCGCCCTTCGCGCGCTCGTGCGTCTCGGTCCGAACCACAACGAGGACGCCCCGGCGGCGGAGGTCAGAGACCTTGCTGTAAACCTTCGACTTGCAATACTGGTCGCTGAACTCGGTGACGATCTCGCTAATGGCCACCGGTTTCAGGGCGACGAACTTGACGACGGCGGCGCCAAAGGCGTCACCGGCCCGCAGTTGCGGCGGGGCTCCGATCCTGATTCCCGCAGGCCTGACGGGCTGGGATTCGACGGCGAGGTAGCGGCCGAGAGGGGCGCGGGCGGTGCCATCCCATACGACTTCCATCACGCAGGCCTCCTGACGCGGTCTTCGGCGGTGTGGTCGATGACGCGGCCGAGGCGACGATCTGGATAGCGCTCCCAGATCATCCAGTCGCATGACACGCTGTCGTTTCCTGACCCTCGGAACGAGTAGCGGGGCTGCCCGATCTCGCGCGTGGGTGGGAACTGCGCCAGCCACGGGCCGCGGTCCTCAGTGGGTTCAAGGAACGTCTTCCGCAACAGGAACGCCACGCCGACCTGAGCCACGCTGATGGCGTGCTGCAGGATGGGCAGGGCGTTGACGAAGGTCGGGTTGGTCACTACCCAGTCGATGGCCGGCAGTTCGGGCCGCTCACCCATGCCGCCGCGCCAGCGCTGCCAGTAGGCGGCCTGCGTGGCGTCCTCGTGCGTCTCGGCCGGGTGACGCGGGTCGATGTCGTTCGTGTGCACCGTGAGGCCGTATTCCTCGCGCAGCACCACGGCGATGGCGTCGTTACCAGAGCAGCACTCGAGGATGACGGGGGCGCGCTGGCCCTTCGTGCCGTCGTTCAACGGGATTGAGCGGACGATGGCGCGGTGGTAGTGCACCAGCGAGCGCGTCATGAACTTCGGCGTTTCGTAGAAGTCTCCGGTGGACCGGACGCCGGTGTCGATCGTCGGCACATTCCCGAAGAGGTCGACGTCAAGATCTCCGGGAGCGCCCTGAATGGCGTTCAGGTCAGCGGCGGTCATCAGCTCGCCGGTCATGACGCCCGGGCCTTTCCCAGCTGCTCCAGCGCGGCCTGCAGTGCTTCGAAGTCACCGAGGCGGACCATGACGTAGCTCTCGCCGTCGACGGTCTCTTCCTCGTTGATGGGGCCGCCGTTGTGCTGCAGGCAGGCCTGGCCGGCGCGCACGAGCTCCTGCTGCGCTGCGTGGATGCTCCGGATCTTCGGCATCACCCGCTCGAGCGCCGATGTCGCCTCAGCGCCACTGAGTTCGCGGCCGTCTTCGTGTTCGCTCATGCCGCTGCCTTCCCTTTCCGCGCCCGCTTCTTCGGGGCGTAGTCCTTGGCGATGGCCTTGCACAACGCAAACGCCAGCTCGCCTGGCCAGGCGTTCCCGATCTGCCGAACGACGTCCTCGCGCTTGCCGGTGAACTGGTATTCCTTGGGGAACGACATCGCCGCGGCCAGCTCGTGGGGCTGCAACATGCGGAAGCGGATGTCGAGCGCCAGGCCGTTGATCACTGGCTGGACCAAGGCAAACCGATCCTTCGTGGTCACCGTCGGCAACGGCGCACTGACCGGGCTGGTGTTGTTGGTGCCGTAGTAGGAGGCAATCACCGGCTCGACGAGCGCGCGGTGGTTCTCACCCAGCACCGTCGGCAGTGGCTCGTCGATGCTGTTGGCGTTCCTTCCTTGGCCAGATGGCCCGCCGGCCGTCACGAGGAAGGCCTCCGCGAGCGCGCGATGATCGCGCCCAAGCACTGTGCCCATCGGCTTGCTTACCGGCCGGGCGGGGCACTTGGGACCGCCAGCCGACACGATGATCGCCTCGGCGACACCAATGGCACCGCCGCGGGCAGTCGTGATTGTGGGGACGGGCTTGTCCACGCTGAGCTCTCGGCCGCCATGCTCCATGGCCACCAGCGAGGCTTCAGCGACGGCGTAGCGGTTCGACGCCGGCAAGGTGCCCAGCGGGTCTTCGATGGACTGCTGGCGCCTGGTCTCATCACCGCCGCCAAAGGCCACGTCGACGATGACGGGCTCAATGACAGCGAATTTGCCGCCACCAGACGCCGGGATTACCGGCACAGGCTGATCGACTGAATGCGTGCGCGGGCCCTGCCCCTCGCGCTCGCCATACATCGGGACCATAAAGGGCTCGACGAGCGCAATCGCGCCGTCTGTGGCCACTGTCGGAACCGGCTGTGAGACGGGGCGCAACGAGGCACCGCCATGCTGGCCAAGCAGCGCGGCTTCCACCAGGTATTGGTTGGCCTTTGCCGTCAGCGTCGGCAAGGGAGCCTCGATCGAGTTCGACCGCAGGTCGCCGGCGCCGTGGTTGACGGGCACGATGAATGGCTGCGCGACGCCAATGTGCTGCCCCTCTACGGCGAGCGACGGAATGGGTGATTCCACCGACCGCCCGTCCGCGTGGTTACGAAGCACCACCAGGAACGGCTTGAGTTCAGGACCGCCGAACTTCTCCAGGCCTGCCAGGATCCGGGCGATCGTCGCCGGCTTCAGCGGCTTCTTCCGGTTGAAGATGCTCTTGCCCTGCAGCGACCAGTCGATAATCTCGCGCGCCGCCTTCCAGCGTTTCGTTGAACCGAAGAGCGTGGACGCGCCGGTCCGGCTGTGCGTCACCTCCGGCCAGTTGATTTCGTGCCGGGCGCGCCGGGCCAGGACGAACAGCCGCTGCCGGGTTGTGGGATCGCCGAAGTCGGCGGCGTTCAGGATCTTTACTTCGAGCTTGTATCCGAGCGAGCGCAGCACCTCGAGAAACGCCTTGAACGTCTCGCCCCTCTTGGACTTCAGCGGCTTGCCGTCCGCGCCCAGCGGCCCCCAGTTGCGGAACTCGGGCACGTTCTCGATCAGGATGGTGTCGATGTAAAGCTCTTGCGCCCACTTCGCGACATTCCAGGCCGACGCCCGGGACTGTTCGTTCTTCGGGCGGCCGCCAGCGGCGTTCGAGTGGTGCGTGCACTCAGGCCCAGCGAGGAGCAGGTTCAAACGGCCGCTCGGAACTTCCTCACGGGGGTTGATGCGCTCAATCTCTTCGCACTTGTGGCGAACGTTCGGGTGATTCAGCAGGTGCGTTTGAACAGCCGTCGGCCAGTGGTTGATGGCCAACAACTCGAGCTCGACGCCGAGGGCGGCACAGGCCCGAACAAGGCCAGTGCTCGCGCCACCGGCGCCACAGAACATGTCAACCGCGTTCATCTTCATGAGCGCGCTCCAGCCGGCACGCGGTAGTGCGGCAGGTTCTCGGCCTTGAGGTAGCCGTTGGCCACCAGCCAGGAGATCAGCGCGTCGAGCGGCCCTGAGCAGTAGGCCTGGCCGGACCGCGCGCACAGGTCAGCGATGCGCTGCTGGTCGGCAGACAGCCGGCCGCCATCGGCGTGCTTGGCTTCCCACAGCAGCGTCACGCTTGGCGCGCCGCCGCGGGCCGGGAGGAACGCCAGCACGTCGGGAATGCCCGGCGTCTGGCGGGTCCCCTGATCCTCGGGGACGAAGGTCTTGCACTTCGGGCACGGTTTACCGCGCGAGCGGCGGGTGCCGATGATCAGCACCACGGCCCCAAGCGACGACAGCAGCTTGCAGCCCTCGTGCTGTTGATACTTCTCGAGGTTGGGATTCTTGGGCCGACGCCCAGCGCCATCGCGCGCAGCACGACCGGCCGGGACGCGCGTGACGTCCCGAATCAACCGGTCGAAGCCTGAGGCGATGGCGCTGGAACGTGGAGCCATGGCGTTAGGCGAGAACCGCGATGTTCAAGTCCTTGAGCTCGGTATCGAGCCAGTCCTTGATGCGCTGAATCGCGCTGAGCTTCCAGGTGCCGCCGTCGGCTTCGAGCAGGGCGAGGCTGGGCAGCTGGCCCTGCTCTGCCTTCGCACGCAACACGAACACCGAGGAGGGCTGCATGATGTCGCGAAAGGTGCGGAAGGGTGTCAACGTGACCGGGTTCGGCAGGGTCTGGTGCGACTTCAGCACCGCGCCGTGACGGGCCTCGAGCGTCTGCGTCACGCCGTTGTCGAGGGCCGCGGCCGACTGTTCGGTCTTGACACTGCTCACAACATCCAGCAGCGCCGCGCGCTGGTCCATGTCAACAAACCTCACCTGCAGGCCGATGTTGAAGTCTTCACTGGAGTGGTATTTCCCAACAAAGCCATCGGTCATGTCGTGGGCTTCCGCCGTGATGTAGATCTCGCGATCTCGGGCGGGCGCGCGAAGAGCGCTGCCTACCGAGACACGGTTCGGCGACTCGATGTGGGCGATCAGCTTCGACAGGTCGAGGCCGTCGCGGTTGGTCTTCAAGTAGTCGCGCAGGGCGCCGAGCGTGGCGACCTTCAACGCAGCCGCCTTCGGCAACGGGAACGCGGGCTCCGGCTTCGCCAGGCCTTTCGGATCCTCGGCGGTCCAGTCGTTCGGCCGCACAATGAAGCCGCCGATCTCGATCGGCTTCCGTTGCGCGAGATCGGCGATTTCAGTCACGTCGGTTTCTACTTCCATTACTCCTGCCTTCCCTGGCTAATGTTGGTGACGGCCGCCAACGGTTTCACTTCGGGCTCGTCGAAGAGCCCACCCTGCCGCGGATCGTTCTCGACCGCGATCAGCTTGCCGGCGTGCATGCCCATGAACACCTGCGTATTCACGGTGAGGATGCCGGCGAGTTTCGACGTGCACTTCACCTTCACGTCGGCGTTGTCGCGCTTCACGCCTTCCGGCTTGAACTCGATGCTGATGGTGATGGTGCGTTTCTGCTCGGGATCGGTGTTGATGTCGGCGATGTTCTCGACGACACGTTTCAACTCGGCGCCGAACAACTCGACGACCGCCCCGCCCGCGATCGTGTCCAACGTCACGGCTCTCACTGCGTTCATGCCCGTCACTTCCTTTCCTCGGTGGACGACGCCGGCAGTGCGGACTGCACCGCCAGCTTCTTGCTCTCAACTTCTGCGGGGGTGGCCAGGCGCCAGCACGTCACGGCGTTGCCGGACGGGCTCAGGCCTTCGCGGTCGGCCGGCCACAGCTCACCCTTGATGCTGTTGCGCGCGCCGCAGATCGTCGACATCAGCCAGCCCTTTTCGTAGAACACGTCCCAGTCGCTCTTGCCCTTGTCGCCGGCAGCCGCGTAGATCTCGCGCAGCTCCTGCGCCTTCGACACGCGCGTCTTCGAGGCCGCCTCGGCGGCCATGGCGCTGTGGTGCGTGGCGATGGCGTGGTCGCTCTGCGCGACGGGCAAGGCAGGGCGTTCCCGCGCCACCGGCGCCGACCAGTCGAAGCGGGGCTGAGGGTTGCTCATGCGTCGCCGTCCAGGTCCTCGCCGCGCACGGCCGCGGGGGGCGGAATGACGAGGTTGTAGGTCTTCAGGGCCCACGGGCCGACCCAGGTGATGAGCGCGGCGAACTGTCGGCGCGTCAGGTCACCCGTTGACGGCACCTTGGGGATCTCGCGGCCGGTCGCGGGATCGACGATGACGCCGAAGCAGCACGCGAGCATCAGCGCGTGCGCCTGGCTGGACGTGTAGCCGGTGGCCTTCGCGACACGCTTGACCGGAACGCCGAACCAATACGCGAGCTGCTCTTCGGTGCGCGCCGAGATGAGATACAGCCGCGCCATCACCCGCTTGCCCACCTTCCGCAACAGCCACGACTGCAGGGCACGCGGCTGCGTCCACTCGATGCGTCCGGCGAAGTTGACGAGGCCCGTGTAAGGTCTGGCCATCAGCTCACCTTCCGCTTCGCGGCGGGCTTCTGCACGACGATCGACAGACCCTTGCCAGGACACGCAACGGCCATGGCTTCCTTCAGGGTGAGGCTCAAATTGGTGCGCAGGTGGGTCGCGACGAGGGTGTTCGGCGCCGCGATTTCAATCAGCTCGTCGGTCTCTCGAAGTAGCCAGCAAGGCTGCAACCAGACGCCTTTGGTGTGTTCTGAAATTTCCAAAAACCCGATGACACGCTGCCACGTGTCGGTCGGATCGTTCGTAACCGGTACGATCTCTGGCTCTTCTTCTTTTCTCTTCTCTTCAATTCCATTCAATTCTCTTGACCCGGAATTTCCGGGAAACTCCCGGACCTTCCCGGAATTGGCGGGGGCTTCCGGGAATCGTGACTTTGTCCGTTTATGTAACCCGCTCTGGTGTGCTTCGAAGTTGTTGACCTGCAAGCAGATGCGTTCACCGCCGCTGCTTGGGTCTGGATAGACGGTGATCAGCCCCACTTGTTCGAGGTGCTGCAAAGCCGCCTGAAATTCCGGGAACTTCCGGGGGCTTCCCGGAAAGACCAGGAATTTGACCGTTTGCGGGTCCCCGGGCATGCGTCCGAAGTCGTCGGAGTGGGCCACCAGCAACGGAAACAGCGCCTGGCAGAACTCGGCGAGCTTGCCGGCGACGTCGTGCAACGCCAAATAGCGCTGCGACGTGCTCAGGCTCTTCGAGATGATGCGACCGCGGGCCATTGGGCTACGCTCCCACCGCCGCCCGGCGCTCGGCCCACAGGCGCACCAGCAGCACGAGGACCTCGGCCCGGCAGCCGGCGAGGCGCACGTTCGACAGGTGGTGGAAGACGTTCGAGCGGACCCCGAGCAGGATCAGTTCCTTGCCCTTCGCGTGGGCGTAGAGGAACTCACCGTGCCGGCCACCGGTGCCCTTCGACTCCCAGCCGTGGGGGTTCATCGCGACCAAGACGTCGGACCGATCGATGTCGGCCAGGTCCAGCCGCGCCGCCTGATCGGTGTCGGGCATGTCGGTGACGCGCAGCCACGTCGAGGTCACTTCGTAGCCGGCGCCCTGCAACAGCGCCAGCAGCACAACGGCTTCTGACTTCAACTGAAACGGTGCGGCAATGTAGACCTTCAGCATTCGGCAAAACTCCAACTACGGGGGTCTTACGTGGTTTCGATGAACTCGCCAGCTGAATCGAGGCGATACCAGGTAAGGGCCTTCAAGAGCCCATCGCTGGCGTCGCCCACCCCGATCCGCGCGCAACGCATTTCGTAACGCGCGGCCGGGCGGTTGTAGAACCCCAGCGCAATCACGCCAAAGGGACCCGCCTGAGCTTTCGCGTCGATGTTGGTGGCCACGGCTGCTGAGCACGCGCCCGTGGCTTTCGCGGGTGCGCCGTATCCGGAGCTGCTCGCGGGTGCGCCGTATCCGGAGCTGCTCGCGGGTGCGCGGGTTCCGGAGCTGCTCGCGGGTGCGCGGGTTCCGGAGCTGCTCGCGGGTGCGCCGTCTCCGGAGCTGCTCGCGGGTGCGCCGTATCCGGAGCTGCTCGCGGGTGCGCGGGTTCCGGAGCTGCTCGCGGGTGCGCGGGTTC